>CAZNMF010000371.1:0-13827 GCA_964573795.1 uncultured Solibacteraceae bacterium
AGACATGCAGGGCATCACGTCGCTGGGACACGTCGCGATCCGCGTCAAGGACATCGATCGATCGCTGGACTTCTACGTCAACAAGATGGGCTTCGAGGAGATGTTCCGCCTCGACAAGGACGGCGCGCTGTGGATCGTCTACCTGCGCGTCACCGACGATCAGTACGTCGAGCTGTTCCCCGGCGGCGAAGGCGATCGCTCCCCGGCGACCGAAGCGGTCGGCTACAACCACGTCTGCTTCACGGTCGACGACATCGACGCTGTGATCGCCCGTCTCGAAGCGCGCGGCGTCCAGCTCTCCCGGCCGAAGAAGGTTGCCGTCGATCGCAACGCGCAGGCGTGGGTCGAGGATCCGGACGGCAACCGCGTCGAGCTGATGCAGATGCTGCCCGGCTGCCTCCACTTCGAAGCCATCGAGCGCCTGAAGGCGCGCCGGTAACACTCGCGCGATGCCCGTTCAGCGCTTCGCACATCTCGCGCTTGCCGTGGCCCTCGCGGTCTCGGCCGTCGTCTGCCGCCGCGCGCCGGCAAACGAGCTGGTCTGGTGGACGCCGAGCTGGGGCGAAGCGCGCGCCCGTACGCTCGCCAAGGACTTCGAAGCCGCGCATCCCGGCATCACCGTCGTCGTGCAGGTGTCCGTGCCCGACGGCCTGCCCACGCGCATCCAGACGTCGCTTCGGTCGGGATCGCCGCCGGATCTCATCGAGGCGCAGCAGGGCTGGATCGTCCCGTACGCGCAGGCCGACCTCCTGCTGTCGCTCGACGACGTGGTGACGGATCGATCGGACTACATCCCCGCGGCGCTCGAGACCTCGTCGTGGAACGGCCGGCTCTGGGCCGCGCCGTTCCGTCTCGACGCGCACGCGATTCTGTTCAACGCGGCGATGTTCCGCGACGCCGGGCTCGATCCCGCGCATCCGCCGGAGACGTGGCCGGCATTCGTCGACGCGGCGAAGCGGCTCACGAAGACGCGCGACGGCAAGCGGCAGTACGGATTCGCGATCACCGCCGGCGGCGAGGTCGGCAACACGCTCTTCCGCGCGCTGCCATTCATCTGGATGAGCGGCGGCGATCTGCTCAGCGCCGACATGAAGACGGCGATCGTCAATCAGCCGGCGGCCGTCGCCGGCGTGACGTTCTACACGGATCTGTTCCTCAAACATCACGTCGCGCAGCCGTCGGCGCTGTCCGACGATGGCCTGGCGAATCGCCGATTGTTCGTCTCTGAAACCGCGGCAATGTACCAATCGGGACCGTTCGACATCGGCCCGATCCGCCGCGAGAACCCGTCGCTCGACTTCGGCGTGATGGCGATCCCGCATCCCGAAGGAACGGACACGACCGCCGTGCTCGGCGGTTGGAGCTTCATCGTCCCGAAGGCCGCGAAGCACGCGGAGGAAGCCAGGCAGCTCATCGCGTTCCTGCTCGAGCCGGAGCACATGGGCTTCTTCACCGACACGTTTCCGGCGCGTGTCTCGGCGATGGCGCTGCCGCGATTTGCAGACCCGATGCTCGACGTCTACAAGCGGATGCTGCAGCACGCGCGCGCCCTTCCGCAGCAGAAGCAGTGGCTGCAAATCGTCCAGGTGTTCTTCGACCAGGTGCAGCGCATCCTCCTGAAGGAAGCGACGCCGCAACAGGCGATGGATGCCGCGGCCATGGACATGCAGGCATTGCTGGATCGATGACGCGTCGCGATTCGCGGATCCGCCGCACCCGTACCTCGTCAACCGGACTGCTGTTCGTCCTCCCGGCGCTGCTCGCGCTCGCGATGCTCATCGTCTATCCGGTGATCGACGTCGGCGTGCTGAGCGTAACGGACGAGGCCGGGACATTCGTAGGGCTGACGAACTTTCGCGCGGCCGTCGCGAGCTCGGCGACGGGCGCCGCCGTGCGCAACACGGCGTACTTCGTCGGCGCGTCGATCGTGTGTCAGGTCGTGGCCGGGACGCTCGTGGGCATCCTGCTCAACCGTCGATTCCGCGGCCGCGGACTGGTGCGCGCGCTCGTCCTGCTGCCATGGGTCGTTCCCGGCATCGTGGGCGCGACGATGTGGGCGTGGATGCTGCACACGGAGTTCGGGATCATCAATCACCTGCTGGCCGCGGCGCGCGTCACGACGCAGCCGATCGGCTGGCTGACGGACCCGTCGCTCGTGATGCCCGCGCTCATCGCGATCAACGTGTGGAAGCTCTTCCCCTTCGTCGCGATCATGGTCCTCGCGGGTCTCCAGGCCGCGCCGGACGAGCTCTACGAAGCGGCGCGCGTCGACGGCGCGTCGTTCTGGCACGAGGTCCGCCACGTGATGCTGCCGCAGATCCGGCCGGTACTCGTCGCGGTGACGCTGCTGCTCACGATCTGGGGCCTGAACGCGATCACGATCATCTACACGATCACGCGCGGCGGCCCGGCCAACCGCACGCTCGTCGTGCCGATCCAGATCTTCCGCCAGGCCTTCGAGTCGTTCCAGTTCCACGACGCGGCCGCGCTCTCGGTGATGTTCTTCGCCGCGACGCTCGCGATCGTCTCGCTGTATCTGCGCGTGTTCCGAGCCGCCGACGAAGGAGGCGTGCGCTGATGCGGCAGGGACGCGCGAGCGCCGGCGTCGCACTCGGCGTCGCGCTGACCCTCGCGATCTCGCTCGCGCCGTTCGTCTGGATGGCGATCTCGTCCGTGACGAGCACGCGCGAGCTCTACCGCGTGCCGCCGCACTGGCTGCCGCACGCGCCGACGCTCGATCACTACCGGACGGTGCTGTGGGCGTCGAACATCCCGCGCTACTTCCTGAACAGCATCGTCATCTCGCTGGGATCGACGGCCATCGCGCTCGTGCTCGCGATCTTCGCGTCGTACGGCTTCGCGCGCTTCCGGTTCCGCGGCCGGCGCGCGGCGCAGGCGTTCGTCCTCGTCGGCCAGCTGCTGCCGACCGCCGCGATCGTCGTCCCGCTGTTCGTCATCCTCCAGACGCTCGGGCTGGTGAACACCTATCTCGGATTGATCCTCGTCTACACGATCCTCACGCTGCCGCTCGCGGTGTGGATGCTGACGAGCTACTTTCGCGCGATTCCGGTGGAGCTGGAAGAGGCCGCGATCATGGACGGCGCCTCGCGTCTCGCCATTCTCTTTCGCATCACGCTGCCGCTCTCGCTTCCGGGCATCGTCGCCGTCGTCGTCTACGCGTTCGTGACGACATGGAACGAGTTCATCTTCGCGCTGGTGTTCGCACAGGACGCCAGCGTGAAGACGCTGCCGATCGGCATCGCCGAGTTCATGGGCGAGTTCACGACGGATTGGGGCGCGGTGATGGCCGCGTCGCTCATCATGACGCTGCCGATCGTGATCGCGTTCCTGCTGCTGCAGCGGCTGTTCGTCGGCGGGCTCGCCGCGGGGGCGATCAAAGGATGACGGCCGCCTCGCTCGCGATGCCGAGACTCGGTCTGGGCACATGGCTTCGCCACGACGATGGCGGCTATCGCGCGATCCTGACCGGCATCGAGCTCGGCTATCGGCACATCGACACGGCGCAGACGTACGGCACGGAGGCGCACGTCGGCCGCGCGCTGCGCGCCAGCGGCCTGCGTCGCGACGAGCTGTTCATCACGACCAAAGTCGGCGACGTCAATCTCGCCAAGCGCGATTTCCTCCCCAGCGTCGAGCAGAGTCTCGCGTGCATCGGCGTCGATGCCGTCGATCTGCTGCTGATCCATTGGCCATCGCCGAAGGACGCCGTCCCGTTCGAGAGCTACATCCACGATCTCGCTGAAGCGAAGGCACGTGGAATGACGCGGTCGATCGGCGTGTCGAACTTTCCGTGCGCGCTCGTCGCGCGCGCGGCGGCTCTGCTCGGCCCGGGACAGATCGCGACAAACCAGGTCGAGGTCCATCCCTACTTCCAGAATCATCCCGTCCGCGCGTGCTGCGCCATGGAGGACATCGACGTCACCGCGTACATGCCGCTGGCTGGAGGCCGCGTGATGACGGATCCGGCGATCGGGCGCATCGCGGCGGCGCACGGCGAATCGGCCGCCACGGTGACGCTCGCGTGGCTGCTGGCACGGGGCATGGCGGCGATTCCGGCGTCGGGCCGGCGCGATCACATGGCCGCGAACCTGCGCGCGCTCGATCTGCGGCTCGACGAGGACGACCTCGCGGCCATCGACGCGCGCGACCGCGGCGACCGCCTGATCGATCCCGCGAAATCTCCCGCGTGGGATCGGACGGAGGCGTCGCATGGCTAGCGTCTCGCTACGCGACGTCACCAAGCGCTTCGAGACGGCCGAAGTCGTGCACGGCGTGTCCGTCGAGATCGCCGACGGCGAGCTCCTCGTTCTCGTCGGGCCGTCTGGCTGCGGGAAATCGACGCTGTTGCGGATGATCGCCGGGCTCGAGGACGTCACGTCCGGCGAGATTCACATCGGCGGCCGCGTGATGAACGGCGTCGCCCCAAAGGACCGCGACGTCGCGATGGTCTTCCAGAACTACGCGCTCTATCCTCACATGACCGTCGCCGGCAACATGGGCTTCTCGCTCAAGCTGCGCGGTGAGCGGCCGGATGCGATCGATCGGAAAGTCCGAGCCGCCGCGGAGTCGCTCGGCCTGACGCCATACCTCGATCGGCTGCCGAAGCAGTTGTCGGGCGGACAGCGCCAGCGCGTCGCGATGGGCCGCTCGATCGTCCGCGATCCCCGCGTGTTCCTGTTCGACGAGCCGCTCTCGAACCTCGACGCGCGGCTGCGCGTCCAGATGCGCACGGAGATCAAGGCGCTCCACCAGCGCCTGAAGACCACGACGATCCACGTGACGCACGATCAGATCGAAGCCATGACGCTCGCCGACCGCATCGTCGTGCTGCACGAGGGGCGCGTGGCGCAGATCGGCGCGCCGCTCGATCTGTACGATCGGCCCGACAACCTCTTCGTCGCGACGTTCATCGGATCGCCGGCGATGAACGTGCTCGACGGCGAGGTCGCGTCGAGCGGCGGCGCCGGCGTTTTTCGCCTCGATGCGAGCGTCGCCTTGCCGTTGCCGGCCTCGTGCGCCGTCGTACCAGGCACGCGCGCCCGCTACGGCGCGCGCCCAGAGCATCTGTCACTCGACGCAGCCGGCGTGCCTGCCGAAGTCCTCGTCGTCGAACCGACGGGATCGGAGACGCACGTCGCGATGACGATTGCGGGCCAGCCGGTGCTCGGCGTGTTCCGCGATCGCATCACCGCACGGCCCGGCGACACGGTACGGATCGCGATCGATCCGTCGCGCGCGCACGTGTTCTCGAGGGAGACAGGGTTGCGGATTTGACGCCGGGTCTGAAGACCCGGCCTACATCTGTCGCACGGGCTGCGCGCGGCGGTTCTTGCGGTTGTAGGCCGGGTCTTTAGACCCGGCGATCTGCGGCTTCGGGCCGCCACGGGGGCGGCCGCTACACGCGCGCGAATTCGAACTGCACGTCGTGAAAGGCCGCGCGCTCGACGATGTCGACGTTGTGCGAGCAGAGGAACAATCCGACGTAGAGATCGCCCTCGAGCGTCACGCCCGCCAGCGTCGTCGTTACGAAGGGCGCACCGGACTTGGCGGAGCGCATCGTGTACGTCTGGCCGTTGCGCTCGAGCTCGACGACGTCCGCGCCGGGCGTTGCGACGAGCTGCTCCGAGATGCCGCCGGCGCGGCGGCGGAACTGCAGCGACGTCAGGCCGTCGCCGTGCAGGCATGCGTCCGCGTACGGCGCGTCGTGATCGAGACCCGCGCGCACGATGCAGCCGGCTTTGCGATGCGGCTCGCGGTTGGGCCCGAGGAACTCGACGCGCGCATGCAGCAGGAAGTCGCCGGTCGTACGCGTCCACATGAAATGAAACTCGTCGCGCACGTCCCACATGTTGAGTCCGGCCGACGACACGAGATACACGCCTCGCCCGGCGTCATACGTCGCCGATCCGGCAATCTTCGGATGGCCGACGTCGCACTGTCCTTCGAAATGACCAATCGATCGGGTGGGCGCGACGCTGGTTCGAGACACGCGTGGACGATACGACGAAAACACACGCGGCGCCAACTGCGCATCCGGCCGAACCTGAAGGTTCGGCCTTCCATACGGAGCGCCGGACCTTTCGCCTTCGCGCAAGGCTTCGGCGAACCACCGGAGCCTTGGCGGAGGTGGTCAGGTTCGGCGCACAGACGTTCGCCCGTCCGTTGGAAAATCCTCCGGCACTGCCTGCGTGACGACGCCCGTCGCGGCCCATTCGGCGCCGCGCTGCATCGTGACGATGAAGCCGGCGCAATCGATCGCGGTCGTCTTCGATCCGTCCGCAGGACCGACGTGTCCGAGCGTCGTGTGGAAGACGCGTCCAGCGCCGTAGCCGATTGTCATCAGCACGGGCTCGTGCTCGCCGGTCGCCTTCGCGTGGATCGCCGGATCGGCCGTCGCCGTCGCGAGGACTTCGAGACGTTTCGCCGGCCCACGAAGCTGGCTGTACAGCTCGTCGTCTGCGTGAAGCCACGACGCTGGAAGGCCACGCACGATCGGATGATCCGGCGCACGCGTGACGACGGAGAAATCATGTCGGGGCGGATGCATGGCGACGCCAGGTGAGTCGTCGAGCACCTGACGGCCATCGCGCCAGCGGACCTTGGGTCCCACCGACTCGTCGCGGCCCGCCCATCCGCCGATGCCGCACATCTCCTGGAACGCCGGCCACGCGGGAAACGCGTTGTCCGCCGCATGATAGATGACGAGCCCGCCCCCGCCGGCGATGCGCGCGTCGAGCGCCTGCTCGAACGCCGCAGGCCATCGCTCGCCCTCGTAGTCCACGACGATGACGTCGAGCCGATCGAGCGGCGGCGCGTTGGCCGCGGTGGCGACGACGACGTCGAACAGGCCCGTCTCGCGCAGGCGCGCGGCCAGCTTCGCGCTCGACACGGCCCAATCGTGGTACTGGCTGCTCTGGCCCGTCAGCACGAGGGCGGGTATCGGCATGGGGGGCAAGACTAGCATTGGGGAAGGCGTGGGGCGTGGGGCGGGCTTACGGCTTACGGCTTACGAGGCAGACTCGGGCTTGGGGCTTGGGGCTTGGGGCTTGAATTTTCGAAGTTCGAAGTTCGCACGTGCGAGAGTGGTTCCCTGGCAACCCTTGCCGTCATCCCCGCGTCCAAGCCAGACATGAAACCCACAGCCTTCGTTGCCGCATCCGTATTGGCGCTCGTCGCGTTGGCGGCGCCCGCCCAGGCTCAAATCGAGCGCCGCCTCGAGCGGACGTTCACCGTCGCCGCCGGCCACACGGTGGACGTCGAGATCTCGGGCGGCAGCATCCGCACGTCGACGGGCACCGGCAATCAGGTGCAGGTGACGCTCACGCAGGTCATTCATGCAGACTCCGATCGCGAGGCTGACGATCTGCTCAAGGACTACGACATCTCCGCCACGCAGGCCGGCGACCGCATCGAGGTGATTGGGCGACGGCGTTCGGACGTGCGGGAGCGATCGGGCCGCTCCGTCAGCATCTCGGCGACGCTCGTCGCGCCGGCGAACGTGCTGCTGGATTTGCGGACGAGCGGCGGATCGATCGACGTTCGCGGCGCGCGCACCGCGGCAGTCAAGGCGCACACGTCCGGCGGCAGCGTGTCGGCCGACGGCGGCAGCGGCGCGATGGACCTGGGCACGTCCGGCGGCAGCATCGACGTGCACGAGGCGCTCGGCACGCTGCGCGCCAACACCAGCGGCGGCAGTATCGGCGTGGACTTCATCGGACCCAACGCCACCGACGTCAGCGTGCACACGTCCGGCGGCGGCATTCAGATCGGCATCGATCCGGCGGCGAAGCTCAGCATCGACGCCAGCACGAGCGGCGGATCGGTCAATGTCGACGGGCTCAACCTGACGGCGACGACGATTGGACGCGCGCAGCTCATGGGCCTCCTGAACGGCGGCGGCGGCCGCCTCAGCGCCGCCACGAGCGGCGGCAGCGTGCGTCTTCGCGCTGCGAGCAGATAGACGCACGATCGGGCAGATATCCCGATAGCCAGATGGAGGGCAGATAGCGAGATAGCCCGATACCAGATAGCGCGATAGCGCCATAGTGCGATAGCGAGATAGTGCGATAGTGAGATGCGATGTCTCTCCCCTCCGTCTCTCGCTTCCACGATCGCGCCGCCGACTACGTCAAGTACCGACCCAGCTATCCGCCCGCTGCGATCGACGCGATCCTCGAAGGCCTCGGCTCACCCGCACGTCTGCGCGCGGCTGACGTCGGCGCGGGCACGGGCATTTCCGCGCGGCTCCTCGCCGATCGCGGCGTCCACGTCGTCGCGGTCGAGCCCGGCGAGGTCATGCGCGGATCCGCGGCGCCGCACGCGAACGTGCAATGGACCGCGGGCACGGCGGAAGCGACGGGCCTGCGCACGGCGGCGTTCGATCTCGCGCTCTGCGCGCAGGCGTATCACTGGTTTCGTCAGCACGAGGCGCTCGTCGAGCTGGCGCGCATCCTCGAACCTGGCGGGCGGCTCGCAATCATGTGGAACCGCCGCAGCATGACGGATCCGCTGACCCTCGGCTATCGGCAGGCGATCCTCGACGTCGGCGGCGAGATCGCCGAAGAGCGCATGGCGTTCGATCCTGCTGTCGTCACGCGCAGCGGCGTGTTCTCGCCGCCCGATCGCGTCGCGTTTCCGAACGCGCAGCGGCTCGATCTCGACGGCCTGATCGGCCGCGCGCGCAGCGCATCCTACGTGCCGAAGAGCGGGCCCGAAGGCGAACGGCTGCTCAGCCTGCTCCGTGCGCTGCACGTCGCGCACGCCGACGCGGACGGCTTCGTCACGCTGATCTACGAAACCGAGGTCTATCGCGCGACGAAGATCTGATGGCCGCTGCGCGACTACTCCGTCAGCAGCGCGGCGATCTCCTGCTCGTACGTCTCTTTCGGGACGAGCCCCTCGTGCGCGGCCGCGATGCGCCCGCGCCGATCGACGAGGAACGTGGTTGGCAGGACGCCGACGCCGTACGCCCTGGCGACGCGTTCGTCGCCGATCGCCAGCGGATACGTGACGGCTTGTTCCTCGGCGAACGGCCGCACGGACGCCCAACCATCATCGTCGAGCGACACGCCGATCGTCGTGAGACCGCGACCGCGATAGCGCTCCTGCAGCTCGACGAGCCAGGGCATCTCGACGCGGCAGGGCGCGCACCACGTCGCCCAGAAATTGACGACGACGACCCGGCCTCGCAGCGCGGACAGCTCGACGAGCGCCCCATCGGCGTCGCGCAGCGAGAGCTCCGGCGCGGCTTGGCGCACGTCAGCCATCGCCACGCCAGCCGTGCGATTCGGACGCAGCGCCTTCGTCACGCGCGTCGTCAGGCCCACGCACGCGTCGACGCAGCGCTCCGCGAACGTGCGCGTCACCGACATCGCCGGAAGGCAGATCCCAATCGCCGTTGCGGCCACGACGACGAGCGCCCAGCGGCGGCGGTGACTGACGCGCGACGTCTGATGAGCGCGAAATCGATCGAGCGCCGCGGCGGAGTCCGGCTGCCACCGCGGCTCCGGATCCAGGATGGCCATCTCGCGATCGATCCATGCGGTCGTAGCGATGCGATCACTGATCTCCATAGCGCCTCACATATTCCTGCCGGAACGCCTGCTGCGCGCGGCTCAGCAGCGTGCCGACTGACGACGGGTTGAGATCGAGCAGCGCCGCGATCTCGTCGTAGCGCAGATCCTCGCTGCGCAGCACGAGCATCTCGGCGTCGCGCGCTCGCAAGGACATCAGGACCGCGCGCACGCGCCGCTGCGCCTCGCTCGTGGCGCGGATGTCCTCCGGCGTCGGCGTGGGCCGGCGCCACCACGTCACGAGCCGCTCGGCGCGATCGCGGCGCGACCGGCGGCGAAGCTCGTCGAGTCCCAATCGAATGGCGGTGCGATAGAGCCAGCCAGCGGCAGGATCGCCCTTCGCGCCGCCGCGGCTCGACCACTTCAGGAACGCGTCGACCGCCAGCTCCTCGGCTCTCGCGCGGTCGTGCACGAGACGCGCGAGCACGCGGGCCATTCGCGCGTAATGGGCAACGAACACGGCTTCCAGGTCGACCTGGTCCCGGCTCACAGCCGTCACGACGAGCGCGTCACTCGGCACATCCACACCGCTAGAACGCCCGAGAACGGGATTTTGTGACACACTCGCCTCTCGACGTCCAATGGCCAGTCGCATCGTTTCACTGCTCCCGAGCGCGACGGAGATCGTCTGCGCGCTGGGGCTCGAGTCCGCGCTCGTCGGCGTGACGCACGAGTGCGATTACCCGTCCTTCGTTCGCGGTTTGCCGCACGTCACGCGCACGCTGATTCCGCACGACGCGTCGAGCGTCGAGATTGACGCGCTCGTGCGCGAACGATTGAAGACGGATCGCGCGCTGTACACGCTCGACATGGACGCGCTCGAGCGGCTACAGCCGGATCTCATCGTCACGCAGGCGCTGTGCGAGGTCTGCGCGGTGTCGGAAGACGAAGTACGCGCCGCGGCATGCCGGCTGCCGGGCCAGCCTGCCATCGTCAATCTCGAACCGCAGAGCCTTGGCGAAGTGTTCGACGCGATCCGTCAGGTGGCAGAGGCGGCCGGCGTCGCCGATCGCGCGCCTACGGTGACCGATCGACTCCGCGCGCGCGTCGATCGCGTGGCGTCACGCGCTGCCGCGGCGACGTCGCACCCGCGCGTCGCACTCCTGGAATGGCTCGATCCGCCGTTCTCGTGTGGACATTGGAGCCCGGAGCTCGTGCGCCTGGCGGGCGGCGTCGAGGGACTGGGTCGTGAAGGCGTCGCGTCGCGCACGCTGCGCTGGGACGAAGTCATCGCCTGGCAGCCGGAGCTCGTCTTCGTCGCGTGCTGCGGCTTCGACGTCGAACGGACGATGCAGGACGTCGAGCGGCTCGCGAGCGTGCCGGGCTGGAACGATCTCCCGGCGGTCCGCCATGAGCGCGTGTTCGTCGCCGACGGCTCGCAGTACTTCAGCCGCCCAGGCCCGAGGCTCGTCGACAGCCTCGAGATTCTGGCGCACGCGATCGACGCCGATCGGCATCCGCTGCCGCCCGGACTGCCGGCCGCGCGTCGCGTCGCGTCGCCGGTCGAATCACGAAACCCGGCGTCGCCGGCGGCCGTAAGATTCTGATCATGAGCACACAACCGCCGGTCGTCGCCGCGTCGTCCTCCGACTCGCTCGTCACCTGGACGACGGTCATCTACGCGCTGCACGCGTTCAGCATCCTGACGGGCATCATCGGCACGGCGACGGTCGTCGGTGCGTTCCTCACCGGCTGGCCGTCGATCATCGCGGTCATCCTCAACTACGTGAAGCGTGGCGACGCGCGAGGCACGTGGCTCGAGTCGCACTTCCGCTGGCAGATTCGTACGTTCTGGTTCGGCCTGCTGTGGGTCGGCCTGTGCGTGATGTTCGTGATCTTCACGCTCGGTATCGGCATCCTGCTCGTCTGGATCCCGCTCGTGTTCGTCACGGTCTGGTTCATCTACCGCATCGCGCGCGGCTGGACGCGCCTCAACGCGCGACAGACGATGTATGCGTAGCGCGGCCTGCGACCGCGCTACGCAGGCTACGGGCTACGGGCTACGGGCTACGGATGAGACGCGGGGTCTGAAGACCCGGCTTACATCTGTTCGGAGGGCCGGACCTTCAGGTCCGGCCGTCGCGGGCGGCCACAAGGACCGCCCCTACGCGGGCTTCGGGCCGCGGGGCCACGCGCGCTTCGAGCCACGGGCTTCTGACTACGGAGTCGCAGGGGCCGCCCTTGTGGCGGCCCGGCATGTCCTCACCGCGTCCTCGTAGCCCGTAGCCTGTGGCCCGTAGCCCGTTACTGCACTTCGATCTCGATCCCCCCGACCCAGCCCGCGACGATGTTGTAGATGAACGCGCCGATGGCGGCGAAGATCGCGCCCATCACGCCGTAGACGATCGGCAGGATGACAATGGCGCCGACGCCAAGGAACGCCGCAGGGAACATGGATACCGCCTGATGCTCGCCGCCGCCAAGCGAGCTCACACTGCGGATCGCAGCACCGAACAGCCCGAAGATGCCGCCGATAATCAGACCGATCACGGCGTACAGCACGAACGACACTTTCGCGATGGATAGAGGACTGACGCGCTTGATGACCATGGGACGGACCTCCTCACAGACACGGTGACCGACGAAACGGCCGCACATCGTGCGGGGCGACCGGAATGGTGACAGGGATTTCGGGTCCCGAGTATACGGGATCGGGATGTCGAATCCGCAGCTCGCGTAGCCCGTAGCCCGTAGTCCGTGTTACCAGGCGTTGAAATATCCGTCGCGCTGCGTGACCTCGACAGGGATGTCGAACAGATCCGACAGCGCCGCGGACGTCAGGATCTTCGCCTTCGGGCCATCTTCGACGATGCGCCCGCGCTTGAGGAGGATGACGCGCTCGATTTCCGGAATGATGTCGGGCAGATGATGCGTCACCAGCAGCACGGTCATGCCCGACTGCGCGATCGTACGGACCGCGTCGCGCAGCTCGTACATCGCGCGGAGATCGAGACTGTTGGTCGGCTCGTCGAGGACGAGCGACGTCGGGTCGTGTACGAGCGCGCGCGCGATGACGACGCGCCGCACTTCGCCGGAGGACATCTCGTCGAGCAGACGATCCGCCAGATGCGCGACGCCGAGATGCTCGAGCAGTTGCTGCGCCTTCGCCGACATCTCCGGCGTAACGTGATGATGCGCCCACACGCCGATGCTCGAGAAGAATCCCGACAGCACCGTGTCGCGCGCCGTCACGCGCCGCGGAATCTCCGCAAAGTCGCTCGACATGCCCCGCGTACACTCCGCGACGAGATCGTTCGTGACGATGCCGAGCATGCCGCGGAGCTCGGTGACGTCCCATGCTTCCTGGCCGAGGATGCGCAGCGTCGACGGCTCGTCGCTCAGCGCGGGATAGCACTCGCGCGTGAAGGTCTTGATGAGCGTGGACTTGCCACAGCCGTTCGGACCGAGAATCGCGACGTGCTCGCCGACGCCGATCGACAGATTCAGCCGATCGAGCGCGAGCGTGTCACCGCGGAAGACAGAGACGTTCTGGTAGTCGAGAAGAGGGACGGACATCACGGACGGCTACGGGCTACCGGCCTCAGGCTAGTCGGAGGGCCGAACCTTCAGGTTCGGCCAACCAGGCCAGGGCCGCCCCTGCGGATCAGTCTACTGTAGGGGCCACCCTCGTGGCGCCTGTGGCCGGTGGCCCGTAGCCCGAAGCCTGAGTCGGAGCGCGCGGCCGTCAGGCCGCGCGCGAGACGTCTTTATCCACCGGTCCGTCGCGGATGTGGATCGTGCGGTGAGCGTACGCGGCGACGTCGGGCTCGTGCGTGACGAGCACGATCGTATTGCCGGCCTCGTGCAGCTTCGCGAACAGCGCCATGATCTCGACGCCGGTGCGCGAGTCGAGGTTGCCGGTCGGCTCGTCGGCCAGCAGAATCGACGGGTTGTTCACGAGCGCGCGCGCGATCGCGACGCGCTGGCGCTGGCCGCCGGACATCTGGTTCGGCCGATGGCCTTTGCGATCGCCGAGCTCGACTTTGTCCAGCGCCTGATTGGCGCGTTCGGCCCGGTCACGCGCGGACACGCCCGCGTAGATGAGCGGCAGCTCGACGTTGTGCAGCGCGGTGGCGCGCGGCAGCAGGTTGAACGTCTGGAAGACGAACCCGATCTCCTCGTTCCGGATCCGCGCCAGCTCGTCGTCGTTCATCTGGCTGACCTGCTTGCCGTTGAGCAGGTAGCTGCCCTTCGACGGCGTGTCGAGGCAGCCGATCAGGTTCATCAGGGTCGA
>CAZNMF010000372.1:0-43768 GCA_964573795.1 uncultured Solibacteraceae bacterium
GCGCGGCACACGCGCACGCAGCCGAGCAGGTTGATCTCGAACGATCGCAGCCAGCTCTCGTCGGTGGTCTCTTCGAATGACGAGGCCTGCCCGACGCCGAGGTTGTTGACGAGGACGTCGGGCGCGCGGCCGAAGACGTCGAGCGCCCGCGCCACGGCACGCGACACGCCGTCGGCCGTCGCCAGATCCGCGGCAATCGTCCCGCGCCAGGCCGCACCGCGCGCGGCCAGCGCCTCCGCGTCGACGTCGGCGACGAGGACGCTGGCGCCTTCGGCCGTCAGCAAGTCGGCGACCGCCGCGCCGATGCCGTGCGCGCCCGCCGTGACGAACGCCAGCTTCCCGTCGAGATCGAGATTCATGCGTGAGTGCTCCGATGCGGATCGGGCGTATGCCGTGCGCGTGCGCGACTCCGACGCGCCAGCCGCGCCGGGCGTCAGAGGCCCAGGAACGCCAGCGCGACGTTGTCTTCCAGCGTCTTGTGCTGCGGCTGGACGAGCGTCTGGTTCGCGTCAGGACCGGTCGGGCCGACGACCATGTTCACCTGCATCTCGTTCAGCGACGAGGTACGACCGGCTTTCACGTCCTCGACGATCCGCGCGAGGTCGAAGTCCATGACCGGCAGGCCGAGCGCGCTATATGCCTGCTTGCGAATCCATCGGTACTCGGCGAGCGAGAGGTGCTGCGCATTCAGCGCCTCGACCTGCCAGCGTTTGGCGTCGAGATACGTCGCTGCCAGATCGGCGTACGCGCCGAGCAGCGCCGGCGCGTCCGTCACGTTCGCGTCGCGATGCTCGAGGCTCTTGGACAGCGCGCGATACTTGCCGTCCAATTCCTGGAATCTCGTCCCGAGCTGCTGCTTGATCGACCCCTGCACCGCCAGGAGCTTCGCCAGTTGCGCATCGGTGAGCTCACCGGACGCCGGAGGATCGTACGGACGCGTGTCCTGGACCTGCCGCTCGATCTCGGGAATCGAGCCAAGCGCCGCGAATTGTCTGACGGTCGAGCCGACCTTGTGCGCGAAGTAGAAGATCCCGACCGCGCCTGCGATGGCCGCCAGCAGCACGACGATGCCGCATCCGATCGCGAGCTTCTTCATGATGCCCTCCGCTGGAGAGATGAGCGAGCGCGGAGAGTATAGCGCCGGCGGAGGCGATGAGTCCGACGTGGTCGCGCGCGAGCTCGGTGATCGCGTATCCTGGAGCTGCGCGTGCAGGACGCGCCCCGTCCGCGGGAAGGGATGCTCCCACCTGACGTGAGTGACTGCGCTCATTACCAGACGAACCTCCAGCCCGTCTTCGCGGACAACGGGCCACCCCTTTAGGGAGGTCTCGTCATGTCGTTCGCGTCAGATCGATCCCGCTTTTCCGAAGCGCTCCCCGATCGGCCAAATCTCGAGATGCAGCAGAAGCGCGCGAAGGCGCTGCTGCGCGCCGCATGGGCCGGCGACGCTGCCGCGCTCGAGCGGATTCGCGCGCTGCATCCGAAGCCGCCCGCCCGGGACGCGCTGAAGCTCGCCGATGCCCAGCTCGTCATCGCCCGCGGCTACGGCTTCGAGAGCTGGCCGGCGCTGGCGCGGAAGATTGCGTCGCTGACGCGAATGCCGGTCGAGCAGTTTCTGGCCGCGATCGACGAAGGGGACGTCGAGCACGTTCGCCGTCTGCTCGCCGGTCACGCAGACGTGCGCGCCGCGATCAACGCGCCGATCAGTCACTTCAAGAGTCGTCCCGTCGCGCGCGCGATCAGGAATCTGCCGCTGCTCGATCTGCTGCTCGAATACGGCGCCGATTTGAACCTGAAGAGCGAGTGGTGGGCCGGCGGCTTCGGCCTGCTCGAGTACGACTGCACGCCCGAACAGGCCGCGCCGCTCATCGCGCGCGGCGCCCTCGTCGACATCTTCGCTGCGGCGCACCTGGGCATGTTCGATCGGCTGCGCGCGCTCGTCGACGCCGATCCGTCACTGGTGCACGCGAGAGGCGGCGACGGCAAGACGCCGCTCCACTGCGCACGCACGGTGGAGATCGCGCGGTACCTGCTGGACCATGGCGCCGAGATCGACGCGCGCGACGTCGATCACGAGTCGACCCCGGCGCAGTATCTGATCCGCGAGGCGCCGGACGTCGTCCGGCTGCTCGTCGACCGCGGCGCATGGCTCGACATCTTCATCGCCATCGGACTCCACGATCGCGCGCTCGTCGAGCGCTGCCTGCGCGAAGATCCCGACGCGCTCGATCATCGGATCTGGCACGGCAAGTACCGCGTCGCGCACGACGGATCGCATCCGGCGACGCGTGAAGAGATCGGCGACCGCCGCGGAGACATCTACCGCTGGGTGTTCGGCCACAACGTGTCCGCGATCGACGCCGCGGTGATGCTCGGCGACGAGGGTCTGCACGCGCTGCTGCTGACCCACGCGTCCCCCGCGCAGCAATTGCTCGCCGCGTGCGCGGCCGCCGATCGCGCACGTGCGGACGCGATCGTGGCGCGTCATCCCGGCATCGTCGGAACGCTGACGCGCGAGCAACAAGGGCTCATTGGCAGCCGCGCCCACGCAAACGACACGGACGCGGTCCGGCTCATGCTCGATCTCGGCTTCGACCCGCTCGCCGCCACGTCGGATCGCTGGGAGCCGATTCGATGGGCCGTGTTCTTCGGCAACGCGACGCTCACGCGTCTGCTCCTGGCGCACCGGCCTCCGCTCAACACGCCCGATCGAAGCCACGGCGGCACGCTGCTGGAGAACTGCGTGTACGGATCGCTGCACGGCTGGCGTCGCACGACCGGTGACTTCGCCGCCACCGTTCGATTGCTGCTCGACGCCGGCGAGCGTTTCGATCCGGCGGCCGTGCCCACCGGCCGTGACGATGTGGATGCCGTGCTCAGAGAACGATTGCGGCTCTGAGGACTCTCGCGGGCGACGCGCTTACTCGTCCCGCAGGGACTGCGCCGGATCGATCCTCAGCACGCGCCGCGCGGGCAGGTAGCAGGCGGCCATCGTCACGCCGGCCAGAACGACCGTGACGATTGCGAGCGTGAGCGGGTCCGACGGCGAGATGCCGATGAGCGCACTGCGAATGAGGCGGCTCACGGCGTAGATCCCCGGGATGCCGATCAGCATGCCCAGGCCGACGAGCACTGCGCCCTCGCCGAGCACCAGACGCAGGATGCGGCGGTGGTCTGCGCCGAGCGCCAGTCTCACGGCCATTTCGTGACGACGACGAGTGACGGAGTTGGAGACGATCCCGAACAGGCCCATCGTCGCCAGGAGCAGCGCGCCGAGCGCGAACGAGGCGACCACGACGGCGCTCGTGCGTGGCTGGCGAAGGGTGTCGCCGACAATCTGCGCCATCGTCTTCGCGTTGCCCATCGCGACGCGCGGCTCCGTTCGGCGCAGCGCGGCGCGGGCTTCAGGGATGATCGTCTCGGGATCGCGCGCGGTGCGCAAGACGAACGACAGCGGCCGATAGCCCCAATCCTCGGTGCGAATGTAGAGCTGTGGGCGGCCGTCCCGGTACACGTCGTTGAGCCGCGCCTGCTCCACGACACCGACGATCGTCAACCCGCCGGATGGTGCAGGCGCGTACGTCGTCGAAATCCGGCGCTCGGGCCATGGAATCGTCGCGCCGATCGGATTGGCGTTCGGAAAGAAGTACTCGGCGAGATGACGATCGACGATCGCTTCCTGGCGGCCATCGTCGCGAACCGGATCGAACGGGCGTCCCGCGAGAATGCGCATGCCCATGACGGAGGTGTACGACGCGCGTGTCCCGATGATGTCGACGACGAGCTCGTCGTGTCCCGGCGAGCCGGTGTTACCGGGTGCGCCAGGAATTTTGATGGACCCGAGTCCGCTGGATGCCGTAAACGGCAGGGCAGATGTGGCGCTCGCGTCCGTCACGCCTGGGATCGTTTTCAGCGCGCGCTCGACGCGATCCTGGAAGCCGACGACGTCGGCGGGCTTGGGGAAGAACTCCGGTGGCGTCCGGACGCGGAACGTCAGCACGCCGTCCGCATTGAACCCGGGATCCGCGCGCAGCAGACGTTCGACGCTGCGCACGACGAGCCCGGCGCTGCCGAGCAGCACGAGCGACAGCGCGACCTGCGCGACGATCAGACTCTTGCGCACGCGCGTGTGACCGCCTCCGCCGCGAACCGCGCTGCTCGCGAGCAGCGACGACAGCGTCGCGCGCGCGGCCCACATCGCCGGCGCGGATGCGGCGAGCAGGCCCAAGGCGAATCCCAGTCCGGCGATCGCCGCGCCGATGCGCCAGTCGACCGCGATGGCTTCGCGCCGCGGCAGGTCGAGCGGCGCGAGCGCGACCAGCGCGCGCGTCGCCCAGACTGCCATGAGCGCGCCAGACGCGCCGCCCACGAGGCCGAGCACGCCGCCTTCGAGCAGCGTCGCGCGCACGACCGCGGCGTCGCTGGCGCCGAGCGCGCGCGAGACGGCGAACTCGTGTTCGCGCTGCGCGGCTCGCGCGAGGAGCACGAGTGCGAGATTGACCATCAGCATCAGCGCGAGCACGGTCCCGGCGATGCCGACGAGGACGAGAGCCGGTCGTGCGCGTGCGATCAGATCGGCCTTGAGCCCGATCGCGTAGAGCCGCAGCCCTCGACCGCCGAAGTCGCGCGCGTCGATCGTTCGGCCTGCAGCATCGACGGCCGACGCGACGGCCTCGGGAGATGCACCAGGCACCGCGCGCAGGAGCGCCGAGAAATTGCCGCCGCCCCTGGCCGTCGCGAGATCCTGCGCCGTCGTGATGAACGCGTCGATGGGCGGCGCAGTCCCGGTGGCGTCGTGCCGTCTGAACGCGAAGTCCTTCGGCAGCACGCCAATCACCGTGTACGCGTTGCCCTGCAGCCGGACGTCGCGGCCGACGATCGCCGGATCCGCCCCGAGGCGATTCCACAGGCCGTACGCCAGCACGATCAGATTCGGCTTGCCGGGCCCGGCTTCGTTCGGCGCGAAGCCGCGCCCGATCGCCGGCGTCACGCCGAGCAGGTCGAACAGATTCGGCGTGATGACGGTGACGGCGATCTCGGTGGGGACATCACCGTCATGCGCCGCGAAGATGCCGCCGAGCATCGGCTGCAGCAACGCGACGTCCTCGACGACGCCGCGGGAGGCGCGCAGCTCGGCGAGATCGGGGCCGGCGAGCGCCCCGCGCCTCAAGTTGATTTGGGGTCCATAGTCGCGCCACACGTCATAGAGATCGCCCGCGTTCCGGTAGGGGAGCGGCTCGATCAACGTCTTACCGACGACGGCCGCGACGACGGCGACCATCGCCAAACCGATCGTCAGCGTGCCGATTGTGAGCACCGCGAACGCCGGCGCGCGCCGCAGACGCCGCAGCACGAGCTCCGCGTCGCGGCCCCACTGACCGCCGCGCCGCCACGAGACGGCCGGCCTCAGACGCTCACCCAGGCCGTTGCGCAGCGAGTCCCAGAGCGCGCGCATCCAGACGATGGTGAGACGCGGAAGGCCGCCGCGCTGCACGGCGTCGCGCGCGCGATCGAGATAGGCCTCGACGAGGGCCTCGCCCATGTCGTCGCGGAAGTCGGGCGGATAGAGCCGTTGCAGCAGCCGAAACCACCGCTCGGACACGCGCATCCGGCGATTGCGCGTCATGACTTGGCCGTCTTCGGCAGCAGGCCGCCGACGCGCGCGGCCTTCGTCAGGAGCTCGAGCCGCCGCGCTTCCGCCGCCGCGGCTCGCCGCCCGGCGGCCGTGATGCGGTAGTAGTTGCGCCGCTCGTCGTCGGCGTCCGCGGCCGGTCGTCTCGAGGCCGGCTCGATCAGGCCGGCCTCGACCATGCGGGCCAGCGCGCGATACATCGTGCCGACGTCGGGCGCCGGCGCATCGCCGCGCGCCTGGATGTCCTGGATGATCCCGTAGCCGTGCCGCTCACCGGCGGCGAGGCTGAGCAGGACGTGAAACTCGACGGGGCGGAGCGGCAGGCGATCGTCGGTCGCGCGGCGGGGGCGGTCGGCGCTCATATGCGTGCTGTATATATGCGCTACGCATAGATGTGCTGTCAAGGCCGACCTGAAGGCTCGGCCGTCCGATCGTCATCGGCGGGGCGTCACCGTTTCACGAGCTCGACGCGCCGGTTCTTCGCGCGACCTTCGGCCGTGGCTTCGTCGGCGATCGGCTTGTCCGGGCCGAAGCCGTTCGATGCGAGCCGCGACGCGTCCACGCCGGCGGTCTTCAGCGCGGCGACCACGGCCGCCGCGCGATCCTGGCTCAGCGTGACGTTGTAGTCGTGCGCGCCGACGTTGTCGGTGTAGCCGTCGATCTCGAGCTTCAGCGCCGGAGTGTCCTTCATCAACGCGACGACCTGATCGATCACCGGCTTCGCATCGGGCTTCAGCGTCGCTTTGTTGAAGTCGAAGTTGACGTAGAGCGCGATGCGGCCGTCCGTGTCGAGCGCCGTCTTCAACGCATCGGCCGTCGGCGGCGTGATCGACGCGGCGAACGCCTTTTCTTCGACGGCCGTCACTTCGATGTCCGTCTCCTGGCTGTAGACCTTGATCCAGATCGTCTTGCCGGCGTCTTCCAGCCGCGCCGTCGTGTCGCGATCGTCGGCGAAGAGCGTCTGCGCGCCGAGCTTCTTCAAGGCATCCCGGTAGTTCTGCTGAATCGCCAGATCGCTCGCGGGCGCGCCGGGGCCACTGCTGTAGTTGACGTCGTACAGCGCGCCCTCGACCGAGACCGTCGACGTATCGTCGCCGTTCTGGACGCTGAAATCCGCCTTGTCGAAATTGCGTTTCGTCGGCGTATCGGCCGTGTAGCCGGGCATGTGGCCGAGCAGCCGGTAGTCAGCGCCCGAGGGCGCCGTGAGCGTGTCGACCAGCGTGCTCTTGTCGACGACGTGGACGTCGATTTCCGTTTCCTGACTGTAGATGTGGATCCACGTCTCCTTGCCGTTCGTCACCAGCTTCGCGTCGGTGTCGCGATCGTCCTTGAAGACGATCTGTGCGCCGAGCTTGGCGAGCTGGTCGCGATAGTTGGACTGGATCTCGAGATCGCTCAGCGGATCGGTGCCGTCCTTGGGCGTGTAGTCCTGCTCGCACTTGGCGCCAGCCACGGTCATCGTCTTCGACTCGTCCGCGGTGCCGACGGTGAAGTCGTACTTGTCGTACGCGCGCGTCTGCCGTTCTCCCGGCCGGTACGTCGGCAGATGGCCGACAGGCGCGCAGTCAGTCGCCTGCGCGGCCAGCGCCGTCGGCGCCAACCATCCCATCGCCACGATCACGCACACGCTCCATCCCGCCAGCCTCTTCGTCGACATCGAAGCCCTCCTTGCGTGCCCGATCCTAGCACCCGGCGGACGGCCGTTCCTTGGCTCGACGGCGACGGGCGAACGTGTGAGACGTCGTCGGCGCGCGGCGCTTTCAGGAATGGCGTTCGTCGCATGCCCGCGATAGAGTGGCTGATCGGCACGACCCCTCCCGGGCACCACTCACCATGGAGGTGAACCATGAGTCTCACGGGCATGTACGCCTACGCGCAGAAGATCGCGGAAGGCAAATTCCACGGTACGATTCAGGAGCAGAACGGCAAGCTCGTCTTCAACGGCACCGTCGCGACGGAGAACGAGAAGAACGAGATCTGGAACGCCATCAAGACGATCCCGACGTGGCGTGACGACGTCATGGCGGACATTCGCGTCACCGGCGGTCCCGCGCCGGCGGCCAGCGCACCGGCTGCGGCGCCAGCGCCCGCTGCGGCGGCGAAGACCTACACGGTCAAGGCCGGCGACACGCTGAGCGCGATCGCGAAGGCGCACCTCGGGAACGCGAACGCGTACATGAAGATCTTCGAGCTCAACAAGGATCAGTTGAGCGATCCCAACAAGATCAAGCCCGGCCAGGTGTTGCGCCTGCCGTAGTCGTCTCGTCGTCCCTCACCCTTCCCGCAGCACGCGCGCCGGATCCAGGCGCGCGGCGCGGCGGGCGGGGAGCCACGCGGCGATGACGACGGCGGCGGCGAGCACGACGATCGCGCCGGCGAACGTCGCCGGATCGCGTGCGTCGAGCTTGAACAACATCGTCGAGTCCAGGAAGCGCGACGCCCACAGTCCGAGCGTTGCGCCGGCGGCGAGACCGATCGCCAGCAGCACGACGACGCGACGGAAGATCAGCCGCACGATGCCGGCCGCGTTGGCGCCGAGCGCCATGCGGACGCCGATCTCGGTGCGACGCGCGTTCACGGCGTGTGACACGACGCCGTAGAGCCCGACGGCCGCGAGCAGTAACCCGAGTCCGCCGAAGAACGTCGAGAGCAGCGCGACGAGCTGCTCGCGCAGCATTGCCGCGTGGATGTACTCGTCGAACGTGCGGAACGTGAACGAGACGCGTGGGTCGGCTTGCGTCAGCGCGGCCGCAACGGCGCGCTGCACGGCCGAGCGCTGGCCGGGTGCCGTCGCGATCGTCACGTTGACGCCGAAGTCGTCCGCCGACGGCGGCACGTACATCGTCGGCACCGCGCCTTCCTTCGGGGAGCGGTAGACGGCATCCGCCGCGACGCCAACGATGCGGTAGGGCGGGCGATTGCGCGGGCCGCCCACGCGAATCGTCTGCCCAATCGGAGACGATCCCTTCAGGAACCGGCCCGCGAACATCCGGTTCACGATCGCGACGCGGTCGTCGCTGTGCAGATCGGCGCTGTCGAAATCGCGGCCGGCCAGCAGCGGCGTCGCCATCGTCGCGAACCAGCCTGGCGACACGGCATTCATCCAGGTCATCCGGCTGCGATCGGGAATGCCTGCGTCGTCGCCGACGCCCGCGTTCCAGCCGGATCCGTCGATCGGCGTGATGACCGACGTCGCGGCAGAGAGCGCGCCAGGCGCCGCGGCGGCCGCCGCCCGCAGCCGCTCCATCAGTGCGAGCTGCTGCGTGCGGTCGGTCGTGCTCGCGTGCAGATCTATCCGCGCGACGAGGAGCGGCTCCGGTGTAAATCCCAGCGGCACGTGGCTGAGCGATTGGAACGTCCGCAGGAACAGGCCGGCGGCGACGACGAGCACGAGCGACAGCGCGATCTGGGTGACGACGAGTGCGCCGCGGATCGTGAAACGGCGATCGCCGGCGATGCTGCGTCCGGCGTCCTTGAGCGCGTCGTTGGGCGCGACGCGCCGCACGCCGAGCGCAGGCGCGACGCCGGCAATGATGGCCGTCAAGCCTGCGAGCACGGCCGTGAAGGCGAGCACGCGCCAGTCGAGTTGGAGATCGAGCGAAACCGCGTTGCGCCACGTGCCGAGCTCGTACACGAGGAGTGCGCTGCTCCAGGATGCGAAGACGACGCCGAGGGCGGCACCGGCCAGCGCGATGAGCAGACTTTCCGCGAAAAGCAGCCGCGCCAGCCGCCAGCGCGAGGCGCCGAGCGCCAGGCGCACGCTCAGCTCGTGCTGGCGCGCGACCGCGCGGGCGAGCAGGAGGTTGGCGATGTTCGCGCACGCGATCAGCAGCACGAGCCCGACGACGGCGAGCATCGCGACGAGCGGCGTCTCGAAGTCGCCTCGCAGCTCCGAGAAGCCCGTCGCGGCCGGCGCCAGCTCCAATGGCGCTTTCATGTAGTCGGCCAGCGCGCCGGGAGGGCCGGCCGGCAGTGATTCTTCCCGCAGGCGCGGCTGGAGGCTGCGGAGTGCCGCCGTCGTTTGTTCGAGCGTCTGACCCGGCTTTTGCCGCGCCATGATGTCGACCCACCAGAACCAGTGCGCGTCCGCTCCGCGCAGACTTCTGTCCGAGCCATTGATGAGCGGATTGGCCGCGAACGGAATCATCACGTCGTCGGTACGGCCGACCTCCGGTCCGAAGAAGCCGGCCGGGGCGACGCCGACGACGGTGAATGGCACGCGATTCAGCGTCAGCCGTTGGCCGACGACGTCGTCGCGGCCGCCGAAGTGCCGCTGCCAGAAGCCGTGGCTGATGACCGCGACCGCGCTGTCTGCACCGAGCATGTCATCTGCCGCCGAGATCGGACGGCCGCGGACGGGCGTGATACCCAGCACGTCGAACATGCGTCCGCTGATGTACGCGCCGGAGACGAACGTCGTCTCACCGCCTTGCGCGAGATCGAACTTCTCGTTGGACCACGCGAACGCGCCGTCGAAGACCTCGTCGCGATGATGATCGATCGCTTCCCAGATCGGATACGTCCATTCGCCGTGCTGGAGAAACACGAGGCTGCCGGGATCGCGCACGGGCAGTGTGCGCAGCGACAGGCTGTTGTAGAGCGAGAAGAGCGCGGTGTTGGCGCCGATGCCGAGCGCGAGCGTGCCGACGGCCACGATGGTGAAGCCGGGATTCTTGCGTAGCCCGCGGAAGACCGTGCGCACATCGCGGGCGATCGCGTCGAGTGCGGACCACGTCCACGCCTCGCGCGCGTCTTCGTGCGACAGCGTCACGTTGCCGAGCGCGCGGCGACTCGCGCCTTCCGCGTCGCGCGCTGTCGCGCCGTCGCGCTCCAAATGCTCCTGACGCAGCGATCGATGCGTCTCCATCTCTTCGCGCAGATCGGCATCGTGACGGGACGATCGCAGCAGATGCAGCAGACGTCGCAGCGTGCGCATGACGAGCTCCTCTGAACTTCTGGCTTGTGGCTTCGAACTTCTAACTTGTCAGCCCCGCTGTGCGTTGCGGTCACGTCGTGCGCAGCACGCCCTGAATCGCGCCGATCATCCGGTCGAACTCGGCGCGCTCGGCGGCCAGTTGGCGCCGGCCGGCGGCGGTCAACGTGTAGTAGCGCGCGCGGCGGTTGTTCTCGGACGTGCCCCACTCCGCTTTCGCCCAGCCGTTGATCAGCAGCCGTTGCAGCGCGGGATAGAGCGCGCTCTCCCCGACGCGGAGCACGTCGCCCGACGTGAGACGCAAGTGCTCGACGATGCCGTAGCCGTGCTTCGAGCCGTGCGAGATGGCCTTCAGAATCAATAGCTCGAGCGTGCCGGGGAGGAGATCGGACGGCGCGTTGGTGAGTCCCATCAATTATTGATGGGACTATAGCGGCGGCGCCTCCGGCGTGTCAACGACACCGATTGAAGTCTTTGCCACGTGCCGAGGCGACGGATCGCAATTTCTGCAATGTCCTCGCTGAAACGGGCCGATTTTCGAGGCCGTTTCAGGCACGGATTTCGCTCTATGTGGGGGCCAGATTTTCGTTGCCCGCATCACGCGGACGACGCTACCGTAGGGAGGCAGAACGTGGTCGCATTCGAAGCGCGGATGACAGCCGTCGAAGAGCGTGTGAACATGCACATCGACATCATCGGAGAGCTGCGGACGGACGTGGCGACGCTCACGGAGTGCGTCGGCGCGCTGGAGCAGCGTATCGAGCGGTTCGAAGACAAGGTCGACCGCCGGTTCGAGCGGATGGAGGATCGCTTCGATCGGCTCGACGAGCGGATGTCCCGTCAGTTCATGTGGCTCGTCGGCGTGGGCGTCGCGACGCTCGTCAGCATGTTCGCGTCGTTGTTCGCGGCGGTCCACACGCTCTGAGCGGGCGGGTGGTCGCGTCGTGCGCCGCCGAGCGACAGCGCTGTCGCGCTGGCCGATCGTCTACCGTCGTCCGCGAAAGAGCCGCTGATATTCGTCTGGCGAGAAGCCGACGACGATCGTGCCGTCGATGTCCAGCACCGGCCGTTTGATCATCGAAGGATGTTCGGCCATCAGGGCGATGGCCCTGGCGGCCGTCAGCCCTTCGCGCTGAGACTCCGGCAGCGTCCTGAACGTCGTCCCCGCCCGGTTGCAGACCTGTTCCCATCCGGCCGCACGGCACCAAGCCTCGATCGACCGCCGATCGACGCCCTCTTTCTTGTAGTCGTGAAATCGATACTCGACCCGATGCGCGTCGAGCCACGCCCGCGCTTTCTTGATCATGTCGCAATTCTTGATGCCGAACATGGTGATCATGGTTCTGAGGTTCTGAGGTTCCGGGGTTCCGGGGTTCTGCGGTTCCGCGAGTTCGGGTTCCGGGGTTCTGGGGTTCCGGAGTTCCGTGGTCTGAGATTCCGGTTCCTGGTTCGTACGTCCAATGTAGGCCGGGTCTTCAGACCCGGCAGATCGGAAGAACCCAGAACCCAGAACCTCAGAACCCCGGAACCTGATTCTGCTGTACACCCAGCTTCATTCCGTGCATGATCAGCACGGATCGGCCGTCAGGACGTGCTGGACGCGCGGCCCGCGCGGGTCAGCCAGCCCGCGAGCTGGCGTGCGGCCTCGTCGGGGGTGGCGCCGTAGAACGGCATCAGCGCCGTTGTCGCGCCGCGGCGTGCGAGCTGGGCGCGCCATTGGTTGTGGCCGACGGGCAGCACTTCGATGACGTACTGCCGTCCGTTGATCGTTTCGTTGATGCGAATCACGTTCACTGGGGAGCTCGGGCCCGCACGCATCACGGCGCACAGGCGACGATTGATTCTAGTGACGGCGGACGACGACGCAAGCGAAAGCGGATGCGAAGCTGCACCTTGTGAGGGCGATGCGGATCGTTTGTTCGAGCCTGCGGCGAAAATAATTCATCGCCGACAGCTCGTGCACAGGTGATCCACGAATCTTCCACAGGATTTCTACAGTCGTGACGGTGACCCTCCTTCGCCGTGGCACTCGCGCTCGTCGAGCCGCTCGTCTCTGCGTGTTGGCCCTGCTGGCGGCGACGCCGTGCGGTCTGCTCGCGCAGTCGCCGGCCATTGATGCGATCTATCGCGTGTTCCTCAAGACGCGTGAAGCGCTGCCGAGCTACGGCGAGCCGGCCGTCGTCGGCGATCGCGTCGTGTTCAACCTGATCGTCGGCGCGCCGGGCAATTCGCAGACCATGCAGCTCGTGAACCTGCCCGCCACACGTGTCGACCTGCCGCGCACGCTCCGCTATCAGGAGACGAAACGTGCCGCGTTCTATGGCGCGACGCTCGGCGAAGCCGAGTACGCGGCGATGACGGCCGAGGTCGCGCGCGCGCTCGATCAGTTGTCCACGGTGTCGGATCCCCAGAAGCGGCTCGCCCTCGCCGAGGAGGCGCGGCGGAGGCTGATCGAATGGTCGGACGCGCACTTTCGCTATCGCGCGAGCGACATCCGCGAGCTGGCGGGGATGTTCGACGACGTGATCAACCAGTTGCGGCTGGCGGCCGGGCAACCGGCGTTGACGTTCGATCTGGTGGCGGGCCCGCCCGCACGCGAGCGGCTCCTGCCGGCGCCGACCCGTCGTCAGTCCGTGACGCTCGCCTTGGCGGCGGCGCGCACGGCGGATATTCCGGAGGAGCGCATCGGCATCCTGCGGCTGGCCGAGGCGCCCGCGAAGGCCGAGAGCCCGCAGCTCGGCCGGACGGTGACCGCGCGTCTGGCTGCCGAAGTGCGCGCGGGCAGCGCGTATGCCGCGTTGACGGCGGCGCTGCTCAGCCGGGCCGACGCGGCGCGGCGGCGAGGCGACGTCGCGGCCGTGCAGCGGCTGCAGCAGGAGCTGGCCCGGCGCGATCGCAGCCTGGGGCGCCAGCGTCCGCTCGAAGTCAAGGCGCTGGCCACGCAACTGCAGGAGACGCTGCAGGCGACCAAGGCCTTCCGCCGCGCGCTCGACGACTACACGCGGCAGCGCACGAGCATTCGCGCGTACAACACGCGCATCAGGCCGATTCTGAGTGGCATCGCCGCGTCGACGCCGATGCTGAACGCCGTCAGGGAATTGCATCCGGCGACGCGGCGGCAGTTGTCGTCCACTGAGCTTCGCTTGCGCAGCCTTCAGCAGCGGACGCAGGCGCTGCGGCCGCCGCGCTCGCTGGCCGCCACGCACGCGACGCTGATCAGCGCGATCCGCATGGCGCGCGAGGCGCTGACACGGCGCCAGCTCGACGGCACGAGCCGGCCGCTCCGGCAGGGACCCGCCTCCTCGGCGGCCGCCGGCGCGCTGCTGCTCGTGCAGCAGGTGCGCGACGACCTCGCGCGCAGCCTGCACCCGCCGACGATTCAGTGACAGACTGATCGTGCTCATGCAGCGTCGTGTGCTCATCCGGGCGCGCGGGCTGGCGTCGTTTCGCCGCGCGCTTCGTACGCTCGCCCTCGAAGGCGGACCGCTGGCCGTCCGCCGCCGCCTGCTCGTCGTGCCCACGCGCGCGTCGGCCGATCTGCTGCGCCAGACGATCGAGCAGGAGGCGCTGTCGATCGCGCAGCCGAGCCTCGTGCTGCCCGACATGCTCACGCGCGACGAATGGCTGGGCCGCCTGTTCGACGCGCTGCCGCCCGGACGTCGATGGCTCTCGCGCACGGAACGGCTGGTCCTGCTCGAGCGCGCCGCGCGCGAGACGCTGGCGCGCCGGGCGATCGAGCGGCCGTTCCATTTGCGGCCGGGCCTGATCGCCGCGATGCTCGACTTCCACGACGAGCTGCGCCGGCGCCAGCGCAGCGTCCGGCGGTTCGCGCGGGCGCTGTTCGACGAGCTGCGCGGCGAGCGCGGGATGGATCGCGGCAGCGAAGGGCTGATCAACCAGACGCGGTTTCTGGGCTTCGCGTTTCTCGCGTACGCGCGGGCGGTCGAGGCGAGCGGCGGCGTCGACGAGCACGCGCTGCGCCGCCTCTTGCTCCGCACGCAGCCCGCGCTGCCGTTCGACGATCTCGTCGTCGCCGTGGCGGATCATCCGGCCGATCCGCGCGGGCTGTGGCCGGTCGACTTCGATCTCGTCGGCCGTCTGACGCATCTCCAGCACGTGCGCATCGTCATGACCGACGAAGCGCACGATGCCGGCTTCCGCGAGCGGCTGGAGACGGAGCTGCCGGGGATCGAAGAGGCACGCGCGGAGACGGTCGCGCGGGCGCCTGTGCTGGTCAGCCACGTGGCAGAGCCCACGGGCGTGCCTGTTGCGATCGCGCGCGATCGTGAAGAGGAGCTGCGCGACGTCGCGCGGGCGATTCGCCGGCGCGCCGGCGCGGCCGGAGGCGTCCTGGCCGCGCCCGCGGCCATCGTGTTCCACCGGCCGCTGCCGTATCTCTATCTCGCGCAGCAAATCCTGACCGATGCGCGCGTACCGTATCAGGCGTTCGACGCGCTGCCGCTGGCGGGCGAGCCGTACGCGGCGATGCTCGATCTCGTGATGGCGATGGCGAGAACGGGCGGCACGCGCGAGGCCACGATCGCGCTGCTGCGATCGCCGCTGTTGCGCTTCGAGATCGACGACCGGATCGTGTCGCCGCGCGACGTCTCCGCGCTGGATGCGATCCTGTCCGAGCGCCGCGCGACCGGCGACGCCGCGTCGTATCCCGCCGAGGTCGAGGCGTACGCCGCCGCGCGAGAGGGGCGCGCGCGCGTCGAGATCGATCGCGCGCAGCGCGCGGCGCGCGCGGCCGTCGCCGCGAAAGCCGCGCTCGATCGCCACCGATCGGCGCCGCTGGCGTCCGGGCAGGTCGACGCGCTCGCCGCCTTCCTGCGCGCGCACGAGCGCCCTGCAGACGGCGGCGCGGATGGCGATCGGCCGAAACGCGCGCGGGCCGCCGTGCTGTCGGTGCTCGACGACCTGGCCGCGGCGTTCGCGCGACACGACGATGGGCCGCGCGACCACGAGGATCTCGCGGCCATCATCCATCATGCGATCGAGGCGCGCACGTTCATGCCGCGCCGGGGCGACGGCGGCGTGCACCTGGTCGACGCGGTCACCGCGCGCTTCGGCGAGCTCGACGACGTCTATCTCGTCGGCCTCGTCGAGACGGACTGGGCCGAGCGCCAGCGCCGGAGCTTCTTCTACTCGAGCGTGCTGTTGAAGGTGCTCGGCTGGCCGCAGGACGACGATCAGGCGCGCGCGCAGCAGGCGGCGTTCCGCGACGTGCTGCACCTGGCGCGCGAGCGGACGCGGCTGTCGGCCTTCCAGCTCGAAGGCGACGCCATCGTCGCGCTGTCACCGCTCGTCGAGATGGCGCGCCGCGTCCCTGTGGTCGTCGATCCGCCCGCGGCGCACGTGGATCTCTTTCCGGACGAGATCTGGACGACGTACGCGCCGCCGGCCGATCTCGACCCGTCCGTGGCGAGCTGGCTCACGCTGCGGCACGACAGGCCGCCGCTGAGCGATCCGGCGTACAGCGGCTACGTCGACGCGCAGGCGCCGATCGCGTACTCGGTCAGCCGCGTCGATCGCTACGTCACGTGTCCGTTCAAGTACTTCGCCGCGCACGTGCTGCGCCTGGCCGAGGACCGCGACGTCGAGATCGGGTTGACGCCGCTCGAGCGCGGCACGCTCCTGCATACGCTGTTCGAGCGCTTCTACCAGCGCTGGCAGACCAGCGGCCGCGGCGCGATCACGGCGGCGGCGATTCCGGAGGCCCTGTCGCTGTTCTCGCAGGTGATGGACGAGGCGCTGGCGTCGCTGCCGGAAGCCGATCGCGTGCTCGAAGAGATGCGGCTGCACGGATCGATGGTCGCGCCCGGCGTCGCGGCGCGCGTGTTCGAGCTCGAGGCGGCCGATCCTCGCGAGGTCCGTGAACGGCTGATCGAGGAGGCGCTCGAGGGCACGTTCACGTTCCCGATCCATCACGGCTTCAGCACGCGCGACATCGACATCCGCGGCAAGGCCGATCGCATCGACGTCTTCGCCGACGGAGCGCTGCGCGTCGTCGACTACAAGCTTGGACGGATGCCGCATCTCGAGACGTCGGTGCAGGTCGGCGTCTACGCGTACTGCGCGCAGGAGAAGCTGGCCGCGCGCGACGGGCGGCCGCACGAGATCGCCGGCGCCATGTATCTGGCGTTCGGCGACGACAGACTCGAAGGACGTCTGCGCGGAGCGACGCCGGCGGAGGTGTCGTCTGCCGTGAACGCGAAGGCGAGCGAGTTCGCGGAGATGGTCGCGCGCATCGAAGAGGGCAGATTTCCGCCCGATCCTCGCACCCCGGGAGAGTGCGCGTGGTGTGGGTTCGCCGGCGTGTGCCGCAAGGAATATCGCGTCGAGGACGAGGATGAAGCAGCCGAGCCTGTTTGACGAGGACGCGAGCCCGCCGGCTGCCGCGGCGCCGCCCGATCAGGCCGCGCGCGACTTCGCCGTCGATCCGCGCCACGACGTCGTCCTCGAGGCGTCGGCGGGCACGGGCAAGACGCGCGTGCTCGTCGATCGCTACGTGCGGCTGCTCGAGTCGGGCGTCGATCCGCGCAACATCCTCGCGATCACGTTCACGCGCAAGGCCGCCGCCGAGATGCGCGAGCGCGTCGTCGCGGCGCTCACCGAGCGCGCCGAGCGTGGCGCGCTCAGCGGCACGATCTGGCAGCGCGTGCGCGCGCGCATGGGCGACGTGCAGATCTCGACGATCGACGCGTTCTGCTTCGGCCTGCTGCGCGAGTTCCCGCTCGAGGCCGACGTCGATCCGGCCTTCGAGGTCGCCGACGAGACGGAGATGGTGCGCTTTGCCGTCGAAGCGCTCGATCTGGCGCTACGCGCCGCGCGCCGGCTCGCGACGGAAGACGAGACGATCCGGCTGCTGCTCGTCCGCGTGAAGACGCCCGTGCTTCGCGAGGCGCTGGCGACGTTGATCGATCGCCGCCAGGTCGCGCTGTGGGCCGTCGCGTCGTTCGTCAAGCGCGTGAATGGACCGGCGACGGCCGCCGATGCCGGCGCGCGCTTCGTCGCGCGGCTGCGCGCCGCGATCGAGACGTCGCCATCGCGATCCGCGCTCGTCGACGACGGCCCGCACGCCGTGCCGGAGTTCGCGTGGCTGGCGGCCGAGCTGCGCGCGCTGGACCGGTTTCCGTCGAGCGATCCGGCGCGCGTCCAGCACTTGCGCCGCCGTCTCGAGCGCTACTTTCTCACGACCGCCGGCACGCCGCGCAAGCAGATTGGGAAGATCTACAAGGAGGCGCTTCCCGTGCGCGAGGTCCGCCAGCGTCACGAGAAGGCCGTCGAGGCGATCGCGCCGGCCGTCGACGAGGCGCTGGCCGCGCTCGACGCGGACGTCGATCATCTGCTCGCGCGCGGTCTGCTGCGCGTGCTGGCCGTCGCCGTGCGGCAATACGAGTCGCTGCTCGACGAGCACGCGCTGCTGGACTTCACCGGCATGCTCGATCGCGCGATTGCGCTGCTCGAGCGGCAGGAGGAGTTCGCGCGCAGCCGGCTGAAGCTGCAGGCGCGCTATCACCACCTGCTCGTCGACGAGTTCCAGGACACGAGCCGCCGGCAATGGCGGCTGATCGATCGGCTCATCGCCGCGTGGGCCGAAGGGGAAGGCGCGGCCGACGCCGCGACCTCGGTCTTCGTCGTCGGCGATCGCAAGCAGTCGATCTATCGGTTCCGGCACGCGGACGTGACGCTGCTCGACGAAGCGGCGCGCCGCATCGCAGCGCTCCGCCCCGGACGCCGCGTGCGGCAGGCGATCACGACGAGCTTCCGCGCGGTGCCGGAGCTCCTGGCGTTCGTCAACGCGTTGTCCGCCGAGATGAGCGGCGACCGCGAGCTCGACGATCGGTGGCGCTACGACGAGACCGACAGGTTTCCCGTGCCGCCCGTCGCGGCCGGCGCGACGCGTGACGGTCATCCCGTGCTCGGCCTGATCGCCGAGCCCTCGCTGCAGGCCTCCGCTGCGGCCGTGGCCGGCGAGATCGTCCGCCTGATCGGCCACGCGCTCGTGCGCGATCGCGCGACGGGCATGCGGCCCGCGGGGCCGGGCGACATCGCGATTCTCTTTCGCGCGCGCGCCGGGCATCAGTACTTCGAGGACGCGCTCGCCACGCGCGGCGTGAAGAGCTACGTCTACAAGGGGCTCGGCTTCTTCGACGCGCCGGAAGTCCAGGATCTGCAGGCGCTAATTCGCTACCTCGCGCAGCCGGACTCGGATCTCCGCGCGGCCGAATTCCTGCGATCGCGGTTCGTGCGTCTCTCCGACGCGGCGCTCGTGCGTCTCGCGCCGGCATTCGCCGACGCGCTGCACCGGCGCGACGTCGATCTCGCGGCCGCCGACCTGCCCGACGTCGACGCGCGACTTCTCGCGCAGGCGCGCGCCAGCGTCGCCGAGTGGATCGATCTCGCCACGCGCGTGCCGCCGAGCGAGCTGGTCGACGTCGTCCTGCGCGACGCCGCCTACGTGTTCGAGATTCGCGGCGCGCGATTGAGCCAGGCGAAGGAGAACGTGAAGAAGGTGCGCTCGCTCATCCGACGCGTGGAGAGCCGCGGCTACGCGACGCTCGGCCGTCTCGCGCGCTACTTCGAGACGCTGCGCGCGGGCGACGACTCCAACGCGATGATCGAGGCGACCGACGGTGTCAATCTGATGACGATGCACGCGGCGAAGGGACTGGAGTTTCCCATCGTCTTTCTCGTCAACCTGCACGCGCCGGGTCGCGGAAGGGCAGCGGGCTGTTCGATCGTGGAGCGCGGTCCGACGGGGGAGCCCGAGGTGACCTTCGGCTCGACGCCAGCCACGAAGCTCGAGGATCGGCGCGAGACCGAGGAGCTGCGCCGTCTGCTCTACGTCGCGGCGACGCGTGCGCGCGATCGGCTGTACCTCGCCGCGCAGGTCGATCCGGCGACGAGTCGTCTGAAGCGCGGCGCGCGCAGTCTGGCCGGGCTGCTGCCGGCGTCGCTCGCCGCGCTGTTCGGGACGGCCGCGTCGACGGGCGACGCGACGGTGCTCTGGGAGTCGAGCGGCGGCTCGTTCCTGTTCGACGTCTGCCGCGCTCCCGCTGCCGGCGCCGGCGCGACGCGCATTGCCGGCGCACCGGAGGTCTTTCCGCCCGCACCCGTCGTTCCACCTGTCGTGTCCACGTCGCGCGGCGTGCTCACGGCGACGGCGCTCATCGCCAGCGAGGCCGAGCCGCCAGCGGCGCCGTCTCGCGCGTTCGCGGGCGGCAGCGGCCACGAGCGCCTCGTCGGCACGCTGGTACACCGCATGTTCCAGCGCCGCTTCGACCCCGCGCTGCCTGACGAGGTCCTCGCCAGTGCGGTCGCGTCACTCATTGGCCAGGCCGATCTCGTCGATCTGGACGATCCGTGCGTGACGGCGCGCGAAGCGATCGAGGTCTTTCGCGCGCTCCGCGGACGGCCTGATATCGAGGCGCTGCTGGCGTCGGGTGAGTGCCTGTACGAGGTCCCGATCTCTTTTCTCGCGCCGGACGGCTCCGGGGCCTGCGTGCGCGGGGCGGTCGATTGCGTGGTCGTCGCGGCCGACGGCCGGGCGACGGTTCTCGAGCTCAAGACGGGCCGGCCCCGGCCCGAGCACGAGGCGCAGGCGGCCCTGTACGCGCGTGCCGTGGAGGCCGTATTCGGCGCCGGCCCGGTGAATTTCGTGGTGTGCTATCCGTAAGTTCTTCGTTTGCCGGCAGAAAACATGGCCCGCTCGGGCTATTTGATGGGATACACTCTTGGCGGCCGGTCTCGGGCCGGCCTCGAAACGGAGTCTGGATTTGTCCCTTACGTGCCCCAATTGTGGGAATGCCGAGAATTTCCTGGTGAAGACGCTGCAAATGCACCTGCTCCGCGTCAACGACGGGCAGTTGCAGCCGCCCCAGGAAGAAGGCCGGCCGGCGCTCGTCGAAGTGCTTTGTGACGAGTGCGATAGCTCGATCGACCTCGACGGCCTCGACGAAGCCTCGCGCCGCGAGCTGCTCGAGAGTCTCGGCGCCCGCTAGCCCGGGTGCGGGCCGCGTGTGGTCCCGTGCACGACCTCTTCGACATCCTCGGCGTCCCCAGCACTGCGCCTCCAAGCGAAGTCCGCCGTGTCTGCGCCCGACGTGTCCGCCGGCTCCACCCGGATTTTCACGGGTCCCGCGCCGCGGCCGCGCCTGGGACTGACGCGGACGCCGATCTCCCGGCGCCGGACGTGGCGGTCGACTTCGTCGAGATGGGCGCCTTCGTCGACCGCATCCAGGCGTCGTTCTTCGGCCGCGGCTAGGCGACAAGCCCCGAGGCTCAAGCCCCAAGCCCCAAGCCCCAAGCCTGATATCGTCCTGTCCGTAAGCCGTCCGCCTTCGCCAAGGCTACGGCGGACAAGTAAGCCGTAAGCCGCAAAGCCCCGCCCCCATGCCCACCCACCTCGACGTCCTCGGCTGGCTGCACACGCTGGGCGGGGCGTTTGGCGTGGTGACGGGCGCGTCGCTCGCGGTGCTCGCCGTGGGCACATTCACGGCGCAGCGCGCGATGGGCGAGTCGCCCCTGCCCGTGACGTCCGTGGTCTGGACGCTCGCGATTTGCGCCGCGCTGTTCGCGGCCGGTGGTGTGGCAATGGTCGCCGCGGGCCGTGCGGTGTTGCGTCGTCGTCCTGCCGGTCGATCGGCGGCGCTGTGGCTGGGCGCGATCAATCTCCTCGTGCTTCCGTTCGGCACCGCGCTCGGCATCTACACGGGCTGGGTGCTCCTCAACGACGACGCGCGGCGCGCGTTCGGGCGCCCGCCGCGCGGACCGCACGCGCCCGTCGGCTCGTCATCGCCGGAACGCTGAGCGCGGCGCGGGCTGCCGGCGCTTTTTCGTACCGCGACATACAATCAACGTATGAGTGCGCTCACCGAAAGCGCCGTGCTCGACGCACTGCGTGTCGTCCGTGACCCCGATCTGCAACGCGACATCGTCGCGCTCGGCTTCGTCAAGTCGCTGCGCATCGACGACGGCCGCGTGTCGTTCGCGATCGAGCTGACGACGCCGGCGTGTCCGGTGAAGGATTTGATGCGCGAACAGGCGACGGCCGCGGTGTCGGCGCTGCCGGGCGTCTCGTCGGTCGCGGTCGAAATGACGGCGGCCGTGCGCGTCGTGCCCGGCGCCGACGCCGGCAAGGAGCCGGTCGAAGGCGTCAAGAACATCATCGCCGTGGGCGCGGGCAAGGGCGGCGTCGGCAAGACGACGATCGCCGTGAATCTCGCGGCGGCGCTGGCCGCGCGCGGCAGCCGCGTCGCGCTCCTCGACGGCGACATCTACGGGCCGAACGTGCCGATCATGCTCGGCCTCCACACGCGCCTGCAGACCGACGGCGAGCGCATCCTGCCGGCCGAGCGCTTCGGCATTCAGACCGTCTCGATGGGCTTCCTCACCGAAGACGAGTCCGCGATGCTGTGGCGCGGGCCGATGCTGCACAGCGCCATCAAGCAGTTCTTCCGCGACGTTCGCTGGCGCAACGTCGACTATCTGATCGTCGACATGCCGCCGGGCACGGGCGACGTCGCGTTGAGCCTGCACCAGACGGTGCCGGTCGCCGGCGCCGTGCTCGTGACGACGCCGCAGAGCGTATCGGTCGCGGACACGAAGCGCGCGATCCAGATGTACCGCAAGCTGAACATTCCCGCGATCGGGCTCATCGAGAACATGAGTCACTTCGTGTGCCCCGGCTGCGGCCGCGACAGCGACATCTTCGGGAAGGGCGGCGGCGAACGGCTCGCGGCGGAGATGAGCGTGCCGTTTCTCGGCCACATTCCGCTCTACGAGCCGGTGCGGCAGGCGAGCGACAACGGCGTGCCCGTGGTGATTGGCGATCCGCAGTCGCCGCCGGCGGTGGCGATCATGGCGGCGGCCGAGCGCGTGGCGCAGCAGGTGTCGATCGCGTCGTTCTCGCGGCGCGCGGTGCCGCTGCACGCGGTCTGAGGCGACATGCTGTCCGTGCCGTTCACGAAGGCCACGCTCGCCAACGGCCTCGACGTCATCGTCCACGAAGATCACAACGCGCCGCTCGCGGCCGTCAGCGTCTGGTACCACGTCGGATCGAAGAATGAGCGTCCGGGCCTCACCGGGCTCGCGCACCTGTTCGAGCATCTGATGTTCGAGGGATCCGAGCATCAGCCCGACGGCTACTTCGGGCCGCTGCAGGAAGCCGGCGCGTCGCTCAACGGATCCACGAGCACCGATCGCACGAACTACTGGGAGCTCGTGCCGACGAGCGCGATGCGTCTCGCGTTGTGGATGGAGGCCGATCGGCTCGGCTGGCTGCTGCCCGCGTTGAGCCAGGAGCGTCTCGACACGCAGCGCGGCGTCGTGCTCAACGAGCGGCGGCAGAGTTACGAGAACCGTCCGTACGGCCTCGCGCAGTTCGCGATCATGGACGCGCTGTTCCCCGCGCCGCATCCGTATCACTGGCCGACGATCGGCGAGCCGGCCGATCTCGCGGCGGCGACGCTCGACGACGTCCGCGCGTTCTTCACGCGCTACTACCATCCCGGCAACGCCTCGCTGGCCATTGCCGGCGACGTCGACACGGACGAGGTGATCCGGCACGTCGAGGATCTGTTCGGAGCGATCCCGGCCGGAGAGCCCGTACGGCCGGTGGACGCGCCGCCGGTCGTCGCGAAGGCGCAGCGTTTCGTCATGGAGGATCGCGTCGAGCTGTCGCGCCTCTATCTCGCGTGGCCGACGCCGGGTCTCTTCGAGCCCGGCGATGCGGAGCTCGACCTGGTGGCTGACCTCGTGGCCAACGGCCGCACGTCGCGGCTCTACAGCCGACTGATCCACGATCGCCGCATCGCGACCGAGCTGGCCGGCGGGCAGACGTCACGCGAGCTCTCGGGCACGTTCCAGATCATCGCGTCGGCCGCGCCCGGCCATACGCTCGACGAGCTCGAGGCGGCGATCCACGAAGAGATCGATCGCTTTGCACAGGACGGCCCGACGAGCGACGAGCTGGATCGCTCGCGCGTGCAGGCCGAGTCGGCGTTCGCGTTCCGCGTGGAATCGCTCGGCGGCTTCGGCGGCAAGGCCGATCAGTTGAACGCGTACAACATCTATCTCGACGCGCCGGACAGCTTTCAGACGGATCTCGATCGGTACGTCGGCGTGACGGCCGACGCGTTGCGCGCCCAGGCGGGCCGTTGGCTCGATCGCACGGTCGCGACGGCGCTTGCCGTCGTGCCGCAGGGCACGTCCGGCGATCCGCTGCGTGACGCCGCGCGTCTCGATCGGCAGGCCGTATGAGCCGGTTCGAGCGCCCCTCGCCCGGCCATCCGACGCCGATTCACTTTCCGGCGATCGCGCGCACGCGGCTCGACAACGGCCTCGGCGTGTGGGGCATCGCGCACCGGCGCGCGCCCATCACGACGGCGACGCTGCTCGTCGCGCGCGGCTCGGGCGACGATCCCATCGGCCGTCACGGCCTCGCGAGCCTGACCGGCGATTTGCTCGACGAAGGCGCCGGCACGCGTGACGCGATCGCGCTCGCCGATGCGTTCGGCCGCCTCGGCACGCAACTCGACGTCGACGTGGGCCCGGACGCGACGTCGCTCACCGTGTCGGGGCTCTCGCGCGTGCTGCCGCAGGCGCTCGCGCTCATGGCCGACGTCGTCATGCGCCCGCGGCTCGACGCCGCGGACTTCGCGCGCGTGCGCGAGCTGCGCCTCAGCCGGCTGCGCCAGCTCAGCCGCTCGGCCGCGACGATGGCGGACCGCGCGTACGTGTCGGCGCTCTTCGGCGCGCACGCCTACGGGCACGGCGCGCTCGGCACGTCGGCGTCGCTCGACGCGATCTCGCTCGACGACGCGCGCGCGTTCTGGGCCGCGATGTACGGTCCGGCCGCGTCGACGCTCGTCGTCGTCGGCGACCTCGACGTCGCCGAGATCGGCGCGCGCGCCGACGAGGCGTTCGGCGGCTGGCACGAAGGGGCCGCTGCGCCGCCGCGCGCCGCGACGCCGGACGCCACGCCCGATCGCCGCGTGCTGCTCGTCGATCGGCCGGGCGCGCCGCAGGCGGAGCTGCGTATCGGCCACGTCGGGCCGTCGCGGCTGACGCCGGCGTATCACGCGCTCGTCACGCTCAACGCCGTGCTCGGCGGGCAGTTCACGAGCCGCATCAACCGGCGGCTGCGCGAAGAGAAGGGCGTCACGTACGGCGCGCGGACGTCGTTCGACTTCCGCCGCGTCGCCGGTACGTTCTCGTGCGACACGAGCGTGCAGGCCGACGCGGCCGGCGCGGCCGTCGCCGACGTGCTGGACGAGCTCGATCGCGTGCGGCAGGACGAAGTCCCGTTCGCCGAGCTCGACGCGGCGAAGGCATCGCTCACGCGCGGCTACGTCCGCAACTTCGAGACCGCCGGCCAGCTCGCGCGCGCGGCCGTGCAGCTCGCCGCGTATGGATTGCCCGATGACACGTTCGATCGATTCGTGCCGGGTGTCGACGCCGTGTCGCGCGCGGCCGTCCACGCGGCCGCCGCCGAGTTCATCCGTCCCGCCGACGCCACCATCGTCGTCGTCGGCGACGCCGACACGTGCCGCCCACAGCTCGACGCGCTCGGCCGAGACGTGGAGCTGGCGAAGCCAGAATTCTAGGTTCCAGGTTCTCCGTTCTGGGTTCTCGGTTCTGGGTTCTGGTTCTGCGGGCTCGGCTGTCGGAACCGGGAACCTGGAACGAGAACCTAGAACCTAGAACCTAGAACCTAGAACCTAGAACGGAGAACGGAGAACCTGGAACCTCGAGCATCAGATCCTCAATGCTAGACTGACCAGCTTATGGATCGCGGCGTCGCGCGATGGAGCGTCAGCCTCGTGGCGATCGTCGGGGTCGTTGCGGCAGCCATCGCGAGCGCGACGATCTGGCTGCTCGTCACCGATCCCGTCACGGTGTCGACGGCCGTGTCGTCCGGCGACGTCGGGCCGTTCATGCGCGCGATCGGCAGCGTCATCTACGACGCGCTCAGGGGGCTGTTCGCGTATCTGTAGCCCGGTTCAGGTCCACGTAGCCGCAGGGCTTCAGGACGGCGGTCCAGACAGGTATCATGGCAGTCATGGTGACAACGCGGACGTTCGTCGCGGCGGCGATCATCGGCCTTGGGACGGCGGTCCAGGCGCAGCAGCCGGCTGCACCGGCCGCGAACCCGTTCGCGACGGCGCAGACGTTGAGCTGCTCGTTCGCGACCTACACCGTCGGCGGCTGGAAGGACGTCACGCCCACGGCGGTCATCGGCGACGAGAATTACTCGTTCCAGATCGTCGTCGTGAACCTGAAGAGAGGCCGCGCGCAGATCGTGGGCGAGACCGGAGCCAGGCCGGCGTCGCTCGTGCTCAGCGATACCGGTCTGACGGTCATCGAGCCCACGCCTGTCGGGTTCACGATGACGACCGCATTCGCCAACGGCGGGCAGGACGGCCAGTTTCTGGCGGTTCACGCACGTCATGTCGATTTGAAGCCGACGCCAAGCCCCTCCCAGCACTACGGCACCTGCAAGATCACCAAGTAAGCCTGGCATCAAGCCTGCAGAGCGCCCTGGAGCCGATCCGTCGATCGGCCGAGATCTCGTGTGTAAGTCGAGGAATTCACGATCAATGACACGCAAGTTCGTCAGCGTCGGAATCAGTCTGTTGCTGCTGTCCGGGTGTGGGTTGCTCGACAACCCGAGCCAACCCGAGGTGCCGGACAACGTCGTCAACTACGTCGCGCTCGGTGCGAGCGACACGATCGGTTGGGGCGGCAGCGACCCGTGCGCGCCGTTCGTGACCTGCCTGACGGGCACGGGCTACGTGCAGCGCGTCGCGCAGCGGTTTCAGTCCACCGGCAAGACGGTGTCCCTCATCAATTTCGGCGTGCCCGGTGCCGTGCTCAGCCCCGACGTGCAGGCGATGGGCAACAGCATCGGGCTCGGCATCGAGCGCAATCTGCTGACGGACGAGTCGTCCTATCCGCCGCGGGACACGACGCTCGTGACCGTGTTCATCGGCGCGAACGACGTCAACACGATCGGCTCGCTGCTCAACGCCGGTCGCGGCGGCTCGGATCCGGGTGGCTTCATCCAGACGCAGATTCAGAGCTTCGGCAACGATCTGAAGACGATGGTGAGCAACATCCGGTCGAAGACGGAGACGGCGCGCATCATCCAGTTGAATCTGCCGAACATGGGCGCGATGCCGTACGCCGCCGGGCGTTCCGTCGACGAGCGGCGCACGCTGCAGCAGATCGCCGTCGGCTTCTCCGCGAAGATCAACGCGCTCGCGTCGAGCGGCGTCATCGTCCTCGACCTGATGTGTGACGGCAACTTCTACAATCCGGCGATCTTCTCGAGCGACGGGTTCCATCCGAATGACACGGGCTACGCGTATCTCGCGGACCTCGTCTACGCCGCGGCCACGACCGGCGCCGCACCAGCGCCGAAAGCCGCGTGCAGCCAGATGACGATCTATTGATTCGCGTCGGGCGGCCGGACCGGACCACCTCCGCCGAGGCTACGGTGGTTCGCCGAAGCCTTGCGCGAAGGCGAAAGGTCCGGCCCTCCGAAGAGCGAGTCTGTTCTCGTAAGCCGTAAGCCGTAAGCCGTAAGCCGTCCCCTTCGCCAAGGCTACGGCGGACAAGTAAGCCCCACACCCGCGATCACAATCTGTCGACGAAGAACTTCGTCAGATAGTACCCATCGAGAAACTTGAACGGCGCTTTGCCTGTCGTGTAGTGGCCGCAGGGCAGCACGGCGCGCGTGTATGGAATCTGCTGGTGGTCGAACTCGGCGAGGAACCGGCGTGAGAGGTCGACGGGGAACGTCTCGTCGTAGCGCGCGTACACGAGGAGCACCGCGCGGCCGTTGACGCGCGGGATGAACGGCCACGGGCTGATCGGCATCCAGCACGCGCGCAGATCGTCGAGCGTGACGTGGCCGTCGAGGCCCGCGCGCACGTGCCGCGTCGACAGGCCGCGCCAGACGACGTCGGCGAAGTACGGCGAGACGTGGTTGAACGCGCCCGTCGTGATCCGCTCGTCGTGCGCCATCGTCAGCATCGACAGACAGGAGCCGAGGCTCGTGCCGATGATGCCGATGCGCTCGAAGCCCTGGCTGACGAGCCAGTCGACGACGCCCTTCGCGTCGAGCACGGCCTGGCGATTCGCGTGCAGCGTGCGGCCGATGTTGGAGCTGACGATGAACTCCGCGCGCGCGAGCTCCGGCGGGCGCCGCGCATCGTGATACGGCAGGCTGAGCCGGACGGCCGTGAGCCCGAAGCGCGCGAAGAGCCGGCACAGGCCGACGTGGCCTTCCGTGTCGGCATTCCACTGCGGCAGGACGACGACAGCGCGTCGCGGACGCGGGCGATCCGACGGCGCCGGCTCGAACACGCGCGCGACGACGGTGTTGTTGATGTCGTACGGCGAGACGAGCGGCGTCGGAAAGCGAATGGTGTCGCCGACGCGCTCGAAGGTCGTGACGGCTGGCGCGGTGAAGAACGTGGACGAGTCCGCGACGGCTGCGTGCGACCACGCCTTGATCTGCGCCAGCGGATCGCCGGAGGCGGGCAGCCCGAGCCACTCCGTGCCCCACTCGAACGGCCGGATGACGCGGTTGGTGTCGACCGACGCCAGCCGCCGCTCCCACGCGCCGAAGAACGGACGAAGCATCAGCGCGCGCGCACCAGCGGTTCGCACGCAGCGGCGATCTCGAGCAGGCGTGCGGTGTCGTGTGCGCGGCCGACGAGCTGCAGGCCGACGGGAAGACCGTCCACGGCGATCGGCAGCGAGATGGCCGGATGTCCGGTGAGATTGAACGGCTGCGTATGCTTCAGCATGATCGCGCGCACGGCGATCGCCGGGCCGTCCGCGGGATCGACGACGATCTCGCTCGCGCCGAGCGGTGGCGCGACGATCGGCAGCGTCGGCAGCACGAGCGCGTCGCAATCCTCGAGCGCGGCGTCGACGAGACGGCGAAGATCGGCGCAGAACGCGCGTGCGTCGAGATACGCGACGGCTGAGTACGTCCGGCCATGCGCGATGCGCGCGCGCACCTGCGGCTGATAGTCATCGCCGCGTGTGTCGAGCCAGCGCGCGTGCCATTGCGCGCCTTCCGGCAGGACGATCTCCGCGTACGCCGTGCCGATCCGCTCGGTCGCGTCGATCGTGCCGGTCGCCACGCGCGCGCCGCCGCCCTCGATCCGCTGCAGGGCGCCTTCGAAGGCGGCGCGGACGGCGGGGTCGAGCGGGCGATCGAAATATCCCGCGAGCCGCTTCAGCCGCAGCCGTTCGATCGCCGCTGGACGAACGTCGCTGACGCGACGACCACTCAACACCTGCCAGATCCACGCGGCGTCCTGGACGCCGTTCGTGAGCGGACCGACGTGATCGAGCGTCGTGCTCAACGGCAGCACGCCGTCCGTCGGGATGTCGCCGATCGCCGGCTTCAGTCCGACGACGCCGCAGGCGGCAGCGGGGATGCGGACGGACCCGCCGGTATCGGTGCCAATCGACGCGAGGCCCATGCCCGTGGCGACGGCGGCGGCCGATCCGCCGCTCGATCCGCCGGCGACTCGCGAGGCGTCGTACGGGTTGCGCACGGGGCCGAAGGCCGAGTCCTCGCTCGTCGTGCCGAGCGCGAACTCGTGCAGATTGGCGCGGCCGATGACGATGGCGCCGGCGTCGCGCAGGCGCGTGACGATCGACGCGTCGATCGGCGCCACGCGATCGCGAAGGACGCGCGATCCGGCCGTCGTCACGACGCCGGCGACGTCGATCAGATCCTTCAGCGAGATCGGGATGCCGTGCAGCGGGCCGCGATCCACGCCGCGCGCGACCTCGTCGTCCAGCTCCCGCGCGCGCGAGCGCGCGCCGTCGGCGTCGACGCTGATGAACGCGCTGGTCGCCGCGCCGTGTCGTTCGATCGCCGCGAGGCTGTCGTCGATGAGCGCGCGTGCCGACGTCTCGCCGTGCCGGAGCCGCGCGCCGGCCGACGCGATCGTCTCGCGCACGGGGGCCGGTTGCGTCACCGTCCGCGGCCCGTCGCCGCAGGCGCCGCTGCGGCGGTCGCGGCCGGCGCCGTCAGCAGCCCGCGCTGCCGCAGCCATGTCGCGAGCAGCGGCGGCCAGGCGTTCAGCACCGGATCGTTCATCGCGAGGCCGACGCCGTGCGCGCCCGGCTCGAAGATGTGCAGCTCGGCCGGCACGCCCGCTTTTCGCAGCGCGAGATAGAAGTAGACGCTGTTCTCCGCCGGCACGGTCGTGTCGGCATTCGTGTGGAAGAGGAACGTCGGCGGCGTGTCCTTCGTCACCTGGCGGTCGTTCGACAGGTTGTCGAGCAGCGCCGGGTCCGGCGACGTGCCGAGCAGGTTGCGGAACGATCCCTGATGCGCGTACGGCGCCGCCGACATGACGACGGGATAGCCGAGGATCAGAAAGTCCGGACGGCTGCTCGCGCGATCGATCGGATCGGCGGCTGAGGGATCGCCGGCGTCGAAGTGCGTCGCGATCGTGGACGCCAGATGTCCACCGGCCGAGAAGCCCATGAAGCCGATGCGGGCCGCACCGACGCGCGCCTGATCGGCGAACGTTCGAACGATCCGCACCGCGCGCTGCGCGTCGCCGAGCTCGATCGGATGGTGATAGGCCGGGCCGAGGCGGTACTTCAGCACGAATGCCGCAACGCCGAGCGAGTTCAGCCAGTTCGCGACCTGGCGTCCCTCGTGGTTCATGGCCAGATTGCCGTAGCCCCCGCCCGGCGCGACGATCACGGCCGTGCCGGCGCCGCGTCCGTACGCCGGATAGTAGGTGAGCGTCGGGATGTCGGCGTCGGCCGCGCCCAGCGCGCCCGGCGCGGGGCCGTTCCACAAGCGGAACGTCTGCGGCTCCTGGGCATTGCCTCCCGGCGCGGTCCACGGCGCCGCGGGCGGCGTCTGCGCAGCCGCGATGCCGCACGTGAGCAGGAGCGTACCGAACGCCAGCACGGAAATCGGTGGACGTCTCATGGTTGCTGCCGCAGTGTATCGCACCCGTTCCGCGTGCGAGTACGATAGACGGTCGGGAGAGATTACATGCTCGCGCTCGTGGCCGTGTTGACCGCACATTCGATCGTCGCCGTCGTTCCGCCCGCCCCGGCGTCCGCGGCGACGGCACAAACCGCATCGCCGGCGGACTCCGGCCTCGTCACCGGGACCGTTCGCGACAGCAGCGGATCGGTCGTCGTCGGCGCCACGGTCATCGTGCGCGCCGAGCCGCGCATCGAGGTCCGGTCCGTGTCCGGGCCGGACGGGCGGTTCTCGCTGAACGCGCCTGCCGGCGCGATCACCGTCGTCGTGCGCGCGGATCGCTTCGCCGAAACGACGCAGACGGTGGCCGCCGGCGCGGCGCGCACCGATCTCGCAGTCACGCTCGCGCCGGCGACGATCGCGGAAGCCGTGACGGTGACGCCGACGCGCGGCGAACAGCGCATGGGCGACACGCCGGCGAGCGTCAACGTGATCGATCGCCGTCAGATCCGCCAGTCGCCCGCCGTGGTCGCCGACGACGTCCTGCGTCAGATTCCCACGTTCAGCCTGTTCCGCCGCACGAGCAGCCTGTCCTCGCATCCGACCGCCCAGGGCGTGTCGCTGCGCGGGATCGGGCCGAGCGGCGTGAGCCGCACGCTCGTGCTGCTGGACGGCGTGCCGTTCAACGACCCGTTCGGCGGCTGGGTCTACTGGTCGCGCGTGCCGCTCGAGAGCACCGATCGCATCGAGATGGTCGACGGCACGAGCTCGAGCCTCTATGGCAACTACGCCATGGGCGGCGTCATCAACATCGTCACGGCGCAGCCGACGCGGCGGACGCTCGAGGCGAGCACGCAGTTCGGCAATCTCAACACGCCGAAGTTCGACCTGCGCGCGAGCGACGTCTGGGGCCGGCTCGGCGTCGTCGTCGAAGGCACGGCGTTCGACACGGACGGCTATCCGATCGTCGCGGCAAGCGAGCGCGGCGCGGTCGACACGAAGGCCGCGGTGAAGTTCGGCAACGCCAGCGTGCGGCTGCAGTACGACGTCAACGATCGCGTGCAGGCGTTCTTCCAGGGCGGCTACTTCCACGAGAAGCGCGAGAACGGCAAGGCCAGCACGATCGATGGCACGCCGGAAGGCAACGACACGACGTGGAAGACGTTCAGCGGCGGCTTCACGGCGCGGCTCGCAGACACGAGCACCGTCGAAGCGCGTCTGTTCGGCGACGACGAGCAGTTCCACAGCAACTTTCTCGCAGTGCCGGGCGCTACGCCGCCGCGCAGTCTCGGGCGCATGACGCTGAACCAGACGGTGCCGACGACCAGCTTCGGCGGCATGACGCAGTGGTCGCGCGTCTACGGCACGCGGCACGCCGTGACGGCCGGCGTGGACTGGCGACAGGTGAAGGGCGACAGCCAGGAGGACGGCCTCGACGCGGTGCGCGGCGAGACCGTGACGCTGCACCGCGTGTCCGGCGGCCGGCAGCGCAGCGTCGGGTTCTTCGTGCAGGACGTCGTGTCCGTGTCGCCGAAGCTGGTGCTGACGCTGAGCGCCCGCGGCGACCGGTGGCGCAGCTACGACGGCCACAACCTCGAGGTGAGCGTGCCGTCGGGCACGCCGACCGCGAACAACGCGCCGGAGCTGCCGGATCGATCGGACACGGCGATCAGCCCGCGTGCGGCCGCGCTCTATCACCTCACCGATCGCGTGAGCGTGTGGGGCAGCCTCGGATCGGGCTTCCGCGCGCCCACGCTCAACGAGCTCTATCGCCAGTTCCGCGTCGGCACGGTGCTCACGCTCGCGAACAATCAGCTCGGGCCGGAGCGGCTGATCGGCGGCGAGGCCGGCGTGCGCCTCGAGCCCGTGCGCAATCTCTCCGTGCGCGTGACGTGGTTCGACAACGGCGTCAAGGATCCCGTGTCGAACGTGACGTTGTCGAACGTCAACGGAACGGTCACGCAGCAGCGGCAGAACCTCGGCCGCACGAAGATCTGGGGTCTGCAGAACGACGTCGAGTACCGCATCGGCTCGGATTGGCGCGTGACGGCCGGCTATCTCTACAACCACGCGACGGTGACGTCCAATCCGGCGAACACCGATCTCGAAGGGAAGTTCCTGCCGCAGGTGCCGGCGCATCGCGGCTCGATCGAGGTGGCGTACTCGAACCCGCGCCTGATCGACTTCGCGTTCGACGTGCAGGCGCTCGGCTCGCAGTTCGACGACGACCTCAACAGCCGTATCGTGCCGGGCTACACCGATCCTGGTCTGCCGAAATACGCGATCGTGTCGTTCCGCGCGTCACGCACGCTCGCGCGCAACGTCGACGTGTTCGTCGGCGCGCAGAACCTGCTGAATCAGACCTACTACGTCGGCACGCTCCCGACGACCATCGGCACGCCGCGGATGATCAACGCCGGCGTGCGGGTGCGCGTGCACGGACGGTAGGGCGGGGACGAAGGGACGAAGGGACCTGCGTGCCCTTCGGAAGGCCGGACCTTGATGCCTCTCGGAGGGCCGGACCTTTCGCCTTCGCGCAAGGCTTCGGCGAACCACCGTAGCCTCGGCGGAGGTGGTCAGGCCCGGCCTAGCCGCCAGACGCGCTCAGTCCGCAGTCCGCAGTCCGCGGTCCGCAGACCGCAGACTGAGATCACTGCGCCTGCGCCGCGGCGATGTCGAACGCCTTCTCGAACTCGCTGTACGGCTGCGCGCCGGCGATGGCGCGGAGGACGCGGATGCGATCGGGGCTGCCGTCGCGCACACCGATGAAGAACGTCGGCGTGCCCGTCGCGCCCAGGCGCGTCACCATCGCCACGGTCTCGCGGATGCCGGCCGTCGTGCGGCCGCTGGCGAGGCATGCGCGGAAATCGTCCATCTTCAGGCCCGCCTCTGACGCGGCCGCGTCCAACGCTGCGTCGGTGTGCGTGCCCGGCGCGCTGAACAGCCGGCTGTGCAGCTCCCAGAACTTCTGCTGCTCGATCGCGCAGTGCGCCGCCTCGTGCGCGCGGATCGCGCCGGGGTGCAGCGAGTCGATCGGGAAGTCGCGGAAGACGTAGCGCACCTTGCCCGATCGCACGTCGTTCGCCTCGATCTGCGGCATCGTCTGCGTGAAGTGCCGGATGCAGTACGGGCACTCGTAGTCGGCGAACTCGATCAGCGTGACCGGCGCCTCCGCCGAGCCGCGCGTGGGCGCGCCCGCGATGTCGATGACCGGCGTGCCGCGCGCGGCGTTCAAATCGGCCGCGAGCGCCTGCTGGCTCGTGCGCAGCGACGCGACCTCCTGGCGCATCTGCAGCCAGACGGCGCCGGACACCGCGAGCGACGCGATCGACAGGATCAGCGGCCAGGAAACGGGACGGCGCGGCACGGGGCTTGACTCTGGCGACATTTCACCTCTGCGACATTTTGTGTACGTTGCGAAGGCTCGTGAGGGGATTGTACGCTCTCCCATGCGCCGCACCCGCATTCTTGCGACGATCGGCCCCGCCTCGAACGACGCTCCGACCATCCAAGCCCTGATTGCCGCCGGCGCCGACGCGTTCCGGCTGAATTTTTCTCACGGCACCGCTGACGGCCATGCCGAGGTCTGTCGCCGCATCCGCACGGTCGCAGAGGCGATGGGCCGCGACGTGGCGATTCTCCAGGATCTCGGCGGCCCGAAGATTCGTACCGGCGCGCTGAACGAGCCGCTCCCGCTCGCGGCCGGCGATCATCTGACGATCGATCACGGCGAGTTCGTCGGCGGGCACGGCCGTATCGCGTGCTCGTTCGAGGCGCTGTTCTCGTCGGTCGCGCCAGGCGATCGCCTGCTGATCGACGATGGCCGGATCGAGCTCGACGTCGAGACGGCGACCGCCGATCGCCTCATCGCGCGCGCGATCACCGGCGGGCAGATTCACGGCGGCAAGGGGATCAACGTGCCGACGGCCGCGCTCAAGACGTCGGCGCTCACCGAGAAGGATCGACGCGACCTCGCCGCCGGCATCGCGATGGGCGTCGATCTCGTCGCGGTGAGCTTCGTGCAGTCGGCGCGCGACATGGTCGACGTCCGGACGGCGGCGACGGCTGCGGGCGCGCCGGGTCTGCCGCTCATCGCGAAGATCGAGAAGCCGCGCGCCGTCGATCACATCGACGACATCCTCGCCGTGTCCGACGGCCTAATGGTCGCACGCGGCGACCTCGGCGTCGAAGTGCCGCTCGAGACGCTGCCGGCCGTGCAGAAGCGGATCGTGCAGGCCGCGCGGCGCCGTGGCGTGCCGGTGATCCTCGCCACGCAGGTGCTCGAGTCGATGCGCACGGACCCGCGGCCCACGCGCGCGGAGGTGACCGACGCGGCGCACGCCGTCGACGAGCGCGTCGACGCCATCATGCTCGCCGGCGAGACGGCATCGGGCGCGTATCCCGTGCGCGCCGTCACCGTGCTCGACGCGATCATCCGCGAGGCGGAGAAGACGCAGACGCACCCGCTGGACTCGGTGCCGGAGGGCGGGCCGTGGAGCGCGCACTCGCGCGCGCTCTGCGAGGCCGCCGTCGCCCTCGCCAGCCGCGCGCAGGCGAAGGTCATCGTCGCGATGACGAAGGCGGGCAAGACCGCACACCTGCTCGCGGCGCTCCGTCCGGAGGCGCGCATTCTCGCCGTCACGCCGCGCCGAGAGATCGCGGCCGCGCTCGCTCTCGTCTGGGGCGTCACGCCCGTCGTCACCGAGCATCGCGCGATTGGATCGGTGCGCCAGCATCTGCAGGCGCACAAGCACGTCTCGACCGGCGATGTGATCGTCTTCGTCTCCGCCCACGCCATGCTCGGCCACGAGAACATCAACTTCGTCCACGTGGAGCAGGTGTAGCGGGCTGCAGGCTGCCGTCTGCCGTCCGCAGGCGGCGGAGCGCTCTCTGATCCCTTCGTCCCTTGGTCCCCTGGTCCCCTGGTCCTTTTGGTCCCCTGGTCCCTTGGCCCCTAGCCTTTCCGTTCGATGATGAGGCGCAGCGGCATACCGCCGGCGAAGAAGCCGACGCCGATCAGTTTCGTCCAGATGGCGCGATTGATGAGCTGGAACGTCACGTGCTCGCCCGGCTGGACGGTGAACGGGACGGTCTTCCAGAAGAGCGTGTTGTTCGCGCGAAGGCGATGCTCGCCGGGCGTGACGTCGAACGTCGCCGTGTCGCCGAACAGCAGCATGCGCGTGGGGCCGTCGTCGATGCGCGCGTAGATCTGGCGTTCCCGGACGTCGGTGTCGTGCGTGCGAATGAGCGTGACCGTGGCAGTTGGTCCGGCGTTCGTCATCGTCGATCTACTTCGAGTCTTCGGCGTACCGCTTCAGCGCGATCAGCGACACCTGCCAGCCGCGCGCCACGACGGCGTAGTAGCGGCGCCAGCGCGGAGAGGGCTCGTAGCCATCCTGCCGGACGTGCAGCTTGCAGCCGGCCGGATCGGGCTTGCACGAGATCTCGAGGACCATCGGACCGATCGGCTCACCTTGCGGCGGCACCCAATACGCCTGCGCGACGAGGAACTGTTCGCCCGGCTTCACCTCGATGACCGTGCCATGAAACGTGCCGCCGAGCGCGCCCAGCACGTCGTCACGATACGGCGTCGTCGCCCACTCGATCGCGTAGACGCCGAGCGGCACCGGCGTCGTCACCGAACGGACCGCCTGCCACCACGCGCGCAACGCATCGGGCTGGAAGAAACACGCGAACACCGCCGCCGGCGGCGCGTTGATGACGAGATTCTGTTCGAACCGTTCATCCGGCTCGGGAATGGACGCTTTCGCCACGGTCAGACTCCGGGGGGATCATGTCATGGGAAGGCTTACGGCTTACGGGCTTACGGGCTTACGGGCTACGGGCTACGGGCTACGGGCTACAGGCTACCGGCTACGGGCCAGACGTGCCCCAAGCCCCCGAGCCCCAAGCCGCACGCCTCGAGCCGCACGTCCCAAGCCCCAAGCCCCAAGCCCCAAGCCCCAAGCCGTAAGCCGTAAGCCGTAAGCCATAAGTCTTGCTATCCGTACAGCAAGAACCTCTCCCTCACGTCGAGAAAGCGCTCGACGTCCGGTGTCCAGCTCGCAGCCAAATCGGCGGCGGTCACGCCTCGCTCCAATCCTTCGCGCAGCGCACTTGATCCGTAGAGGATGTCGATCGGCGCGAGCGTGGGCTCGTACTCGTAGGGCGGATCGCGCCACATGAACGCGCGTGGATTGGCCTTGCGAAAGGCCTCGGTCAGCGCGACGCCGGCTTCGACCGGACGGAACGTGCGGCGATCGGTGACGTGAATCTGGCAGCCGCCGCAGAGCGTCTTCGCGTGCTTGTGGAACGTCGGTTCGAACATCGCGGGGCGGAAGTGCACGCCCTCCAGGCCGAGCGCGTTGAGCCGCGCGGCGAACGGCTCGGGATCGACCCACGGCGCGCCGACCAGCTCGAACGGCCGCGTCGTGCCTCGTCCTTCCGAGACGTTCGTCCCTTCGAACAGCACCGTGCCGGGATAGACGATCGCGCTGTCGAGCGTCGGGATGTTCGGCGACGGCAGCACCCACGGCAGGCCCGTGTCGTCGAAGTAGCGGTCGCGCGTCCAGTGCGGCATCTCGACGACTTCGAGCTTCGCGCCGAGGCCGAAGTGCTCGTTGAACAGCCTCGCCAGCTCCCCGATCGTCATGCCGTGCCGCATCGGGATCGGAAACTGGCCGACGAACGACTCGAAGCCCGGCTCGAGCATCGGGCCCTCGACGTCGACGCCGCCAATCGGATTCGGCCGGTCGCAGACCACGACGGGCAGGCCGTGCGCGCGCGCCGCGCGCAGGCAGTTGGCCATCGTGTAGATGTACGTGTAGATGCGCGTGCCGACGTCCTGCAGATCGACGACGAGCGCGTCGAGGCCCGCCAGCATCTCCGCCGTCGGCTCGCGCGTCTCGCTGTAGAGCGAATAGATCGGAATCTGCCGCCGCGCATCGCGCGCGTGGTCGGACTCGATCATGTTCTCCTGCACGTCCGATCGAAACCCGTGCTGCGGACCGAAGATCGCGCCGACCGTGACGCCGCTCTGCTCGGCGCGATCGATCGCGTGCTCGAACGTCGCGTTGATCGACGCGGGGTTGACGACGAGGCCGATCGTGCGGCCTGTGAGGAGCTGGCGATCGAAGAGGATGTCTGAACCTAAGACAAAAGGCATTGGGTTCCGGGGTTCTGAGGTTCTGAGGTTCTAGGTTCTAGGTTCCGTGGTGCCCTAGGTGCCGTGCTCGCGTTTCGAACTTCGAACTTCAAACTTCGAACTTCTCTTCAGCACGGCCTTCAAATCCACCTTCGGCCCTTCACGTAGTGGCGCCCACAGATCGCCGACCTTCGCGAAGCGGGCCGGCGCCGTGCGGACGTTGAAGGCGCGCGGGTCGAGGCCCTTGCGGATCTCGGACCACTTGAGCGGCGTCGACACGCCCGCGTAGTCGCTCGCGCGGGCCGAGTACGCGCACGCGAGCGTCTTGCCGAGGATGTTCTGGAGATAGTCGATCGACACCGTGCCCTTCGGCCGCTTCTTGACCATGCGCTCGACCGTCGCGATGCGCGGGTGCTTCGAGGCGACCGTCGTCGCGATGATCTGGCAGAGCACCTGGCCCGTCTCGTACGTCGTCTTCGGCGGCAGCGGAATGTAGATGTGCAGCCCGCGCGATCCCGACGTCTTCGGCACGGCGGGAATGTCGAGGCGATCCAGCTCCTCCTTGACGCTCCGCGCGACCTCGACGATCGTGTCGAACCGCACATCGTCGCCGGGATCGAGATCGATCGCCGCGAAGTCCTGGTGCAGCGGATCGGCCACGCGCGAGAACCACGGGTCCTGCGAGATCGCCGCGAGCTGCGTCATGTAGAGCAGCGTCGTGAGCGATCCACCGACGAGGCGATCGCGCGGGCCTTCCTCGTCGATCGGCTCGACGTCGTCGGGCAGCACGACGCGGCGCACGCCGGGCGGCGTGGCTTCCGGATGTCGCTGCTGGTAGAACGCCTGCTTCGCGACGCCGTTCGGAAAGCGCTTCATCACGAGCGGCCGATCGTCGACGACGGGCAGAATCAGCGGCGACACCTGCACGTAGTAGCGCAGCAGCTCGCCCTTCGTGATGCCGAGCGCCGGCCAGAACACTTTCGCGAGATTCGTCACGTGGACCGTGTCGCCGTCGGGCAGGTCGACGTAGCCGTCCTTCTTCGTGTCCTCGAGCTCCTGCAATTGCGCGACGACGTCCTCGATCGTCGGATCCGGACCGGACGGACGCGCGCTGCGCCGCCGCCGCGATCGGCGCGGCGAGGATGTCGGAGCGGGAGACGACGATGAGTTGCGCGCCACGGGATCCTCCCGAACGACATCGGCCGCGCGCTTGTCGGCGCGCAGGCCGAGATACACCGGCTGCCGCAGCAGCCCTTCGCTCGTCCACTCCGTAAAGCGTACCTCCGCGACGAGGTCCGGCCGCACCCAATGGGCGATCTCCTGCGTCTTGACGACATCGGCGAATGGGCTCTTCGCGATGGCGCGCCGACGGAACATCGCGCCGAGCCGATCGAGCTCCGCCTGATCGAAGCCCGTGCCGACGCTGCCGGACCACCGCAGCCGCGCGCCCTCGTAGTAGCCGACGAGCAGCGCGCCGAAGTGCTGGCGCGACTGCCGCGGCTCGGTCCAGCCGCCGATCACGAGCTCCTGCTGCTTGAGCAGCTTCAGCTTGCGCCACGCGGGCGTGCGGCGGCCGCTGCTGTACACGGCCTGCCCGTCCTTGACGATCAGGCCCTCCCATCCTTCTTCACGCGCGCGCGACAGCATCGCGCGGCCGTCGTCGAGCGCCACGTCGCTCAGCCGCACGGCGCCGCGATCCGTCGAAGCGCGGATCACGCGCTGCAGGCGCAGGCGCCTCGCCGCCATCGGCTCGCCGCGCAGGTCCTCGTCGCCGTCGCGCAACAGATCGAACACCACGATGGCGGCGGGATGGGCGGCGGCCGCATCGGCGATCTCCGACGGGCCGATCAGATGAATCCGGCCCTGGATGTGCTGAAAGCCGAGCGGCCGGCCCTTCGGCGAGATCGCGACGATCTCGCCGTCGAGCACGATCGGCCGATCGAGACGCCGCGTGACCTGCTGCAACGCATCGACGATTTCGGGGAACTGCGCGTGCTTCTCGCGGCCGTTCCGCGAGTAGAGCGCGACGAGTGGCTTTGCCCCTGGCCTCGTCGCGGGACGCACGTCGACGATGGCGCGGATGCCGTCGTACTTCGGCTCGTAGATCAGACCGTGGCCGGTGATGGGCGGGGAATCCAGGGACGCGAGCATCGGCCGCACGTCCGCGGGATTGTCGCGCCACCGGGCCATGACGACAGCGTACTCGAAGGCTCAGCCGCGACGCGCGACGGCGTTGGCCTCCTGGACCAGCGCGCGCAGGCGCTCGCCGCACAGGCGGCTCGCTTCCATCTTGTCGCCGTGCGGGCCTTTCCAATGCGTCTCGAGGCTGACGCATCCGCGATAGCCGTCGCGCGCGAGCGCGTCGAGCTGATCGCGCCAGCGCACGCTCATGTCGCCAATGAGCCCCCACGTCGGCGTGTGATCGCGGACGTCGCAGTCCTTGGCGTGGACGTGGACGATGCGCGACACGGGGAGACGTGCGTAGCCGTCGGGAAACGGCGTCTCGCCGGCCACGAGCGCGTTGGCCGGATCCCAGATGACCTGCAGTGCGGGATGGTCGACGGCGTCGAGCAGCGAGGCCGTCTCGGCACCCGTGCCGATGTGACACGCATGCTCGTTTTCGATGCCGACGATCAGGCCGCGGGCCGCGGCGTCGATTGCGAGCGCCCGCAACGCAGCGGCCACGCGATCGAAGACGCGCGGCGGATCGATCGTCCGCCAGTAGGAGAACACGCGGACAATCGACGCGCCGGTCCGCTGCGCGATGTCGAACGCGCGGCGGGCGAGCGCCGGCTGATCGTCGAAGCCGTAGCGCGCGGCGAAGGTGTCCTGCTGGAATCGCGGATCGAGCGGCGGCGCATCGGGCAGCGCGCACTTGAGCACCGGCGACGCGATCGACAGCACGCGCATGCCAGCGGCATGAATCATCGTCGTCGCGCGATCGAGCTCGGCGTCGCTCAGGTCGATGACGTTCTTGCCCCAGACCATGCGCAGCTCGACCCCGGTCATGCCGAGCGCCGACATCGCGCGCAGCGCCGCGTCGAGATCGTCGGGGGAGAGCTCGTCGGTGATCGCCGCGAGCGAGAGGGGCGCGTCGAGGCCCGTCATCGCGCGGCCTCGACGCTCAGATCGACCGGCTGTCCCGATCGGCCCGCGGGATAGTGGCCGTCGACGTGCGCGCGCGCGGGGTGGCCGTCCTCGCGGGCGACGAGCGGCCGGCCGCCGGTCTGCACCGCACGGCCGAAATCCAGGAACTGGCGCTCGAACGGCTCGAGCGAGATCGCCAGCGGATCCGAGGCGCCCGACGCGACCTGGCTCGAGAGCGGCGGCGCCTCGCCCGCGTCGTCCTGCACGTCCCACGTCGTCAGGCGATCGCCCGTGACGATGGCGGTGCCTTTCGTGCCGTGCAGCTCGATGCGCTCGGGATAGCCGGGCCACAACGCGGTCGCGGCCTGGATGACGCCGGTCGCGCCGTTCGCGTAGCGAAGCACGGCCGTGACGTCGTCTTCGGACTCGATGCGGTGCAGCGCGCCGAGCTGCCACATGCCGGACACGCGCGCGACGGGACCGACCAGCCATCGCAGCAGGTCGACCTGATGGATCGCCTGATTCATCAGCGCGCCGCCACCTTCGCCTTCCCAGCTTCCCTTGATCGGCCGCGAGTAGTACTCGGCCGAGCGATACCACTTCACGTACGCGTCGCACTGGATCAGTTTGCCGAGGCGCCCGTCGCGAATCGCCTTGATCAGGAACTGGCTCGACGTGTCGAACCGGTGCTGGCTGACGACGCCGAGGACGATGCCCGCGCGTTTGGCGATCGCCACCATCTCGCGCGCGATGGCCATGGTCGTCGCGATCGGCTTCTGGACCTGGATCGCCTTGCCGGCCTCCGCGCACCACGTGACCGGCTCGAGACGGAAGCCGGGCAGCGTGCAGAGGTCGACGTAGTCGACGTCCGGATGACGGCAGACGTCCTCGGCGCGCGGGACGAACGCGGCGCCATGCTCGTCGGCGAATTGCCGTCCGGGATCCTCGCGCACGTCCGTGCAGACCGTGACGCGATAGCCGATCGATGCGTAGGCGCGCGCGTGCAGCGTCGCGATCGCGCCCGTTCCGATGATTCCGACACGCAGGCTCATTCCGGCAACGGCTCCCCTCGAGTCTCGGGCGCGAACGGCAGCACCACCAGACCGATCAGAAACGCGACGCACATCGTCACGCCCGCGTAGCGCATCGGCTCGGGATGGCCGACGAAGACGCGGCTCGTGAGCAGACCGAGCGCCAGCGGACCGACGGCGGCGACGAGCCGTCCGGCGTTGTAGCAGAACGACGTGCCGGTGCTGCGCAGGTGCGTGGGGAACAGCTCCGGCAGATAGATCGCGTAACCGCCGAACAGCGACAACTGGCACGCGCCCATGATCGGGATCATCCAGAAGATGTCCGTGAGCGTGCGCAGGTTCCAGAACGTGAACGCGGTCGAGACCATCGCGGCGACGAAGGCGATGGCGAAGGTCTTGCGGCGGCCGATGCGGTGCGTCACGTGCGTGAACGCGTACACGCCGAAAAACGCGCCGGCGTTCTGCAGCAGCAGCGTCGCGCTCGTCCAGAACGTCTTCTGGCCGGCGCTGAGGTTCGTCTTGTCGAGCACGGCGCGCAGCAGATCGACGCTGAAGAACCCGATGCCCCAGAGGCCGACCACGCCGGAGAAGGCGAGGAGGACGCCGACGATCGCGTTGCGCCGCCAGCGCGGATGCGCGAACAGCTCGGCGAACGATCCGAGGCGCACGCCCGACTGCCGCGCCTGCGTCCATTTCTCGGGCTCGCGCAGCCGGCGCATGATCAGCACGCACAGGAACGCGGGCAGCGCGCCGAGGACGAACATCGTGCGCCAGGCGCTGCCGATCGCGCCCGACGTCTCGAGCCCGCCGAGGCCCATCCCGATGAGCGACGCGAGCATGTTGCCCCACGTCGACGAGGCCTGCAGCCAGCCGAGCGCGAACGGCCGCGCGCGATCGGACAGCGATTCGGCGACCAGCGCGACGCCCACGGCGAACTGGCCGCCGACGCCGAGGCCCGTCACGAACCGGTAGAGCGTGAAATCCCAGATGCTGACGGAGAACGCGCTGAGACCGGTGAAGAGCGAGTAGCACAGCACCGTGACGACCATCGTCTTCACGCGGCCGATGCGATCGCCGAGGATGCCGAAGACGACGCCGCCCAACGCCCAGCCGATCATCAGGATCATCGTCGCGTAGCCGGCGTACTCGGCCACGTCGCTCGCGCTGGCCGGGACGCCCGACCGTGCGGCCAGCAGCTCGGCGACGGCGGGCCGGCGCGCAAGGTTGAACAACTGCTGGTCCATCGTGTCGAAGAGCCAGCCGAGCGACGCGACGATCAGGATGAACCAGTGGGTCCGGGTGAGGTCGCGATACCAGGGCGTGTCGGAAGCCGTTGCGGCGGCGGTCGCCGGAGGAGGCGGCGCAAGAGACATCTATCGTCCTTCCGGGGCGCCCGCTGGCGCGGAAAGCTTCAACAGCTCGTCGTTGGTCCACGGCCGCGCGCGCCCGGCCGACGCGTCGCGTGCCCGCTTGACCGTTGCGGGATCGACGGGCGAGCCGTCCTGTCCCCATTCGCGGCGAATGTAGGTGAGCACCGCCGCGATCTGATCGTCGCTGAGCGTCGCGCCGAGCGCCGGCATCAGACCGATCGTTCCTTCCTTGCCATTGAGCAGGATGCGCGCGGTCACGTCGGCAGGACCGAGCGCGAGCGCCGAGCCGACGAGGCTCGCGGCGACGCCCGAGGATCCGCGTCCGTCCTGCTGATGACAGGCCTGACAGATGTTCGTGTAGATCTCGTGTCCGGCTTCGAAGCGGCGCGTTTCTTCCGGCGTCAGCGGCGGAACGGGCGCGGAGGCGCCGGGCTTGCCGGGCCACTCGACGCGCGCGAGCACGGCCTCGATGCGTGACGCGAGCGGATCGGCGCCGTCCGCCAACGCGGTGAGCGACGGCTCGCGGCTCAGACGCAGGAGCGGACCTCGCGGGCGCGCGGGGGCCGCGGCGGCCGGCGCTGGCG
>CAZNMF010000373.1:0-1673 GCA_964573795.1 uncultured Solibacteraceae bacterium
GAACACGCCCATCGAGTGCGCGTCGCGCTGGAAGCCGTCGAGGAAGTGCTTCGCCGTGTCGGGCAACCCGGGTTGCGCCGACAACTGCTGTTCCCACACGTCGTGCTCCGCGCCGGTCGGCAGCTCGCCGTTGAGCAGGAGGTACGCGACGTCGAGGAACGTGCTGTGCTCGGCGAGCTGTTCGATCGGATAGCCGCGATAGAGCAGGATGCCCTTGTCGCCGTCGATGAACGTGATCCGGCTGCGGCACGACGCGGTGTTCTGGAACGCCGGGTCGTACGTCATCAGCCCGAAGTCGTCGGGCGACGTCCGAATCTGCCGGAGATCCATTGCCTTGATGGCGCCTTGCTCGATCGGAATCTCGTACTGCTTGCCGGTGCGGTTGTCGGTGATCGTGAGAGTGTCGGCCATACGTTACGCGCAATCCTTACTGCGGCTAGTCATCGTCGGGCGTCTCGTCGCGTTCCGGATCGCCGGCAGACGCCGGACTCGTCGGAACGCGGTAGTCACCAGACAGCCATCGTCCGAGGTCGATCATCTTGCAGCGCTCGCTGCAGAACGGCCGCCAGCGCGGATCCACCGGCCGCTGGCGACATTGCACGCACAGCGTGGGCGACGACATCGGGACATTCTATAAGAAGGTTCCGGGGTTCCGGGTTCTAGGTTCCGGGGTTCTGGTTCTGGGGTTCGATCTTCGGAGCGCCGAACCTTCAGGTTCGGCCTAGGTTCGGCCGTGGCGGGCGGGCGTCAGGGGCCGCCTCTCCATCTGCAACGCGCTTATTCGCTTCGCAGCGCCGCGACCGGATCGATGCGCATTGCACGCAGAGCGGGAAGAACTGTCGCGAGCAGGGCAACGACGAGCAACGCGATCGTCGCGGCCGCGAATGACAGCGGATCGTACGTGGTAATACCAAAGAGGAGCGATTCGAGATAGCGCGCGCCGGTCCACGCGATGCCGAGCCCGATCGCGATGCCAAGCGCGATGAGCACGAACCCCTGTCCGATCACCAGACCGAGGACGCTGCGAGGCGCGGCGCCCAGCGCGCGCCGAATCGCGATCTCCGGCGTGCGCTCGGTGACGAAGTACCCGAGCACGCCGTAGAGACCAACGCACGCGAGCACGAGCGCCAGAACGGCGAACGCGCCGAACAGCGTGGCGCCGAGCCGATACGATGTTCCAATCGAATCGATCGGCAGATCGACGGACACGAACGGCAGATCCGAGCGCAGGCCTTGAATGGCCTGCTGTACCGACGAAGCAATCACATGCGGATCGCCGGCCGCGCGCACGACGATCGTCGGCGGACCGAACACGCTCGGGACGACGTCAGGGCCTTGGGCCCAGGCCTTGAAGATGCGCGGCCGAATCATTGGAGAGAGGAACCAGCCCTGCTGATCCTCGACCACGCCAACGACGCGCGTGCAGCCGCCGATCCGCACTTGACGATTGAGCGGGATGCATCGGCCGACGACGTCGACGTTGTCGGCCATCAGCCGCGCCATCGATTCGTTGACGCCGGCGACGAGCACGCAGCCACGGACGTCGGTCGCGTCGATGCCACGGCCGCGCAGCAGCCGCGTGCCCGCCGTCTCGAAATATCCGGCGCCGACCACATTGCCCAAGTTGATCTGACGCATCTGTTCGTCGCGGCCAGGCACGAGCCACCGAAGCG
>CAZNMF010000374.1:0-1768 GCA_964573795.1 uncultured Solibacteraceae bacterium
GGACGTCGCGGCAGTGAGGCGGGACAGTGCGCGAGCAGGTCGGGCGAGTGGAGATCGTGAGTCGCGAGAGACGAAACGCGCTGGGCGGCCACAAGGGCCGCCTCTACGGGCAGACCGGCGGCGGCCGCACGCTGATCCGCAACTCGATCGGCCGTCCCGGCACGGCGATCCACGCCAGGATGCCGTGATGCGTGAGATAGCCGTCCGCGCTCTGCAGCGGACGCGTCACCTGCTCGTAGACGTCGGCATGCCAGCCCTGCTGTTCGGCGAGCCGTAGCACCGCGCGCCGGATGCTCGCGTCGCTGCCCCACACGCGGCGCGCGTAGGTGAACACGCTGACGCCACGTCCAGGCACGACGCTGAAGCCCGCGTCGGCGCGCAGTAAGCGATCGTGCGTCGGCCACGGCAACATCTTCGCAATCGCCTCGAGCAACGGCGAAGCGCACTCTCGCAGGCCCGCGCCGCACATCAGTCGACCAACTTCCGCGATCGTCAGATTGTCGCGACGGAAGTAGTACTCGCGATCATCCGACTCCGCCGTCACGCCGACGAAGCGTAGCGTCGAGCCCGCGGGCAGTCCTGGGATGGTAGGGGCCGCCCTTGTGGCGGCCCGGTGGATTGCCGTCACCTCGAGGTAGATCTTCCGACGATTCGCGACGCCGTCGTGAAACCCGCCGCCCCACGCGCCCCACCGCAGCGGCGTGTCGATGTCGTCCCCTTGTTCCGTCGCCCCCTCGTCCCCTCGTCCCTTGGTCCCCTCGCCCCCTGGTCCCTTCGTCCCCTGGTCCCCCGATCCCCTCGCCCCGGACCGGGCGGCCACAAGGGCCGTCCCTACGCCCATGTCGAACGGCCCATGCACGCCAGCCCATCGACTCGCGACGGCGACGCGCGCCGGCGTTGGCATCTCCGGCCCGCCGATCTCCGCCGTGTAACGAATGCCGCCGCCAGCGCTCGAGAACGTGAGCTCGACGGGAAAGCCGTCGCCGGTGATGCGGCTGAAGCGCCACGCGACCTCCGGCCACGTCGACGCGTGTAGCCCAGCGAGCGCTTCGTCCAACGCGGCGCGCGCATCTGCTGCCGCGCGTGGCCAACGGCGAGCTGCAAGATCGATCGCACGATCGATCGCGACCGCCTCGACCGCGCGCGTCGTCGTCATGCCTCCGGCGCGATCGCCAGGATCGTCTCGGTCGTCTCGTGGAACGCGCCTGATTGAATCTGGTTGTTCGTGCCTACGAACGTCAGCCGGAACCGGAACGTCCGTGCGTCCTTGTTCATCAGCGCGATCCGCACGGTCGTCCGCTGCGCGTCGCCCTCGAGCGTCAGGCGCTCGCGCCGGTGATAGTTGTTCGGATCGTCGTCGTACTCGATGTCCACGAACACCGTCCGCGTCGTCGTCACGTCATACAGCGGCACGCACTCGATCACCAACGCGTCGTCGAACGGATCGTTGACGGGCAGCAGCGACGCCTGACCGATGCGCGGATCGGACACGCGCGTCGTGCCGTCCTTCAACCGCGTCGTCGTTCGATACTGATACGCCGTGACGCCGCGATCGGCCGATCGGAAGCGGAAGAACTGCTCCGGCGAGTCCGGCAGCACGTGGAAGCTCTTGGCCGGCGCGGCCGGCGTCAGATCTGCCTTCAACGGCTGGACGTCGACGTCGATCGAATCGACGACGGCCGCGTCGATGTCGTGCGGAAACAGCGTCGCCTCGAGAAACGCGAGGTGGTCGTACGGGTTCAGGAACAGATGCCGATCGGTCGTCTCG
>CAZNMF010000375.1:0-24264 GCA_964573795.1 uncultured Solibacteraceae bacterium
CCGCGCATGTAGCGCAGCGTGTTCTTGAGCTTCATCAACTGGATGAACAGATCGTGCTCGGGGTAGAGCCCCGGCGCGTGCATCGGGCTCTTGAAGTAGAACGAGAGCCACTCCTGGATGCCCGAGAAGCCCGAGCGCTTCGCCAGGTCCATGAACAGCGCGACGTCGAGCACGATCGGCGCGGCCAGGATGCTGTCGCGGCAGAGGAAGTTGATCTTGAGCTGCATCGGATAACCGAGCCAGCCCACGAGATCGATGTTGTCCCAGCCCTCTTTCGCGTCGCCGCGCGGCTTGTAGTAGTTGATGCGCACGACGTGGTGCAGCTCGGCGTAGAGATCGGGATACAGGCTCGACTGGAAGATGTAGTCGAGCACCGATTTCTTGCTCTCTTCCTTCGTCTTGAACGAGTCGGGATCGTCGAGCACTTCGCCGTCGCGGTTGCCGAGGATGTTCGTCGAGTACCAGCCTTCGACGCCGAGCAGACGCGCCTTCAGGCCCGGCGCGATGATCGTCTTGATCAGCGTCTGGCCGGTTTTCAGATCCTTGCCGGCGAGCGGCGAGCCCGTCTTCTGCGCCAGCTCCATCAGCGCCGGCACGTCGGCGCTCAGGTTCGGCGCTGCGTTCGCGTAGGGAATGCCTTCGTGAATCGCCGCGTACGCGTAGATCATGCTCGACGGGATCGACGGATCGTTGGCCTCGAGCGCCTTCTCGAACGCGGCCAGCGACTGATGCGCGGCCGTCTCGGTGAGGAACACTTCCGTGCTGCCGCACCATACGAGCACGAGGCGATCGAGCTGGTGCTCCGACTTGAACCGGCGGATGTCGGCGATGAGCTGCTCGGCGAGATCCTTCTTGTTCTTGCCCTTCTTGACGTTCGGGCCGTCGAGCCGCTTCACGTACTGACGATCGAAGACGGCGGACATCGGCTTGACCGCCGACAGCTCGTCCTTGATCGAGTCGAGCAGCGAATTCTCGAGCACGCCCGCGGTCTTCGCGGCGTCGTAGCAGTTGTCTTCGAAGATGTCCCAGCCGCCGAACACGATCTGATCGAGATTCGAGAGCGGCACGAATTCTTTGATCGCAGGCGATCGCGATTCGGTGCGCTTGCCGAGACGGACCGTGCCCATCTGCGTGAGCGATCCGATCGGCTTCGCAAGGCCTTTGCGAACGGCCATGACGCCGGCGATGGTGGTGGTGCTGACGGCCCCAAGGCCGACGAGGAGAATGCCGAGCTTGCCCTCGGCCGGGGCGATGGAAAGTCCTTGAGTCACGGGCGAAAACTATATCATCGACCCTCATGCTGAAGTGGCTCCGCCGCGGCCCGTCGCCGCATCAGACGGCGCTCGCGATGATCGGCGCGCGGGCCGGCGATCGCGTGCTGTTCGCGGGATCGCCGCAGCCCGCGCTCGCCGCCGAGATCGCGCGCATCACCGGCCTCAACGGCCGCACGCTCGTCGTCAGCGCGACGCCCGAGACCGACGCCGCGCTGCAGGCCGCCGCCGAGGAAGCCGGCGCGCTCGTCGATCTCGCGCGCGCGTTTCCTTCCGGTGATGTGGCGAATGACGTCGTTGTACTGGCGATATCGACCGGTGAGGTGTCGCGAGCGGCGCTGGTCGAGGCCTACGGCGCGTTGCGATCCGGCGGCCGGTTGATCGTGATCGCCGGCACGCGACGCGCGGGCCTGTTCGCCGGCAAGACGGACACGCCGCCGCCGAACGCCGACGCCACGGTCCAGTCGCTGATCGACGCCGGCGGCCGCGCCGCCAGGCTTCTCGCGACGGCCGAGGGCGTGTCGTACTACGAGGCACGGAAATAGCTCTCGCTCGCTGGAGGGGCGGACCTTCAGGTCCGCCCGCTGCGGCCGAACCTGAAGGTTCGGCCCTCCGAAGTAGTCAGCTGCAATGTCGCCTCTCTGGCTGTCCGCGTCAGGCGACGCCGGCACGAAGCGCTTCCGATGCCCGAACCGGACCTCTTGGACGGGGGCTTGGCACCTCCTTTGCTCTGGCGTAGCATCAGCACCAGCCCTGCCGGCAAGGCCACCTCCATGCGGAAGATCGTGCTCGTCGGTGTCGCGCTCCTCGCCCTGCTGGCCGGAGCTTCGCCCGCCTCGGCGCAGATCTCCGACCGCGATCTCGGCGAGAAGGTCGCCGAAGCCGTCCGCACCTACTCGAAGTTCAGCATCTTCGACGATGTGAACATCGGGATCGACAATCGGAATGTCGTGCTGACCGGAAAGGTCACGACGCCGAACAAGAAAGAGGAGATCGGCAAGCGCGTGGCGAAGATCGACGGCATCCGCACGTTGAGCAACGAGATCGACGTGCTGCCGGTCTCCAACGTCGACGCGAAGATCCGCGTCATCGCCGCCGGCCGCATCTACAACCATCCAGCGTTCTGGCGCTACGCCGAGCTGCCGATGCCGCCCATCCACATCATCGTCGAGCACCAGCGGATCACGCTGACCGGGTTCGTGGACTCGCAGGGCGATCGAATTCTCGCGACGTCTCTCGCATCGTTCAGCGGGGTGCTCGGCGTGGACAACAAGCTGCGCGTCGGCCAATAGGCGGCAGTCGACGTCGAAACTTCCCGCGACGCGCTTCCGTCATCTCATCCATCTCATCACCCATGTCCCCCGCTCTCCGACGCCTCGCCGTCCTCACCGCGGTCGTGGCGATGGCCTGCGCGGGTCTGGTCTTCGCGCAGGGCGGAGGCGGCGGACGGGCCGGAGGCCCGGGCCCGGGCCTCGGCGGCCAACGCGGCGGCGGCCCGGGGCGCGCCGGCTTTCCGCGTGACAACAACGCCGCCGTCGCGACAGGCACGGGTGCGATCAGCGGGACCGTCGTCCGCGACGGCACGGGCACGCCGGTCAAACGCGCGCGCGTCACGCTGAACGGCACCGAACTGCGCGGCGGCCGCTCGGTCCTCACCGACGATCAAGGCCGCTTCGCGTTCCAGGCGTTGCCTGCCGGACGCTTCACCATGACGGCCTCCAAGCCCGGCTTCGTCGACGGGACGTACGGCGCGAAGCGGGCGGGACGGCCAGGCACGCCCATCCAGCTCGCCGACGGACAAATCCTCGATCGCGCGACGATCGTCATGCCGCGCGGCAGCGTGATCACCGGCCTCGTCGTCGACGAGGCCGGCGAACCTGCGGCCGGCACGACCGTCCGCGCGTTGCGCTTCGTGCTCCGCACCGGCGAGCGGACGTTGCAACCGGCCGGACAGGCCGTCGCCGACGATCGCGGCATTTATCGCATCTATCAACTGCAGCCCGGCGACTACATCGTCAACGCCGTGCCACGCAATCTGACGACCAACGATCTGCGCGAAGCGCTCGTGAGCCAGGCGCAGATGGCCATCCAGCAGGCGCAAGCGGCCAACGGCGGCGCCGCCATCAACATCGGGAATCTCACGACGCTCGCCAATCAGGGTGGCGGAGCGGAGCTCATGGCGCGCGCGCTGCAGTTGCAGGAACAGCTCGCACAGAGCGAGCAGCAGCCCTCCGAGGCGTACGCGCCCGTCTACTATCCAGGCACGACGTCGCTGTCGAGCGCGACGACGATGACGCTGGACGTCGGCGAGGAGCGCGCGGGCATCGATTTCCAATTGCAGCTCGTGCCGACGTGGCGCGTGAGCGGCATCGTCGCGATGCCGAGCGGCGACCTGCCGCAAGGCACGCAGGTCGCGCTCGTGCCGTCGGAGCGCGCGTCGCTGCCCAACGTCAGCGTCTTCGGCACAAGCCAGACGCGCGTGAGCGCCGACGGCCATTTCACGTTCAACAACGTGACGCCCGGACAGTACAGCCTGCAGGCGCGCGCGATCGTTCGCGATCCCGCGGCGAACGCCGCCGGCCAGAACGCCGCGGGTGCGCGCGGCGGCGCCGTGTTCTTCGGACGCGGCGGGATCGGAGGGCCGGGCTCGATCGCGCAGGTGCTGTGGGCCGCGGCGGAGATCTCGGTCGGCGGCCAGCATCTGTCGAATCTCGTGCTGAACCTGCAGCCGGGCATGACGGTGAAGGGCCGCGTCGACTTCGAGCCGGGATCGCAGGCGCCGCCGGATCCGACGCGCGTCATGGTCACGCTGTCGCCGCGCGGCACGCAGACGCTCGAGATGGGCGTGACGCCGCCCGGCGAAGTCGACGCGTCCGGACACTTCTCGATTCCTGGCGTCGCGCCGGGACGCTACACGATCAACGCGACAGTGCTCGCGTACTCGCCGTCACAGGATCCGACGGGACGCGGCGGCCGCGGCGGACGCGGTTTCGCTGCGCCGGGAGCAGCGAGCGGCGGCTGGCGGCTGAAGTCGGCGATCGTCGACGGCCGCGACGTGCTCGACTTCCCGCTCGACGTCGGTCCGAATCAGGATCTCTCCAACGCGATCCTGACGTTCACGGACAAGACGCAGGAGCTGTCCGGCACGATCCAGGACACGTCGGGACGGCCGACGTCGGACTTCACGATCATCCTGTTCCCGAGCGACAGCCGCTACTGGGTGCCGCAGTCGCGCCGCATCGCGTCCGCGCGTCCCGGCACGGACGGCCGCTTCACCTTCCGCGGCGTCCCCGCCGGCGAGTACCGGCTGACGGCCGTCACGGACGTCGAGCCGGGCGAGTGGTACGACCCCGCGTTTCTCGGCCAGGTGCAGCAGGCGTCGATTTCGATCAGCCTCGCCGAGGGCGCCACGAAAGTGCAGGACATCAGGCTCGCAGGCGGCAGGTAGGTAAGACAAACTGCGAACTTCGAACTTTGAAATTGGGAGTGACGACGTTGACGCTCGGCGGCGGCGAGCGAGTGACGCGCGGTTTGGATCTTGCTTTACTCCCGCTGCCTTGGACCTGCGAATCTGCGCCGCGGCCGTTGCGATCGCTTGTCTGATCGCCTGCGGCAGCGATAAGAAGCCGCCAACCGCGCCGAGCGATCCCACGCCGGGCTCGCAGGAATCGCCGACGACGCCGGCGGCCGATCCGCCCGCATCGCCGGCCGATCCCGCGCCGACGCCCGATCCGAGCCCCGGTCCGACTCCGGACCCGAATCCCAATCCTGAGCCCGGTCCGACGGATCCGTCGCCGGATCCGACGCCCACCCCGGCGCCCGATCCAACGCCGGCGCCGACGCCCGATCCGACACCGACACCAGCGCCAACCCCGGCGCCGAAGCCGCCGCCTCCAGCACCGTCCCCGCCCTCACCGCCGCCTCCGCCACCGGCGCCGAGCGAGCCGGTGATTCTCGAGGACGCGTTCGGCGGCCGGCCACTCACGCCGCCTGGACACTGGTGGAGCCAGGACATCAGCCAGGCTCCTGTCGATGCGAGCTCCGACGCGTTCATCGACTTCATCGGACGGACGCGCGGGCTGCACCCGGATTTCGGGCCGCCGCCGTACGGCATCCCGTACGTCGGCGTCGGCGGATCGCAGCCGCGCGTGCCCGTGACGTTCACGGACTACGGCTCGGAGAGCGATCGCGGCTTCGGCGGCGTCACGGGCTATCCGATTCCGGAGGACGCGAAGACGCGGCCGAACTTCATCGAGGGCGGCGCGCCGGGTGGCGGATCCGGCGGCGATCGCCATCTGCTGATCGTCGATCGCGATCGCTGGGTGCTGTTCGAGCTCTACGCCGCGCGCTGGAACAGCAGCGCGAGCCGATGGGAAGCCGCGTCGGGCGCGATCTTCGATCTCAACAGTCTGATGCGGCGGCCCGACGGCTGGACGTCGGCCGATGCAGCGGGACTGGCGATCCTTCCGGGTCTCGTGCGCTACGACGAAGCGAACAGCGGCCGCGACATCCCGCACGCGTTCCGCGTGACCGTGCGCGCGACGAATGGCTCGGTGTGGCCGGCGTCGCACAGCGCGGGCTCTCGCGCGGGCGCATTGCCGATGGGCGCGCGCCTGCGTCTCAAAGCGTCGAAAGATCTCTCGAGCTACCCGCCGTCCGTCCAGCGCATCTTTCGCGCGATGCAGATCTACGGCCTCATCGTCGCGGACAACGGCTCGGACATGTACATCAGCGGATCGATGGACGGCCGCTGGAACAACGACCAGCTGAACCCGGCCTTCGCGTCGCTCAAGGCCGGAGATTTCGAGGTGGTGCAGCTCGGATGGCGGTGACGCAGCGGGGAATTTTCAAGACACAATTGATCCGAAGAGCATGACATCAGCCGACCTTCGCACGAGCTGATGAGCGGGCGGCGGCTGCAGTTCCGGATCGAGGTGCCGGATGACGCCGGACCTGAAGGTCCGGCGCTCCGAAAGGCAGGCCCGGGGGTCGGAGACGACAGCGCGTTGGATTGCAACTCGTCGACGGCCGGATTCGTGCGTGGGACGATGGATCGGTGCGTTAGACCATTTCCGGATCGACGTCGACGCAGCCCTGCGGGCCCGGCGGGCTGAACGCCGTCGGCCCCGGTTGCGCTACGCCCGTGTCGCCTGCCCCGGCAGTCCCTTCCCTTTCGCGCGGCGCATCGTCAGCCAGATCAGGACGATCAGCAGCGTCACCGCCGCGGCAAAGGCGCCGGCGAACAGCCACAGCGTGCGATAGAGGATCGACTGGGAGTCCATGCGGACGTCCATCTCGATCGGCACGCCGGCGCGGCGATCGCTGAAGCGCTGCTCCCACGTGAGGATGTTGCCGCGATCAGGCTCGCCGTTCGATCCGTCCTCGAGCCGCTTGACGTTGTGGTAGATGATGCGGCTCGGCAAGTGCAGCTTGAAGGCGACGAGCTCGTCGCCGGTCCAGCTTACGGTGCCGGGATTCGCGCCGGCGGCCGCGCCAACGGCCTGCGCGTAGTGAATCACGTTGCCCGTGCGCTCGAACGTGTACGTCGACCACGACAGCGGCTTGCACGCCTGCATCTGCCGTACGTCGGGCGCGGCCACGCGGATCTGCACGAAGCGGCGGCCGCGGCGCACCCATGGCTGGCCGACGCGTACGTTCGGGCAGCCTTCCTCGCTGAAGATCTTGCGGATCTGCTCGCGATCGATCGACGTCCGCGACGCGGTGTCGATCGGCAGACCGCGCAGCGCGATGAGCGCGGGAATCGACGCGTCGATCACGGTCTGCGCCGCGCCGTCGACGCCGAGATAGAGCTGCTCTTCGTACTCGTACTGACGTCCGAGCGGGTTGTGGCATCCCACGGTCGCGATGACGAGCCCGATCGCGGCCGCCCAACGTCCCCAAGCGCGCATCGCCCGAATGATATACTGCGCCGTGTCCGCCCTGTTCTTGATCGACGGCAGCTCGCAGATGTATCGCGCGTATCACGCGATCCGCGGGCTGACCGGACCCGACGGCCGATCCACCAACGCGATCTACGGTTTCTCGACGATGCTGCGCAAGCTCATCGCCGATCATCGACCCGCGTACATCGCCGCGTCGTTCGATCTCGCGGGACCGACATTCCGCGACGAGCTCTTCGCCGAGTACAAGGCCAACCGCGCGCCGATGCCGGGCGATCTCGCCGAGCAGGTGCCGCTCGTCCACGAAGCGTGCGAAGCGCTCGGCGTGCCCGTCCTCACCTTCGAGAAATTCGAGGCCTCCGACGTGATCGGCACGCTGGCGCCGCAGGCGCACGCGGCAGGATTCGACTTCGCGCTCGTCACCGGCGACAAGGACTTCTTTCAGCTCGTCACCGACGGCATCCGCGTCTACAACCCGCGCGACGAAGGCACCTGGTACGACGCGGCCGGCGTCGTCGAGAAATTCGGCGTGCGGCCGGATCAGGTCGTCGACGTGCTCGCCCTGATGGGCGACAGCATCGACAACATCAAGGGCGTGCCGGGCATCGGCGAAAAAGGCGCACGCGAGCTGATCGGGACGCACGGCACGCTCGACGCGCTCCTCGCCAACGCCGCCTCGGTGCCGCAGAAGCGCTATCGCGAGGCGCTGCTGGCCAACGCGGACTCGGCGCGATCGAGCCGCGAGCTCGCGCGCATCCGCACCGACGTGCCGGTGACCTTCGATGCGGAGGCGCTGCGCTATCGCGGGCCGTCGCGCGAGCGCTGCTACGCGCTGTTCTCGTCGCTCGGCTTCCGATCGTTGATGCAGGAGTACGCGCCGACGGCCGAGTCGAGCCCGCGCGACTACGCGATTGCCGCGACGATCGACGACGTCGATCGCGTCGCGAGCGATCTCGGCGGCGCGGCTGAGATCGGCGTCGCCGTCGTCTGCACGAGCGAGTCAGCGGTACGCACGAACCTCGTCGGGATCGCCGTGTCGCGACACGCCGAGAGCGCACGTTATCTGCCGCTCGGCCACACGGGGCTGACCGACCATCCCAATCTGCCCGAGCGCGAGGTGTTCGATCATCTGCGCGCGGTGCTCGAAAACCCCGGCGTCCGCAAGATCGGCCACGACCTGAAAACGATCGCGATCGTCTGCGCGCGAAACGGCCTCGCGCTGCGCGGCCTCGATCTCGACACGATGATCGCGAGCTACCTCGTCGATGCGACGCGATCGAGCCACTCGCTCGACGGCCTGGCCCTCGAGCGTCTCGGCTACAAGGCGGTGACCGAGGAGGACGTCTGCGGGAAGGGCGCGAAGGCGATGACGACCGACGCCGTGCCGGCGACGTCGCTCGTGACGTTCGCGAGCGAGCACGCGGATCTGCCGCTGGCGCTCGCGCCCGGCCTGCTCGCCGATCTCCACGCGCAGGGGCTCGACACCGTCTATCGCGAGATCGAGCAGCCGCTCATCGCCATCCTCGCCGATCTGGAGCTGGCCGGCATCAAGGTCGACACGGCCGCCCTCGGCGCACTCGGCCGCACGATGCAGGCCGATCTCGACGCGCTGACGGCGCAGATCTTCAAGCTGGCGGAGGGCGAGTTCAACATCAACTCGCCGAAGCAGCTCTCCGACGTCCTCTTCGAGCGGCTCGGTCTCCAGGCCGGCAAGAAGACCGGCAAGACGCGCGTCGTCTCCACCGCGCGCGAGGTGCTCGAAGAGCTCGCGCTCACGCACGAGCTGCCGGGCCTCGTGCTGAAGTGGCGCGAGATTCAGAAGCTCAAGGGCACGTACGTCGACGCGCTACCCGCGCTCGTGAGCCCGTCGACGGGCCGCGTGCACACGACGTTCAATCAGGCCGTCGCCGCGACGGGCCGGCTCAGCAGCAGCGATCCGAACCTGCAGAACATTCCCGTGCGGACCGCGCTCGGACGCGAGATCCGCGCGGCGTTCGTCGCCGAGCCCGGCCACGTGCTGATCTCCGCCGACTACTCGCAGATCGAGCTGCGCGTGCTCGCGCACCTGTCCGGCGACGAGGCGCTGAGCGAGGCGTTCCGGCAGGGCGTCGACATCCACGATCGCACCGCCGAGCGCGTGTTCGGCGGTCCGGACGGTCCGCTCGGCCTCGACGCGCACGAGCTGCGGCGCCGCGCGAAGATCGTCAACTACGCGCTGCTCTACGGCAAGACGGCGTTCACGCTGGCCAAGGACATCGGCGTGCCGCAGCAGGCCGCGCAGGCGTTCATCGACGCGTACTTCGCCGGCTACCCGGGCGTGCGCGCGTACATCGATCGCACGCTCGACGACGCGCGCGCCTCGGGTGTCGTGCGGACGGTCACGGGCCGCCGCCGCCTCGTGCCGGAGCTCACGAGCAAGAACGGTCAAGTGCGGGCGGCCGCCGAGCGCGAGGCGGTCAACATGCCGATTCAGGGCACAGCCGCCGACGTGCTGAAGAAGGCGATGATCGCCGTCCACGCCGAGCTCGAGCGCTTCAACACCGGCCGCGCGAAGCCGAGCCGGATGATCCTGACCGTCCACGACGAGCTGCTGTTCGAAGTGCCGGAGTCGGACGCCGCCGAGGCGGCCGACCTCGTCCGCGGCCTCATGGAGCACGCGTTCCCGCTGAATGTGCCGCTGACGGTCGACGTGGGCGTCGGCAGGAACTGGAAAGAGGCGAAGCCGTAGCGGGCGACGGCCCCCCAGTTGCCGCAAGTACACCCCGCGGCGAATAATCATTGTCCGTGCCCGTACCCGTCATCGTCCCCCGCGCCGAGCATCAGATCTCGCGGCGGGACATCGACCCTGACGCCCTCAAGGTTCTCTATCGTCTCCACGAGCGCAAGTACACGGCGTATCTCGTCGGTGGCAGCGTGCGGGATCTGCTCCTTGGCCGGCGGCCGAAGGACTTCGACATCGGCACTGACGCGCACCCCTATCAAATCAAGAAGCTGTTCCGGAACTGTTGGATCATCGGCCGGCGGTTCCGCCTCGCCCACGTCAAGTTCGGCCTCAAAGTCATCGAAGTCGCGACGTTCCGGCGCATCGTGCCTGAGACACCTGAGGCTCAGACCGACGCGTCATCGCTGCCCGAGCCCGAAGCCGTCGTCGTCGCCTCGTCGCCCGCGCCGGAGGCCGCAGCGCACGACGCCGAAACGGAGCGCCGGATGCAGGAAATTCTGGCGTTCCACGGCCGCGATTTCGCCGAGACGAGCGAGCCCGTTGCGTCGCACGCGAGCGCCGAACGGCACCGCCGCGACCCGTCGCGTCGCGAGCGCCCCGAGCCGGCCCAGCACGACAACACCTTCGGCACGCCGGAAGAGGACGCGTTCCGCCGCGACTTCACGATCAACGGCCTGTTCTACGACATCGCGACGTTCTCGGTGATCGACTACGTCGGCGGGCTCGAAGATCTGCAGGCGCGGGTCGTGCGGTCGATCGGCGATCCGCGCGTGCGCTTCGTCGAGGATCCGGTCCGCATGCTGCGCGCGGTCGTGATGGCCAGCCGCCTGGACTTCACGATGGATGCGCTCGTCGTCGACGCCATCGCGGAGCATCGCGGGCTGATCGCAAAAGCCTCGCCGGCGCGGCTGCTGGAGGAGTACTTCAAGATCCTGCGGTCGGGCTCGGCGGAAGCGACCTTCCGCGCGCTGGGCCGCGCGCGCCTGCTCGAGCTGATCACGCCGGAGCTGAAGTCGCCGCCTGAGGCGTTCTGGGATTGGCTGGGACGGCTCGATCGCTATCGCCGCCAGTTTCCGTCCGCGCCGCCGGAGCTGACGAACACGATTCTCGTCGGCGCGCTCCTGGTGCCGACGGGCATCCTCGGCCGCCTCACGGGCCGGCGCGACGCCCATCCCGAGCGCGTGAGCCTCGGCATCCTGCCGGTCGCCAAGAAGGACGTCGAGCGGCTGCGGCACATCGTGCAGCTGCTACCACGGCTCGCGGATCCCGCGCTTCCGCCTCGCGCGATCCGCGGCATCGTTCATCGTCCGGTGTTCACGGACGCGCTCGTGTGGATGGAAATCTTCGGCGAGTCGCCGGAGGACGTCGAGCGCTGGAAGCACACGGCGCACCAGCACCGCACGGCGCCGGGCCACGCGCACGGCCACGGCCAGCCGCACGGCCACGCCCACGCGGCGGCGAGTCACGACGGCGCGCCGCTGGAGGAAGGCGAGGCGCCGCCCCGGCGCCGGCGTCGGAGACGACGCCGGCGGGGCGGACGACGTGGCGGCGGCCCGGCCGCCTAGCCGTTCTTCTTCTCGAACTCGCGCATGAACTGCACGAGCGCGTTCACGCCTTCTTCGGGGAACGCGTTGTAGATCGACACGCGGAGGCCGCCGACCGAACGGTGCCCCTTCACGCCGTCGAAGCCCGCGGCGGTCGCTTCTTTGATGAAGGCCTTCTCGAGATCCTCGCTCGGCAGCCGGAACGTGACGTTCATGAGCGACCGCGCGTCCTTGTCCGCGTGCGGCTTCCAGAACGACGAGCGATCGAGCTCGTCGTAGAGCGTCTTCGCCTTGCGCTCGTTGACCTTGGCGATCGCCGGCAGGCCGCCGTTGGCGATCAGCCACTTGATCACGAGCCCGAGGATGTAGATGCCGAAGCAGGCCGGCGTGTTGTACATCGACCCGTTGTCCGCCTGGACCTTGTAGCTCAGCATGCTCGGCAGCGTGTCGGCCGAGCGCGCCAGCAGGTCCTCGCGGATGATGACGAGCGTCACGCCCGACGGTCCGAGATTCTTCTGGGCGCCCGCGTAGATCACCCCGAACTTCGAGATGTCGATCGGTCCGGAGAAGATGTCCGACGAGGCGTCGCAGACGAGCGGCGCGCCGGTCGTCTCGGGCACGTCGTGCCACTCCGTGCCGGCGATCGTGTTGTTCGACGTGATGTGCACGTACGCGGCGCCCGGCGTGTACTTGATCTCGCCGGCCTTCGGGATGCTCTTGAAGCCGCCGGCCTCCGTCGACGCCGCGACGTTCGTCGCGCCGACCTTCTTGGCTTCCTTCAGCGCCTTCTTCGACCAGTCGCCCGTGATGACGTAGTCGGCGACACTGCCCGGCGTGAGCAGGTTCATCGGCACCATCGAGAACTGCAGGCTCGCGCCGCCCTGCAGGAAGAGCACCTTGTAGTTGTCGGGCACGCCGGCGAGCGAGCGGATGTTCGCTTCCGCGGTCTGAATGATCGCTTCGAACGTCTTCGAGCGGTGGCTGATCTCCATCACGGACATGCCGACGCCGGGGAGGGCGAGGAGATCACGCTGCGCTTCTTCGAGGACCGGCACCGGCAGAATCGCGGGCCCGGCAGAAAAGTTGTAGATGCGGTGGACAGCCATAGGTGATGTATCGATGGACGAGATCAGATGAAACGACGAACGGCCACGACCGTTCGATTGATCTTAGTGGCTCGAGTCCCCGATCTCAAATCGTGTGGACGATCAGCCCGTCGCGCAGCTTCGGCTCGAACCACGTGGACTTGGGCGGCATGATGCCGCCCGCGTCGGCGATGCTCATGAGATCGCCGATGCCGACCGGGTACATCGAGAACGCGATCGCAGCCTTCCCCGAGGACACGAGTGTTTCGAGCTCGGCCGTGCCGCGGATGCCGCCGACGAAGTCGACGCGCTTGTCCGTGCGCGGATCGCCGATCTTCAGCAGCGGCTGCAGCACGCGCTGCTGCAGGACCTCGACGTCGAGGCTGTCGGCATGTGACGCGCCCGGGGCCGGCTGCGGGAGCTGCAGCATGTGCCACGCGCCGCCGACGAGGACCGAGACCTCGCCCGGCCGCTCCGGCGTCGCGCTGCCCGCGCGCACGCGGCCGACCTCGCGCAGCGCCGCGAGGAACGTCTCCGGCGTGTGGCCGGCGAGATCCTTCACGATGCGGTTGTACGGCAGGATCTGCATCTCCGAGTCGGGAAACGCGACCGCGACGAACTGCTGGGCGTCGGCGCTCGCGTCGCCGGCCGCGCGCATCGTCTGCGCGGCGCGCGACGCGCTGGCGGCGCGATGATGGCCGTCGGCGATGTAGAGCGCGTCGAGCGCGGCGAAGGCCGCCACGAGCGCGTCGCGATCCGCGCCGGTGACGCGCCACACGGTGTGGACGACCGCGTCGGGCGCGGTGAAGTCGTAGAGCGGCGCGCCGGCCTTCACGCGGCGCACGATCGCGTCGACGGCCTCGCTCGCGCGATACGTCAGGAACACGAGCCCCGTCTGCGCGCGCAGCATCGTGATGTGCCGCGTGCGATCGTCCTCCTTGTCCTTCCGCGTCTTCTCGTGCTTCTTGATCAGACCGCGGTCGTACTCGTCCACCGAGAAGCAGCCCGCGAGACCGGTCTGCTCGTGCGTGCCCATCCGCAGCCGGTAGCAGTACAGCGACGGCTCCTCGTCGGCGACCAGCGGAGCGGACGCCTTCAGCCGCTCGAAGTTCGCGATCGCGCGCTCGTAGACGGACGCGTCGTACGGGCTCGTCTCCGGCGGCAGATCGATCTCGGATCGCGTGACGTGCAGAAAGCTCAGCGGATTGCCCGCCGCCAGCGCCCGGGCTTCCTCGGTGTTGACGACGTCGTAGGGAACGGAGGCGACGCGGGACGCGACGCCAGGATCAGGGCGCAGGGCCCGAAACGGAAACAGTGCAGACATCGTGAATGACGGTTCGAAATCACCGGGATTGGATCGACGACGACTCGGACGAGGCGGAGGACGGATCGAGCGTCACGCCGAGCCGATCGCGCATCTCCGCCAGCGCCGTGTCGCGCTGCTGCGTGAACGCTTCGAGCGCGTCGGCCGACAGCGGCTCGCCGGCCGGCATGCGGCTGAACGCCGTCAGCGGATTCAGATAGGCGCCGTTCTTCGCGACGCGATAGTCGAGATGCGGCCCCGTCGCCGCGCCGGTCATGCCGACGTAGCCGATGATCTGTCCCTGCTCGACGCGCGTCCCCGCATGAATGCCCGGGCCGAAGCCGGACAGGTGCAGATACGACGTCTCGTAGCCGCCGGCGTGCTTGATGCGCACCATGCGGCCGGCCTCGCCCGACCACGCTGCCACCTCGACGACGCCGCCGGCGACGGCGAAGACGCGCGTGCCGGTCGGCGCGCCGAAGTCGACGCCGTAGTGCGGCCGTCGGATGCCGAGCAGCGGATGGAAGCGGCTCGCCGAAAAGCCCGACGTCACGCGCGGATCGAACGGCAGCGGCGACTTCAGGAACGGCCGGCGCAGCGATCGGCCCTCCGCGTCGTACCACGCCGTCTTGCCGTCGTCGCCGGCGAAGCGAAACGCGGACAGCCGGCGTCCGCCGGTCTCGAGCACGGCCGCGTCGATGTCGCCGTAGCCGACGACGTCGCCGTCGCGGATCGCGCGCTCGAACAGCACGTCGACGCGATCGCCCAGATGCAGGTCGGAATTGAAGTCCACGTCGCCGGCAAAGACTTCGGCGAGCTGCCCGGGCAGCAGCACGTTCTCGCCCGTGGCATGGAAGGCGCCGAACAGCGACGGTGTCTCGCGCGAGATCGTCGCCGTCACGGCGTCGAGCTGGTACTCCTTCGGCAGCGTGACGACCTCCGCGTCGAACGACGCCGCGGCGTCGCCGCCAGACGAGTCGCGAAAGGCCACGCGCAGCAGCGTGTCCGGATTGATCTGATAGCGGAACTCGCGGAACAGCCCGTCGATCGTGCGGGAAATCCAGTACGTCCGCTGCGCGCGGAGGTCGCGCGGATTGAACACGCCACGCACGGCCTCGATGAGCGACGCCGTCACGTCGGCGGGCAGCTGCTGCTGCCGCAACAGACTCTCGAGCGTGGCATTGGGCGGCACGACCGCGCTGATCGTCGTGCCATCGGCGGCGAGCCGGATGTCCTCGCGTACAGCCGCGGTCTGCTCGTCTGACGACGGCTGGCAGGAGACCAGGAAGGTCACCGCCACGAGGAGCAGATGGCGGGCACGCAGCATGCGACGGTCGGCCCCGGTGTCCGGAGACGAACGTGTGAGTGTAACACGAAGGAAACAGAGAGGTTGGCGGAAAAGACAACGGCGGGAGCCGGAAGCTCCCGCCGTTCGTGTTTCGCCCCGCCTTCGCGCCCGGTGCTGTGGGCGCGTGACGCGAGGCCGGCGCCAGCTACTGCTTGGCGCCGACGGGAATGGCGATCCCGAAGGTGTAGCGCTGCGCGTTGAAGGTATCGCCGTCCGCGCGAACGGTGCGGAAGTCGACCTGCACGCGCACGTCGAGCGTCGGGCTGACCGCGAAGTCCACACCCGCGCCCGGCTGGAACGCGAGGTCCGTCGATCCGCAGCAGTGCTCCGCGCCGATGACGAACTGGGCGAACGGCTTGACCTTCGCGTTGCCCGGGATGGCGACGCGGACGCCGCCGAGGTACGAGGTGACCGTGCCACCGTCGAACTTGTTCAGACCGAAATCACCCACGACGCCGAACGTCGCTTTGTCCGTCGCGGGCTTGACCGATGCGTAGTCGATCGTGAAGCCAGTTGCCGTGGCTCCCTCGTCGTGCAGGAATGAAAGACCAGCCCCGACAGTGCCCTGCGCGAACGCGGGCGCCGACGTGGCGAGAAGAAGTGCCGAACCGAAAAGAATGCTCTTCAGACTGCCAATACGCACGTAACGAACCTCCAAACGAACCAGACACATTTGTCTGGTCACTGTCTGAGCATACGACGTTTTGGTTGCTGAAATGGTTCGTCGCCGTGCGGCGGACGCGAATTATTTGTATCGAATCCGCCCGTGCAATCTGGTAAACGCGAAGACACTCTCGAACTTCGAACTTCGCACTGTGCCGCGCCCTTACGGTACTCCACCATCGCTCGTGACAATCGCGATCGTCGTGCAGGCGCCGCCGTCGAGCGACACGCGGCGAATCGCGTGGTTGTTGGTGTCGGCGACGTACAGCGCGTCGGACGTCGCCGAGAGGCCGCCGGGCTCGTGAAAACGCGCGGCCGCGGCGGCGCCGTCTTCGTGCCCTTCGACACCGGCGCCAGCAAACACGCGCACGTCGCCCGTCTCGGGATTCACCGTGCGAATGCGATGGTTGTACGTGTCGGCGACGAACAGCCCGCCGCGCGCGGCGGCGATGCCGAGCGGATGCTGAAAGCGCGCGGTGTCGCCGCGGCCGTCGCGATCGCCGAACTCGAAGAGATCGCCGCCGGCGATCGTGCGTACGCGATTGCGCGGCGGCAGCTCGATCGCGCGGATGATGTTGGACTCGCTGTCGGCGACGTACAGCACGTCGTCCACAATCGCCAGCCCCGACGGCTGCGCAAATGCGGCGTCGTCGACCGCGCCGTCAATGCGCGCCTCGCGGCCGGATCCCGCGTACGGAAACGCGAGCTGGCGCGCGAGATCGATCATCCAGATCTGGTGCGATCCGGCCATGGCGACGAACAGCAGGCCGCCGCGCAGGTGGACGTCCCACGGCGAGTTGAGCGGCGTCGTCGTCGCGACGCCGCCAGCGGTGCCGTAGCCGGCCTGCAGCCCCGTGCCCGCGACCGTCGTCACGCGACGGCCGGTCAAGCTCGCGGCGCGAACCTTGTGATTCTCGGTGTCGGCGATGTAGAGAATGTCCCCGTCGACGGCCAGACCTTGCGGCCGATAGAAGCGCGCCGACTCGAACGGACCGTCCTCGTCGCCGACTTCGGCGCCGGACGCCGCGCCGATCCGGCCGCCGATCACGTCGCGGACCGTGCCGTCGAGATCGGCGACGAGCACGCGGTGATGATTGGAGTCCGCGATGAACAGCCGGCCGCTCGCCTCGTCGGCCAGCACCTTGCCGGGAAACGCGAGCGCCGCCGTCTTCACGCGCGAGCGCTCGGGCGACACCGCGATCGGCCGGCGATCGATCTTGCCCTGCTCGTCGAAGACGTGGATGACCGCGGCGATCGCCTCGTCGAACGCCTGGCCCTTCCCTTCCCCCGACGCGGCGGCCACGACGTAACCTTCGGGATCGATCAGCACCTGCGTGGGCCAGGCTCGCGCGGTGTACGCCTTCCAGATCGCGAAGTTCGCGTCGTTGGCGACGGGATGATCGATGTCGTACCGCACGAGAATGCGCCGGATGTTCTCCGACTTCCGCTCGTTCGTGAACTTCGCGGAGTGGATGCCGATGACGACGAGCTCGTCGCGGTATTTCTCTTCGAGCCGGCGGAGGTCCGGCAGGATGTGCATGCAGTTGATGCAGCCGTACGTCCAGAAGTCGAGCAGCACCACCTTGCCGCGCAGCTTCTCGAGCGTCAACGGCTCGGGAACGTTGAGCCAGTCGACGGCGCCGGTGAGCTCGGGAGCGCGGACGCGGGGGGAAGCGGGCATGGAGATGATCTGTATCGCACTAGCGCGCTATCGCGCTATCTGCGGATCATCGCGCTATCGGCCTATCGACCTCGCGCGCCCACCGTCCGCGCGTGCGGCCGATCGCACGAGAAACGTGTCGACCGCCGCGATCCACGCCTCGTGTGTGTTCTCCAGGTGCGCGGCGTGATCGGCGCCGGGAAGCACGACGAGCCGCTTGTCGGTTGCGGCGAGCTGCGCGACGAACTTCCGGGCGTCGGCCGGCTCGATGCCGGAGTCGCGCTCGCCGTAGATGACCAGCGTGGGCACGGTGAAGTGACGCGGATCGAGCGCGTTGAGCTCCGCGTCGTCTTTGACGTCGGCGAGGATCGGATCCGCCTTCAGCGCCTGTGCGACGAAGGCCTTGATCACGGCCGGCGGCGTCACCGCCGGCGAGATGAAGTCGCTCGCCGCCGACTCGGCAGTGTTCTTTTCGCGCGCCGGCTTCTCGGGCACGCTGCCGTCGGCAAAGCTGTCATCGGGGTCGAACGCGAACCCGAACATCACGAGGGCGCTCGCGCGCGGCGGCGCCTGCTGCGCGGCCAGCATGGCCATCGCCGCGCCTCGCGACCAGCCGACGAGCGCCGGCCGCGGCAGCGACGGGTGCTGCTGCGCGATCCACGCCAGCACGTTGACGAGGTCGAGCGCCGAACGACGCGGCGTCATCCAGCCCGTGGCGTCACGCGGCGTCTCGCCGTAGCCGCGCAGGTCCACGGCATACGCCGCCCATCCCCGCGCGGCCAGCGAGACGAGAACCGACCGTTGCATCCCCGGAACTTGAAGATCGAAATCCGGCCGGCTGCTCCACGTGCGCCCGTGCACGAGCAGCACGGCGCCACGCGGCGACGCGGGCCGCCGCGCCCACACGGCCATCGGATGCCCGTCGGACGACACGGTGAGCCGCTCGAGCGCCGGCGGCGACGTCTGAGGCGTGGCCCACGCCGTCGCGACGAGCACGGCCGCAAGGCACGACGCGACAACGGCGCGAGACATCGGGGTGATTATCGGACGGAGAAGACGGGGGACCAAGGGACTACGGCTTACGGCTTACGACGGGATGATGCCGTAGGGGCGGCCCCCCGTGGCCGCCCGTCGACTGACCCGTCAGCGAATCCTGTCGAACGACGACACGTGCGCGAACGCCTCGCTGTGCGGCTGATCGGGATTGCCAGGACGGATGCTGAGCACGACCTGGCAGCCGGCTTCCTCGGCCGCGCGCAGCTCGCGCGTCACATCGGACACGAACAGCGCCTCGCCCGGCGCGTGCCCGAGCGCCGCGACGATTCGCTGGTAGCTGGCGGGCGAGATCTTCGCACCGACGGCCGTGTCGAAGAAGGCGGAGATCAGGGGCGTCAGATCGCCGTGGACGGTCGACGCGAACAGGCGACGCTGCGCGAGCTCGCTGCCCGACGAGTAGATGGCGAGGTCGATGCCCGCTGCGCGCCATCGCCGCAGCGCGTCCGGCACGTCGGCGAAGACTTCGCCGCGAAGCTCGCCGGCCTGATAGCCGTCCTCCCAGATCAGCCCCTGCAGCCGCTTCAACGCCGGCGACTTGCGGTCGCGATCCATCAGCCACTCGAGATATGCGACAGCCGGCTCGATGTCGTCGCGCGGGTCAGCGGGCCACGCGGGCACGGCGTCGTCCTGCGCGGCGTCGGCCGCGTGCTCCGCGCGCAGCAGCGCCATGACGTCGCGGCGCTCGTCGGTTCCTGCGCGCGACGTCAGCCACGCACGCAGCCGCACGCGGGCGTAGGGAAACAGACGTTCGTGCACGAACGCCATGGGCGTCGTCGTGCCTTCGATGTCGAGCAGAATGAGCCGGATGCGCGAGGCGGCGAGATCGATCGTCACATGCGATCGAACATCGGCGGGAAGTACGCCGGGCCGAAGCAGAGCGGTTGAAAGCCTTTGTCGACGCCGGAGCTCGTGTAGTGCGGCGCCCAGCCGGCGGGATCCTTGAACAGACGAATCGCGCGGATACGGCGGTCTGCGCAGAGATCGAACCAGTGATGGATGCCGGCGGGCACACGGATCAAATCGCCCGGGCCGACCTCGACGGCCATCACGGGCTCGCCCTTCGGATGGATGTGAAAGACGCCACGGCCCTCGATGATGAAGCGGACTTCGTCTTCGCTGTGCCAGTGCTCGGAGTTGAAGCGATTGAGCATCGCGTCGAGGCCGGGCGTGTCCGGGAAGACGTCGATCACGTCCGCCGTCACGTAGCCGCCGCGCGCGTTGAGCTCGTCGATCTTGTCCTTGTACGCCTCGAGCACGGTGGCGGCGGGCGCGTCGGACGCGACAGGCACGCTCGGCTCGGCGCGCTCGTAGTCGACGCCGCGCGGCTCGAGCAGCGCGCGAATCGCGTCGGCGTCGTCGAACCGCTGATCCAGCTCAGGGATGGTGACGATGGCCATGGGTGCTCCTTCGTCCGAGGATCTCCAGCAGGAACTCGAGGATCTCCACGTGGCGCTCCGCGTCGTCTATCGTGGCGCCCCACGTGTAGAGGCCGTGTCCACGCAACAGGAACGCATGCGCAACAGGTTCAGCCGCCAGCCGCTCGCGCACGGCGTCGGCCAGGCGCGTCATGTCCTGGTCGTTCTCGAGAATCGGCACCCACTCGCGATGCTCGTGCGTGCCGATGCCGTCGAGCCCTTTCAGCATCTCGTAGCCTTCGAGCGCCAGACCGCGATCGTCTGCGTGGAGATCTGAGAGCATCGTGCCCCAAACGGAATGGGTGTGCAAGACGGCGCCGGCGCCGCGCGCGCGGACGATCTCGAGGTGCAGCCGCGTCTCGGCGGAAGGCCGCGCGGCCTTCCGCCGGTCCGTCCGTACCTGCGGCACGCCGCGATCGTCAACGACGAGGAGCTCACGGCCCGTGAGCCGTCCCTTGTGCGCGGCGCTCGGCGTGATGGCGATCCGCAGCGGCCGGCGCGAGATGACGGCGCTGAAGTTGCCGCTGGTGCCAAGCACCCAGCCGCGCGCGTAGAAGCGGCGGCCGACGTCGGCGAGCTGACGGGCGAGAGACGACATGGCAGTAGTGTCTACGAATTCGCGTAACTATGTCGCAAGGGCCGCGATCGCCTCGCACGCGACGTCGGTCCCACGCTCGGCCGCGACGCGCGCGCCGATGAGTTCGGCGCGCGCGCGGTACGACGGCTCCTCCAGCAGCGCGCGCAGATGCCGCGCGACGCGCGCCGCCGCGTAGCGGCGCGCGTCGAGCACGCGGGCCACGCCGAGCCTGGCGGCGCGGAATGCGTTGTCCGGCTGGTCGTGCGCGTGCGGCACGACCAGCATGGGGCGGCCGGCACGCAGCGCCTGCGCGAGCGTGCCGACGCCGCCATGATGGACGACCGCCGCCGCGCGCGCGAAGAGCGCGGCGTGCGGCGCGTACGCGGCGGCGAAGACGCCGCGGGCGCGGGGGCCGATGGGCGCGGCGCTGTACTTGCCGACGAGCAGCACCGCGCGGCGGCCGAGGGCCTCGGCCGCGCGCGTGCTCTCGTCGTAGAACGCGCCGGGCGCGCCGACCGCCGACGACCCGAGCGTGAACACGATCGGCGGCTCGCCATCGTCGAGAAACGCCTGCAGATCGGCGTCGATCGTGGGCTGCTGATCGTGGAACACGAAGCCCGTAATCGTCGTGTGCGGCGGCCAGTCCGGCTGCGGACCGCCGAGCACCGGTGAGTACAACGCCAGCGTGCCGAACGACGAGAACTGCCCTTCGTACAGTGGATCACCCGTATCCGGCAGCTTCAGCTCGCGCGCGAGCTCGCGCACCGGCGCGGTCCACGATCGCGTCAAACGCCGCGCCAGCCCCATGAAGGCCCGCGCCGTGACGGTGGTGCTCCGCATCAGACGCATGAGCCCGGGCGTGGGCGGCAGCAGCGGCAGATCGTGAATCGAAAAGAACGTGGTCGGCGCGAGCGCGACCGAGAGCCACGGCCGGCCAAGCACACGCGCGACGAGCGGGCCCGCAAACGCGACCGGATGCGTGACGATCGCGTCCGCGTCACGCGCCGCCGCTCGCGTCGCGTCGAACGCCGCGCGCACGTGCGCCGCGGCCAGCTCGCGGACGACGACCTCGCTGCCGCGCGCGGGATCCATCACGCGCGCGAGCAGCGCCGCGTTGGTGGGATTGACGTCCGGTGGCACGGGACGAAATCCCACGCCCGCGCGCTCGACGATGTCGCGATAGAACGGACACGTCGCGACGATCGGCACGTGCCCGAGCTGCTTCAGCCGGATCGCGAGCGCGAGATACGGAAACAGATCGCCGTACGAGCCCCAGGTGGAGAGGAGGAGGGTGGACACGGCTTACGGCTTACGGCTTACGGGAAGAGCGTAGCTGTGCGTCTTTCGAAGTTCGAAGTTCAAAGTTCGAAGTTTGCGTCTACCGTCTTCCCCCAAATATCCCGCCCAGCATGCCGCGCAGGATCGACCGTCCCATGCCGGAGCCGACGCTGCGCGCGGCGCTGCGGGCCGCGGACTCGAGGATGCCTTCGTGCTTGCCGCCGCGCGGGCCGACCGAACCGAAAATCAGATCGCTCAGCGACGCGCCGGCTTGCCCCGCCGGCGTGCGCGGCGCAGCGGCCGGCGTGCTCTTCCCTGCCGCCGGCGCGGTGCCCGCCGTGCGAGCGTCCGCGCGCGCCGTCAGCTTCTCGTACGCCGACTCGCGATCGATCATCTGCTCGTAATGGCCTTTGACGAGCGACGCGTTCATGACGTCGGCGCGCTCGCCGGCCGTGATGGGTCCAATCCGCGACGCAGGCGGCATGATCCAGGCGCGCTCGACGACGGCCGGTATGCCCTTCTCGTCGAGACACGACACGAGTGCCTCGCCGACGGCCAGCTCGGTGATCGCCTTCTCCGTGTCGAACGTCCCGTTCGCACGCAGCGTCTCCGCGGCGGTCTTCACCGCTTTCTGATCGCGCGGCGTGAACGCGCGCAGCGCGTGCTGCACGCGGTTGCCGAGCTGCGCCAGCACCTTGTCCGGCACGTCGAGCGGGTTCTGCGTCACGAAGAAGACGCCGACGCCTTTCGATCGGATCAGGCGGACGACCTGCTCGATCTTCTCGACGAGCGCCTCCTCGGCGTCCTCGAAGAGCAGGTGCGCCTCGTCGAAGAAGAACACGAGCTTCGGCTTCTCGGGATCGCCGACTTCCGGCAGGCGCTCGAACAGCTCGGAGAGCATCCACAGCAGGAAGCTCGCGTAGACCTTCGGCGACAGCATCAGCTGATCGGCCGCCAGAATATTCACGACGCCCCGCCCGTCCGGCATCGTCTGGATCAGATCGTCGATGTCGAGCATCGGCTCGCCGAAGAACTTGTCGCCGCCCTGCTGCTCGACGGCGAGCAGCGCGCGCTGGATCGCGCCAATCGACGCAGCCGAGACGTTGCCGTAGTCGGTCGTGAACTGCCTCGCGTTGTCCCCGATGTACTGCAGCACGGTGCGCAGATCGCGCGAGTCGAGGATCAGCAGGCCGTTGTCGTCCGCGATCTTGAACGCGATCGTGAGCACGCCGCGCTGCGTCTCGTTGAGATTGAAGAGACGGCTCAGCACGAGCGGCCCCATGTCGGAGACCGTCGCGCGGACCGGATGGCCCGACTTCCCGAAGACGTCCCAGAACGTGACCGGGCTCGCCGCAAACGACGGCGCGTCGAGCTTCAGGTCCGTCAGCCGCTGCTGCAGCTTCGGCGACAGCGCGCCGGCAGCCGCCAGACCAGCCAGATCGCCCTTGACGTCCGCCATGAACGTCGGCACGCCGATGCGCGAGAAGCGCTCCGCGAGGACTTGGAGCGTGACGGTCTTGCCCGTGCCGGTCGCGCCGGTGATCAGACCGTGGCGGTTGGAGAGGCCGGGCAGCAGCGCGAGATCGCGACCGTCGGCCGTGTGTGCAAAAGGAAGCGGCTCAACCACGACGGTAATAGTAGCCGGGACGAGGGAGGAACGGATGAAGGGGACGAGGGGACCAAGGGACGAGGGGACCAGGGGACGAGGGGACCAAAGGGACGAGGGGACCAAAGGGACGGGCGACGAGAGAGACGGGAGAAAAGTTGGAAGATCGTGCGTGAGCGCGATAGTGAGATAGCGCGATACGAGCGTCAGAACAGCGTTCCCGTTTTCAACTCCTCACCGTCCGCGTCGCTCTTCGCGCGCCTCCGGGCGCTCGCGGCTGCCGACTTGGCCTGATACAGCAGTTTGTCGGCCGCGCGCAGCAGGAGCGTCGGCGAGTCGCCGTCGCGCGGGAACACGGCGACGCCGCCGCTGATCGCCAGGACGGGCTTGTGGCCGTCGGCCGCGAGCCGGTCGGAGATGCGGCGGAGCACGACCTGTCCGCCCGCCTCGCCGGTCTCGGGCAGCACGAGCGCGAACTCGTCGCCGCCGAATCGCGCCGGCGTGTCGATCGTCCGGCACGAGCTGCGCATCGTGTCCGCGATGCGGCACAACGCGCGGCTGCCCGCAAGGTGGCCGTAGCGGTCGTTGATCGTCTTGAGCCCGTCCATGTCCACGAACAGCACCGCGAACGGACGGCCCGTGCGGTTCGATCGCGCGATCTCGCCCTTCAGCACTTCGAGCAGCCGCCGGTAATTCGCCAGCCCGGTGAGCGGATCGGTCGTCGCCAGCTCGCGCAGCTGCCGCTCCGCATGCTTGTGCTCGGCCACCACGGCCGCGAGCACCGTGCCCATCGTCGCCATCACGCCCACGTAGGCCTGCACGAGCACGAGCGCTTC
>CAZNMF010000376.1:0-11801 GCA_964573795.1 uncultured Solibacteraceae bacterium
TACCGCGACATCCTCGGCCCGAACAACTTCTTCCTCGAGATGCAGTATCAGGGCATCGAGGAGCAGAAGGTCGTCAACACGGGCCTGCTGCCCATCGCGCGCGAGTTGAATCTGCCGCTCGTCTGCACGAACGACGTGCACTATCTGCGGCAGACCGACCAGCACCCGCACGACGTCCTGCTGTGCATCGGCACGGGCAAGAGCGTCAGCGACGAAAAGCGCCTGAAGTACCACGGCGATCAGTTCTTCCTGAAGACCGCCGAGGAGATGTGGACGGTCTTCGGCGATCATCCCGACGCGCTCCAGAACACGCTGCGCGTGGCCGAGCGCTGCGACGTCACGCTGCCGAAGGGGCAGGCGTTCCTGCCGGACTTCGACGTGCCGCCGGGCTTCACGACCGAGACCTACTTCGCCCGCGTGACGCGCGAGGGCTTCCAGGCCCGTCTGCCGCGATGGCAGGCGATGGAGGCGCGCGGCGAGCTGCGCCACACGATCCCCGAGTACGAACAGCGCTTGCAGTACGAGATCGACATGATCTGCAAGATGAAGTACCCGGGCTACTTCCTGATCGTCTGGGACTTCATCCGCTACGCGCGCGACCAGGGCATTCCGGTCGGACCGGGCCGCGGCTCGGCGGCCGGCAGCCTCGTCGCCTACTGCTTGAAGATCACCGACGTCGACCCGTTGCACTTCGACCTGTACTTCGAGCGCTTCCTGAATCCGGAGCGCGTCTCGCTGCCGGATATCGACATCGATTTCTGCGAGCGCCGGCGCGGCGAGGTCATCGACTACGTCACGCGGAAGTACGGCCGCGAGAACGTCGCGCAGATCATCACGTTCGGGACGATGAAGGCGAAAGCGGCCGTGCGCGACGTGGGCCGCGTCATGGAGATGCCGATCTCCGAGGTCGACAAGGTCGCCAAGCTGATTCCGGCGGCGCTCGACATGACGCTGGACACGGCCGTCGCCGAGAATCCCGCGCTCGCCGATCTCGAGAAGAAAGACGAGCGCGTCCGCGAGCTGCTCAAGGTCGCGCGCCGCCTCGAGGGCATGACGCGTCACGCCTCCGTCCACGCCGCCGGCGTCGTCATCGCGCCAAAGGCGATCACCGAGTTCGCCCCGGTCTACAAGAGCCAGAAGGAGAGCGACGCCGGCATCACCACGCAGTGGGCGATGAAGGAGATCGAGCGCGTCGGCCTCCTGAAGATGGACTTCCTCGGTCTGAGCACGCTCACGCTGCTCGACGATGCGGTCCAGCACATCAAGGAGACGCTCGGCGAGACGATCGATCTCGAGCAGCTGCCGCTCGACGACGAGAAGACGTATCAGACGATCTTCCAGGCGGGTCAGACCCACGGCGTGTTCCAGTTCGAGAGCTCGGGCATGCGCGAGACGCTGCGCAAAGCCAAGCCCATCTGCCTCGAGGATCTGATCGCGCTCAACGCGCTGTATCGGCCCGGGCCGCTGCGCGGCGGCGTCGTCGACGACTACATCAACCGCAAGCACGGGCGCGTCGAGATCAAATACGACGTCCCGCGCATGGAGACCGTCCTCAAGGAGACGTACGGCGTCATCGCGTACCAGGAGCAGGTCATGCGTCTGGCCAGCGAGCTCGCCGGCTTCACGTTGGGGCAGGCCGACGAGCTGCGCCGCGCGATGGGCAAGAAGGACGCGGCCAAGATGCAGGCGCAGCGCGACGCCTTCATGACCGGCTGCCGCGAGCGCGGCATCGCGGAGAAGAAGGCGACGAAGGTCTTCGAGTTCATCGAGTTCTTCGCCGGCTACGGCTTCAACAAGTCGCACTCGACGACGTACGCGTTCCTGGCGTATCAGACGGCGTATCTCAAGGCGAACTATCCGCGTCACTTCATGGCGGCGCTGCTGACGATCGAGTCGCAGAGCTCGGAGAAGGTCGCGTTGTATCTCGCGGAGTGCCGCGAGCTCGGCGTGCCCGTGCTGCCGCCCGACATCAACGCGAGCGACTGGAAGTTCATCGTCGAGCCCGACGGCGTGCGGTTCGGTCTTGGCGCGGTGAAAGGTGCGGGTGAAGGCGCGATCCAGTCGATCCTGGCGGCCCGCCGCGACATGGGCGGGCGCATCCAGTCGCTCTTCGAGCTGACCGAGCGCGTCGACCTCCGGCTCGTCAACAAGAAGGTCATCGAATGTCTGCTCAAGGCCGGCGCGTTCGATTCGCTCGCGCCCGGCGGCCGCGAGCGCTATCTCGCCTGGCGGCCGCGCGTGCTCGCGTCGCTCGATCGGATTCTCGATCACGGCAGCCGGCATCAGCGCGATCAGGATCAGGGGCAGTCGCTCCTGTTCGGTGGCGACGAGGATGCCGGCGCGCGTGCCTCCGACGACAGCGCACTGCCGCCCGTCGCGCCGTGGACGGAGTCGGAAGCGCTCGCGTGCGAGAAGGAGGCGCTCGGTCTCTACATGAGCGGCCATCCGCTGCAGCGCTACGCCGAGGCGCTGGCGATCACGGGCACGCGGCGCGTGCAGGATCTGACGCAGTCGGAGCCCGACGTCGCCGTCGCCGGCGTCGTCACGGGGCTGCGCCCGCTCAAGACCAAGAAGGGCGATCGCATGGCCGTGTTCTCGCTCGAGGACGAAGTCGCGAAGGTCGAGGCGGTCGTGTTTCCCGAGGCGTTCAGCCGCTTCGGCAGCCTCGCCGTCAACGACGCGATGCTGCTCGTGCGCGGCAAGTACGAGCGCGACGAGGAGTCGAGCCGGATCGTCGTGTCGGAGATGACGCCGCTGGATTCGGTCCGCGAGCGGGCCGTCAAGGCCGTCGAGATCCGTCTGGCCGGCAAGGTCCTGGGCAAGAATGCGCTGCGCGATCTGGCGGGCGTGCTCGAGCGCTATCCCGGCGATCGCCGCGTGTCGGTCGTCGTCGAGGTGCAGAATGGCGGCGCGCCGATGCGCGTGCGCGCGGCGACGGCGCGGCGGATCAAACCGAGCGATCTGTTCGTGCGCGACGTCGAGGCCGTGTGCGGCGCCGGGTCCGTGATGCTGAAGTCGTGAGGACGTGCGACAGTCATGCCTGAGCTGCTGGATTTCGAAGAGCCGATTGCGGTGCTGCAGAAGGAGATCGAGGCGATGGGCCTCATGCCGCGGACGCCCGAGCGCCTCGCGGCGATCGCCCAGCTCGAGGCGCGCGCGACCGAGCTGCGCGCGGAGATCTACAAGTCCCTGCGGCCGTGGCAGCGCGTGCAGGTCGCGCGGCACCCGAACCGGCCGTCGACGCTCGACTACGCCGGTCTGATCTTCACGGGCTTCACCGAGCTCCACGGCGATCGCCGATTCGCCGACGACAAGGCCATCGTCACCGGCTTCGCGTTCTTCCACGGCGAGCCCGTCGCCATCGTCGGCCATCAGAAAGGCCGCGACACGAAGCAGAAGATCTTCCGGAACTTCGGATACGCGAAGCCGGAAGGCTATCGCAAGGCGCTGCGCGTGATGCAGCTCGCCGAGAAGTTCGGCCGGCCGATCATCGTCTTCGTCGACACGCCCGCGGCGTATCCCGGCATCGAGTCGGAGGAGCGCGGCGTCGCCGAGGCGATCGCGCTGAACCTGCGCGAGATGGCGCTCCTGAACGTGCCGATCATCGTCGTGGTCGCGGGCGAGGGGGGCAGCGGCGGCGCGCTCGGCATCGCGGTCGGCGACCGCGTGCTGATGCAGGAGTTCGGCGTCTACAGCGTCATCCCGCCCGAGGGCTGCGCGGCGATTCTGTGGCGCGATGCGGCCCGCAAGGTCGACGCGGCGGAAGCGCTGAAGATCACGGCGCCGGATCTGCTGGCGCTCGGGCTGATCGACGAGATCGTCAAGGAGCCGATCGGCGGCGCGCACATGGACTTCGCGCAGGCGGCCGCGCTGCTCGACGAGGCGATCGCGCGCCATCTCGCCGAGATCCAGCAGATGGATCCGGCGGCGCGGCTCGACGCGCGCTACGGGAAGTTCCGCGCGATGGGCCGTCTCGGCCAGGCCTTCGTCGACGACGCGGCGCCGGCCGCCGATGCGGGACAGGGCGGCTGATGCTGCGCCTCGTCTGGGAGGACGTCCCGGCCGACGTCGACCGCGTCAGCGCGATCGCGACGTCGGTCGGCGTGCCGCCCGTCATCGCCCGTCTGCTCTGCCAGCGCGGTCTCGACACGCCCGACGCGGCGATCCGCTTCCTGTCGCCGGCGCTGAGCCAGCTCCACGACCCCTATCTGCTCCTCGACATGCGGCCGGCGATCGAGCGGCTGCGCGCGGCCATCGCGCGCGGCGAGCAGATCGCGATTCACGGCGACTACGACGTCGACGGCATCACGGCGACGGTAATTCTGCGGCGCGCCATCGAGCTGCTCGGCGGCCACGTCGTCCACTTCGTGCCGGATCGCATGAAGGACGGCTACGGGCTGCAGGCCGCGACGATCGATCGCCTGCAGGCCGCCGGCGCGCACGTGATCGTGTCGGTCGACTGCGGCATCCGCGCCACCGAGGCCGCCGTGCGCGCGCGCGAGCTCGGCCTCGACCTCATCATCACGGACCATCACGAGCCCGAGACCGCGCTGCCGCCGGCGTTCGCGGTCATCAACCCGAAGCGTCCGGGCTGCACGTATCCCGACAAGATGCTCGCGGGCGTCGGCGTGGCGCTCAAGGTCGTGCAGGCGCTGTTCGAGTCGACGCCGCACGGCCCGGCCACGCTGGCGCATTTCATCAAGATCGCCGCCATCGGGACGCTCGCCGACGTCGTACCGCTCGTGGGCGAGAACCGTGTCATCGCGAGCTTCGGCCTGAGCGGGCTTTCGCGCGGGCCGCACGGCGTCGGGCTCGAGGCGCTGCTCGAAGAGGCGCAGCTGTCCGGCCGCCGGCTCGACAGCTTCCACGTGAGCTTCATGCTGGCGCCCCGCCTGAACGCGGCGGGACGCATGAGCTCGCCGGATCTCGCCGCCGACCTGCTGCTGCTCCGCGGGCGCGACGACGAGATTCGCGATCGCGCGAGACAGCTCGCAAAGCGGTTGTCGGAGGAGAACGCGAAGCGGCGCGAGCAGGAGGCCGAGATCCTGGCGGAGGCGCGGCGATCGATCGAGCGCGATCCGCAGGTCGGCGCGCACAACATGCTCGTGGTCGCCGGCGAAGGCTGGCACCGCGGCGTGATCGGCATCGTCGCGTCGAAGCTCGTCGAGCAGTACCACAAGCCGACGCTCGTCCTGTCGATCGAGGACGGCATCGCGCGGGGATCCGGACGCAGCATCGCGGCCTTCGATCTGCTCGCCGCGCTCGAGTCGTGCGCCGATGTGTTCCTGCAGTTCGGCGGCCATCGCCAGGCCGCGGGGGTGACGCTCGACGCCTCGCGCGTCGGCGAGCTTCGGCAGCGCCTGGGGGCGTGCGCCAACGAACGGCTGCGGCCGGAGGACCTCGTGCCACGGCTGCGCATCGACGCGCCGCTGGGCCTGCGCGAGATCTCCGGCGACATCGTCGCCGGCCACGCGCGGCTCGGTCCGTTCGGCGCGGCCAATCCGAAGCCGGTCTTTCGCGCGTCGCCGATCGATCTGATCGCGCCGCCGCGCAAGATCAAGGATCGTCACCTGTCGCTGCTCGTGAAGCAGGAGAGCCGATCCTTCAAGGCCATCGCGTGGCGCGCGGCCGACCGCGAAGACTATCTGTCCGCGAACCGCTGCGGCCTCGAGCTGGCGTACTCGCTCGAAGAATCCGAGTACCGCGGCGAGCGGACGACCGAGCTCGTCGTCGCCGACATTCGCGTGCCGGCGGGGGCATCCGCGTGAGGTGGCAGCGCGGCGTGCGCGGCGTCGTCGCGATCGTCGGCATCGGCACGGCGATCGCGCTCTACGTCATGACGCGGCATCGCCCGGTCAACCAGCACGCCAACGCGAGCGAGACGGCCGATCCGACCGCGACGGTCCAGAGCGGTCAGGGCACGACGTTCCGGTACAAGGACGGCGAGCGTCAGTGGACGGTCGAGTACGCGAGCGGACGGCAGTACGACGACGGGCGCGCCGGGTGGACGGGCTTTCATCTCGTCATGACCGACGGCACCGACGTGCGCGCCGATCTCGCCGAGACGGTCGGCAAGGCCTCGCCCGACGACTTGCCGAACGAGCTGATGCTGAAGGGGCACGTCAACTTCAAGACGCCGGAAAGCGTGCTCATCACCGCCGAGCAGATCCACTGGATCAACGCGACCGGACAGGCCACGATTCCCGGTCCCGTGACGTTCGCGCGCGGCCGGATGTCCGGCACCGGCACCGGCGCGATCTACGAGCGCGACACGGGCGTCTTCCGCGTGCTCGCCGACGCGCACATGACGACCGCGGCGGCGCCCGGCGAAACGGCGGGACACGTCGACGCCACGGCGCAGACGATGACGTTCAATCGCGCGGGAAACGCGCTGCTGTTCGAGACTCGGGCGCGGATCGTCCACGACACGGACGTCATGTCCGCCGACCGCGCCACGCTGTATCTGACGCCGGATCACGAGCAGTTCCGCGTGATCGAGCTGCGCGGCTCGTCGCGCGTGCAGCCGGCGCCGGGACAAACCTCCTCGGCGCCGGACATGCAGGCGCAGGACATCGACCTCGCCTTCTACGAGGGCACGCAGGTGCTGCAGCGCGCCGTGCTGAACGGCCAGGCGACGATGGTGATGATCGACGGCGCGTCGAGACGCGCGATCTCGGGCGCCATGGTCATGCTGACGACGGCGCCCGACGGCAAGACGGTCACGCACCTCGAGGCCAACGATCGCGTCATCGTGAACACGCCGGCGCAGAACGGCGCGCCGCAGCGGACGATCACCGCGCCCTCGCTCGTCGCCAACGGCGACGATCAGCACGGCCTGACGTCGGCGCAGTTCACCGGCGGCGTACGCTTCGTCGAGACGACGCCCGGCCGCGGCGGTCGTGGCAGCGCGTCCCGGACGGGTACGTCGCAAGTGCTGAACCTGAAGCTGAAGGGCCAGCTCGACGCGATCGACGAAGCGGAGTTCCAGCAGAACGTGCGGTTCGAAGACGGTGACGTCGTCGGCGACGCGGACATCGGCGTCTATCTCGCCTCGAAGGGCCAGCTCACGCTCAAACCGTTCCCGCAGAACGCGCGGCGCGTGCCGCGCGTGACGGACGGCTCGGTCACCGTCGACGCCAGCGAGCTGATCGACGTCGATCTCGACTCGAACGACCTGCACGCCCGGCGTGACGTGAAGACCGTGACGACGGCGCAGAAGGGGAGCGACGCGAAGACCGCGTCGCCCGGCCTGTTCAACGATCGCGATCCGGTCTACGGCCAGGCCGCGGAGTTCTGGTACGCGAGCGCGACGAAGCAGGCGCACTACGTCGGCACGGCCGAGGCTCACGCCCGCGTCCAGCAGCAGCCGAAAGCGCAGTCCCAGGCGGCCGCGAGCGACAGCAGCTCCGTCGTCGCCGTCGACATCGTCGTGGCGAACGATCAGGATCTGACGGCGAAGGGCAGCGTCGAGTCCATCTTCTTCCTGACCGACGACAAGAGCGCGACGCCGGGCACGCCGACGCGATATCGTGTCACGGCCGAGACGCTGAGCTATCAGGACGCCGCGCGCACGGCGACATACACGGGCGCGCCGGTGACGATGACGAGCACGGACGGGACCACGTCGGCGCAGAAGCTCGTGCTTACACTGGCGGCGCAGCAGCGGTCGCTCGAGCGGCTCGACGCCACCGGCGACGTGCACTCGACGCTGGCGAACGGGCGTGACTCGATCTCCGACGTGCTGATTTACGAGTCGGCGGCCGATCGCTACACGCTGCGCGGCGCGGGCGGCATGCCCATCGTCTTGCGCGAGCAGGCGGACACGCCGGGATCGTGCTCGATCGTCAAGGCGGCCGTGGGCTATTTCACGCATTCGGATCAGGCGCCGACGTTTCCGAAGGCGGAGAATCCCGGCAGCGTGGAGCGCACCGAGCGGACGGGGACGGATTGCACGGGGGAGCTGAAGCGCTAGATGGCGACGCTACGGACCGAGCGGCTCACGAAAGCCTTCGGCGGCCGCACGGTGGTCCGCGATGTCGACCTCGAGGTCGCCTCCGGCGAGGTCGTCGGGTTGCTCGGACCCAACGGCGCCGGCAAGACGACGACGTTCGGCATGGTCGTCGGGCTCGTCGGCCCGGACGCCGGCCGCGTGCTGCTCGACGATCACGACGTCACCCACGATCCGATGTACGTGCGCGCGCGCAAGGGCATCGGCTATCTGCCGCAGGAGCCGTCGATCTTCCGCGGGCTCACGGTCGAGCAGAACGTCCTGGCGATCCTCGAGACGCTGCCGCTCGACAAAGCGACGCGGCGCGCACGCTTGGACGATCTGCTCGCGGAGCTCGGGCTGACCGCGCTCGCGCGATCGCGCGCGTACACGCTGTCGGGCGGCGAACGGCGGCGCGTGGAGATCACCCGCGCGCTCGTCAATCAGCCGAAGTTCATCCTGCTCGACGAGCCGTTCGCGGGCATCGACCCGATCGCCGTCGCCGACATCCAGAAGATTGTGGTACATCTCAAGGACCGCGGCATCGGGGTGCTCGTCACGGACCACAACGTCCGCGAAACGCTGAAGATCACCGATCGCGCGTATATCGTGCACGATGGCGTGATTTTCCGCAGCGGCACGCCCGGGGGCCTGGCCGACGACGAGGACGTCAAACGGATTTATCTCGGGGCCGAATTCCGCCTGGACTAAGATTGATGTGACCGTTCGTCTGTGAGACCCGATGGCCATTCAACAGAAACTTCACGCGCGACTCGTCCAGAAGCTCATTCTGACGCCGTCGCTGCAGCAGGCCATCAAGCTCCTGCCGATGTCGACGCTCGAGCTCGCCGAGCTGTTGAACCAGGAGATGGTCGAGAATCCGCTGCTCGAGGAGACGCCGACCGAGGAGGCCGCGCAGGACGCGACGCCGGCCACCGAGACGGAGCAGCCCGAGCCGGAGAAGAAGCCCGACGACAAGCGCGACACGTGGGACGATCAGGAGTACGAGTACTTCTTCGGCGAGTACCTCGACGACGGCTATCGCCCGCGGCAGCCGACCGAGGTCAAGGAGCTGCCGCCGATCGAGAACACGCTCTCGAGCAAGGGATCGCTGGCCGATCATCTGATGTGGCAGCTCAACCTGCAGCCGGCCGACGACGAGACGCGGGACATCGGCGCGGCGATCATCGGCAACATCGACGAGGACGGGTATCTGGTCGCCTCGGTCAACGAGATCGCGGCCCTCGGGCCCTGGGAGATCACCGCGGTCGAGCGCGCGCTCGAGCACGTGCAGACGTTCGATCCGCCGGGCGTCGCGGCGCGCGATCCGCGCGAGTGCCTGCTGCTGCAGCTGAAGCCGCTCGGCCTCGAAGGCTCGCCGGTCGAGACGATCATCCGCGACCATCTCCATCTGCTGCAGAACAACCGCATCCCCGAGCTCGCCAAGGCGCTCGGCTGCGACATCGACGAGATCAAGCAGCACGTCGAGGTGATCAAGCACCTCGATCCGAAGCCAGGCTCGCGCTACAGCCCGGCGGACTCGCAGTACGTCATCCCCGACGTCTACATCGTCAAGACGGAGGACGGCTACAAGGCCGTGTTGAACGAGGACGGCCTGCCGCAGCTGCGCATCAGCCCGGTGTACCGCCGGCTGCTCGACAAGGGCAGCGAGACGAGCGACGAGACGCGCGCGTACGTCAAGGACAAGTTCCGCGCCGCGCTGTGGCTGTTGAAGTCCGTCGACCAGCGCCAGAAGACGATCCTCAAGGTCGCGACGAGCATCATCAACTTCCAGCGCGCGTTCCTCGATCACGGCATCGAGCACCTGCGGCCGCTCGTGCTGCGCGACGTGGCGAGCGACATCGGCATGCACGAGTCGACCGTCTCGCGCGTGGTCAACAACAAATACGTCCACACGCCGCAGGGCGTCTACGAGCTGAAGTTCTTCTTCCACAGCGGCATCAGCAGCTCGTACGGCGAGAGCGTGTCGTCGGTGACGATCAAGCAGCGCATCCGGAAGATCATCGAGGCGGAAGACGCCAAGCGGCCGTTGAGCGACTCGAAGATCATGAGCATCCTGCAGAAGGAAGGGCTGGTGCTCGCGCGGCGCACCATCGCGAAGTACCGCGAAGAGCTCAAGATCCCAACCTCCAACCAGCGCAAAGTGCTGTACTGACGCGGAGCACGACTCGTATGACTGTCACCGTCACGTGCCGGCAGGTCGACGTCCCGTCGACCGTGCGCGCGCAGATCGAGCGCAAGGTCGCGCGGCTCGAGCGCCTCCTGCGCGACAACGGCGTCTCGGCGCAGTGCGTGCTGACGCGCGAGCGCGCGCACGTGTGCTGCGAGCTGACCGTGCACGCCCGCGGCGATCACCAGCTCGTCGCGATCGGCAAGCACGCGCGCGCCGTCACGGCGGCCAACCTCGCGGTCGAGAAGGTGTCGCAGCAGGCGCAGCGCCTGATGGATCGCTGGAAGACGCGGCGGCGCGCGAACGGACGCGCCCTCGTCGAACGCGAGGTCCCTGCCGCGGCCGAGCGCACGACGCGCGTCATTCGGGCGCGCAACACCGCCATCAAGGCGATGACGGTCGACGACGCCGTCCTCGCGCTGGAGGCCGCGAAGCAGCCGTTCCTGGTCTTTCGCCATCACGCGTCCGAAGCGGTGGCGATCCTGTTCCGGAGGCCGGACGGCCATCTCGGGTTGATCGACACCGAGTCCTGATCGCGCCGTGGCCACGGGTCGAGTGCCTCGGAATCGCGCGCGCGCCAAGGACGCCTCGTTCGTCGTCGTCACGGGCGTGTCGGGGGCGGGGAAGTCGCACGCCATCCGCGCGCTCGAAGACCTCGGCTACTTCTGCGTCGACAACCTGCCGATCGCGCTGCTGCCGACGTTCGCCGATCTCACGCTCAACGCGACCGGCAACGCGCGGCGCGCGGCCGTCGTCATCGACGTCCGCGAAGGACGCGAGCTCGCGCGGTTCCCCGCGGTCTATCGCAAGCTGCAGCGGCAGGCGCGGCATCGCGTCCGGCTGTTGTTCCTGGAAGCGGCCGACAGCGTGCTGCTGCGCCGGTTCAGTGAGACGCGGCGGCCGCACCCGCTCGCGGGCGGCCGCTCAGTTGCCGAGAGCCTGGCGGAAGAACGGCGCCTGCTCGAGCCGGTGCGGCGGCTGGCCGATCGCGTGCTCGACACGACCGCGCTGACGGTCCACGAGCTGCGCCGGCGCGTCCGACAGACCGTCGGCGGCGTGGACGGTCCGGCGCCGCTCAACGTCACGCTGCTGAGCTTCGGCTTCCGTCACGGCGTCCCGGAAGACGCGGACCTCGTCTTCGACGTCCGCTTCCTGCCGAATCCGCACTTCGTGCCGTCGCTGCAGCGGTGGAGCGGCCGGAACCCGCGCGTCTCGCGCTACGTGCTGCGATCGCCGGCGTCGACGCGCTTTCTCAAGCTGACCGTTGCGTTGCTGCGGTTCCTGCTGCCGCACTACATCGACGAGGGCAAGGCGTATCTGACGATCGCGATCGGCTGTACGGGCGGACGCCATCGATCGGTCGCGATCGCCGAGACGCTCGCGAAACGCCTGCGAGCCGTGCGCGACATCGAGCTGCGCGTCCGCCACCGCGACGTTGGCGCGGAGTAGCGGATCAGCCAATATCAGCCGCGGCCACAGGGACCGGCGGGCTGAAGCCCGCCGGCTACGAGAGAACCTGAGAACCTAGAACGGAGAACCGAGAACCTAGAACGGAATATCGTCATCGCTCGGCGCGTCGACGTGCGCGGCTTCGGCCGGAGCGCTGTCGTCGGCGTAGCTGCC
>CAZNMF010000377.1:0-3273 GCA_964573795.1 uncultured Solibacteraceae bacterium
CTGGGCCTGTCGGGCCTCGTCGGGGCCGGCCGATCCGAGATCGCCCGTGCGCTCTTCGGCATCGAGCCGCCTGTCGCCGGCACGATCGCGCTCGACGCGGCAGCCGTCGCGATCGCCGATCCATCGGCGGCCATCGCGCACGGGATGTTCCTCGTGCCGGAAGATCGCCGGCTCGAAGGCCTCGTCGTCGACTTCTCGATCCGCGAGAACATCTCGCTGCCTGCGCTCGACCGCGACGCGCGCCACGGCCTGGTCTCCGACGCGCGTCAACGCGATCGCGCGACGACGATGTGCGAGCGGCTGCAGGTGAAGGCGCCGTCGATCGACGTGCACGCGGCGACGCTGAGCGGCGGCAACCAGCAGAAGGTCGTCCTCGCGAAGTGGCTCGCGCTCGACCCGAAGGTCCTGATCGTCGACGAGCCGACGCGCGGCATTGACGTCGGCGCGAAGACGGAAATCTATCGGCTGCTACGCAGCCTGGCGGCCGAAGGCGTCGCGATCGTGATGATCAGCAGCGACATGGAGGAGATCCTGCACCTGAGCGATCGCGTCCTCGTCATGCACGAAGGCCAGTTGACCGGCATCCTCGATGGGGCCGAGCGCTCCGAACCGAACATCATGACGCTCGCCGTTGGAGAGCAGCTGACGTCGGCGCGTTAGTCGCCCGCCGGCTACGATTGCTCTTCGGACGGCCGAACCTTCGCTTTTCGGAGCGCCGAACCTTCAGGTTCGGCCACCCCGTCCCTGCTTTTCGTGCCACGCCCACGCGTGGCGGACGATCGTCTCGAGATCGGCGTATTGGCACGTCCAGCCGAGGACCTCACGCGCGCGTGCGGGCGCGGCGACGAGCTCCGGCGGATCGCCGGCGCGTCGCGGCGCGTCGACGAACGGAACCGTCTTGCCGCTCACGCGCGCGACCGTGTCGATGACTTCCTTCACCGAATGACCGCGGCCCGTGCCGAGGTTGAGCGCCTGGCTCGGCGTGCCTCGGCCGAGCGCGTCGAGCGCGCGCAGGTGCGCGTCAGCGAGATCCATCACGTGGATGTAGTCGCGCACCGCCGTGCCGTCCGGCGTCGGATAGTCCGTGCCGAAGACCTTGACCGGCGGCCGTGTACCTTGCGCCGCGCCGATGACGAGCGGGATCAGGTGCGATTCGGGGTCGTGATCTTCGCCGATCTCGCCGTCGGGATCCGCGCCGGCCGCGTTGAAGTAGCGCAGCGCCATCCAGCGCAGGCCGTGGATCGCGCCGTGCCAGCGCAGCATCTTCTCGACCATCAGCTTCGACTCGCCGTACGGATTGACCGGCGCCTGCGGGTGCGTCTCGTCGATCGGCACGCGCACGGGATCGCCGAACGTCGCGCACGTGGACGAGAAGACGATCGTGCCGACGCCGGTCTCGCGCATCGCGTCGAGCAGGTTCAACGTCGAGGCGGTGTTGTTGCGAAAGTACTTCGCCGGATCGGTCATCGACTCGCCGACGAGCGCGCTCGCGGCGAAGTGCACGACGGCGTCGATGTTGCGCGCGGCGAGCACGCCGGCGACGCGCGCGGGATCGGCCAGGCTGCCGCGCTCGAGCGGGCCCCATTTGACGGCCCAGTCGTGGCCCTGGCTGAGATCGTCGAACACGATCGGCTCGTGTCCTGCCGCGGCCAGCCGCTTCGAAGTATGGCTGCCGATGTAGCCGGCGCCGCCTGTGACGAGAATGCGCATGCGTGTCCTCGTGAGAATGATCAGTCGCGATCGAGCCGAATCGCGCCGACGCGAGCGGCGCCTGGAGAGCTGCCTTCGAAGACGTGCGCCTCGCGGCCGGTTTCCGATGCGTACTGCGACGCGATGGCGCGCACGGCGTCACCCGACGTCGCGTCGCCGAGGAACGCGACCGTCCCGCCGCTGCCGCCGCCCGTGATCTTCGCGCCGTAGATGCCGCGCGCCGGTCCGGCCTCGCGCGCGAGCGCGACGAGCCGATCGGTGCCGTCCGAGCCGAGCCCGCACGCGGAGTAGCTGGCGTGCGACTCGTACATCAGCGCGCCGAGCCGCGCCGTGTCCGGCCGAACCGAGGGCCCCGCGGCACGAAGCTGGCAGGCCCATTCGGTGACGCGCTCGTGCTCGCGCACGGGATGCGCCGCGGGCACGCGCACCGCGTAGCGCCTCGCGGGATCGACGCGCGTCACGAGATCGGTCGTGCCGCCATGGCGTGCGAGAAAGTCCGCGCCATCGATCGCCTCCGGAATGTCCGGCGCGAATCGCTCGAAGGCTTCGCTGCCAACGTTGGCGAGGTATCCGTGCCACTGCGGATCGTCGATTCGCACGTGCCCGTCGCGCTCGCCCGCGTGGACGCGCAGACCGGCAAGATCCGCGATGACGCGGTAGCCCATGAACGCGCCCACGCGCACGGCGCCGTAGTCCGCGCCGGTCACAGCGTGGCGGATGCCGGAGTCGACGCCCCAGACGGCCAGATCGTCCGGCAATCGCACGCTGCCCTGGAACTCCGCCGGCTGACAGAGCAGCGCCATCAGACTGCCGGCCTCGCCGCAGATCGACGTCATCTGATCCATGACGCCGCACGGCGCGCCGACGATGAGGTTCTCCACCTGCTGGCAGCGCACGGCGCGCATGCGCGGATCGATCGACACGTTCCACGCGCTCGTCACGGCCTCCATCGTCGCGGCCTCGATCGCCGCGGACGAGCTCACGCCTTTGCCTTCGGGGACGTCCGAGTCGACGAGAATCGACGCGCCGCCGGCGAAGGGGACGTCGTGCTCGCGCGCGAGGACGAGGAAGACGCCGGCGACGTACGCGGCCCAGTGGCGCGACGGATCGGCCGCGAACCACGCGCGAGCGGCGTCGTAGCTCTGGCGCGGATCGGCGACGATCTCGAGCGGCACGTCGCAGCGACGATCGGCGCCGCCGCGGCCGATCGACGTGATCGTCAGACGGCGCTCCGCCGACGGACGGACGGCGACGCGCGTCGCCTCTCGAATCGGCCACTGCAGGACGAGCGCGCCGGAGTAGTCGGCGATGCCGCCCATGACGTCGAGACGTCCCGGCGCGCGCGCCACGAACGCGGAGCCGTCGCCGGCCGCGCCCCACGCGCCCGCGTCCATGCGCGCGGCGACGTCGGCGGCAAAGCGGGCGAGATCGGACGTCTCGTCCGGGATCGCCGAAACAGGACGAAAGGCGGGCGTCACGCCAGCAGACCTCGCCGCGCCAGCGCGTGTCGCAGATGCGGCTCGACGCGATCGCGGAGCGCCGCGTTGGCGTAGCCGGCCCAGC
>CAZNMF010000378.1:0-5651 GCA_964573795.1 uncultured Solibacteraceae bacterium
GACGCCGGCGACGCCGACGTTGTCGGAGGCCGAGGCGCTGACGGTGACCGTGCCGGTCAAGCGCGCGCCGGAGGCCGGCGCGGTCAGGCTGACGGTCGGGTTCGAGGTGTCGGCCGAGGCGTTGGCGACGGTGACGACCACGGCGCCCGACGTGCTGGTCTGGCCGCCGGCACTGCGCGCGATGGCGCGCAGCGTGTGTTGCGCGTTGGTCGCGCTGCTGGTGGCCCAGCTGACCGCATACGGGGCGCTGGTGTCTTCGGCGCCGAGGTCGGCGCCATCGAGCGTGAAGCGGACGCCGGCCACGGCGGCCGAGACGCTGGCCGTCACGGTGACTGTGCCGGTCACGGTGGCGCCCGGCGCCGGCGCGGTGATCGTCACCGTCGGCGCGCTCGGCTGCTGCGGCGTCGTGTTGGCCACCGTCACCGTCACCGGCGCCGATGTCCCCACGTTGCCCGCCGCGTCACGCGCCACCGCGCGAATCACGTGAGACCCGTTGGCCACGCCCGTCGAGTCCCACGTCAATTGAAAAGGGCTCGTCGGCACCTCCGCCCCGACCGTCGTGCCATCGACCGTGAACCAGACGCTCGTGACGCTCACGTCGTCGGACGCCGAGGCGCGCAGCTGAACCTGACCGGTGATCGTCGCGTTGGCGCCGGGCGCCGCGACACTTACCGTCGGCGCTGTCATGTCGCCCGCGCTGGCGCCACCGCCGGAGCCGTTGACCTGCAATATGTGAATCAGCGGATATCCGTCGGTGTCGCCGTACTGCGCCGACAGGAAGAGACGGCCCGTCGCCGCGTCGTAGGCTGCGCCCATGATGCCGCGGTTCTCGGATTCGAACGGCAGATCGAACGTCCACGTCGTGTATGGCAGCACTTCCCACGGCTGCTTCTTGCCGTTCTTGACGGCCACCAGATCGTTGGCGTCATACGCCCAGACTCGCGACACGTACGGATAACCGTGATTGCCCTTGGACGTGTTGACCGGGTCGTAGCACCATTCCACGCCGTCCGGAGATTTCGTCCCGACCAGCGACCGATCGGCCGTGCCGCCGCCGTAGCAGCTCGACGTGCCGTCGACGCCGAAGAACAGAATCGAACGCGTGCCGTTCGGGAAAACGGCGCCGCGGATGAGCGTCGACATCGTGTAGAGATTCGTCGGCGCTTCCGGCTTGCCGAGCGTCGCGTGATCCAACGGATAGCCAAGGACCATCTTCACGTTGGGCTGGTCGCTCTTGACGGCCGGATCGAACAACGTGACCGACGGCCCGACGCTCGTCCGGCCGATGACCGAGAGGCAGCAGTTGCCCGTCATCGCGACGGCGCCGAACGCGCTCTGCCACTCCGGAGGGATAGGCAGCATCCAGCCGGACGTGAAGCCGGCATTGCCGACCAGGTACGGGCCCGTCACTGCCCCGCTCGCGCTGATCGCGAAGTGCGACTTCGTCGCGTCACCGCCACCGTCGTACGAGTCGAAGGCCGTGACGAGCAGGCTGCCGTCCGTCAGCGGATACGTGCCGCCGATCTTCTTGGAGTTCGGCCCCGACGGATTCACGAGGCCGATCTTTCCGGCGAGGATGTCGCGCGGGACGATGCGCGCCGCTGCGGTCGGCAGCGCATCGCGCGTCGAGGCCGTGCTCGGCGTGGGCACCGTGACCTCGCCGACCCACTGGTGCCAATCGTGCGCGACGACGATCAGCGAGTTGTCGGAGGCACGATACGAGATGCCCGTGCCACCGTACGCGTAGGTCGTGAACTCGTCGTTCGTCCGCGGCAGGCGAAACGCGCCTTTGTAGACGAGACTCGCCGCCGTGAGCAGCGGCAGTCCGGACTGCGCGCGCAACGTCGGGCCGAGATCGGATGAGAAGAGTGCTGCTCCAGCCAGGAGGGCGGCGATCGGAGCGAAGCGAGTGAGCTGGAGCGGCGTGCGGATCATGGGCGTCCCTTTCGCGCTGGGCGTTCAGGCAAGACGGGTACCGGGCAGTCGCGAGCACGGCCGCTCGTGCCAACTGGTGTTGCTTCCGTGGGTTACGCACTCACCTGCCGGCGCCGCCGCCGGCATCGCCGAGATGCGCACAAACGGGATCGTCTTGCGGTCGACACTTCTCGTCGGGATTCCGTCTTCTCGACGGCGCGTCGTCAAAGCGTGATGTCTCATGTCGACCAAGCGACACGACTGAGCAAGGTTCCTGCCATCTTTCCATGACGTCTTGGCCGGACGTACAGTGCCGCGCGCGCACGCGCGCCCCGGTCGACTCTGCCTGGCTCTATGAAGATTTCACTCGATGGGATCGAGTCGCGGTCGCGATGACGTTACCGGTATTTCACGGGGCGATGAACGGCTCACAAAGATCGATCCGCGTTCTGAAGGTCCGCGGCCACCCGCGCAGCGAGCCGAGGATAGATGCGCCTGCGGTACCGATACGTGCCGTAGAAGTGCACCGCGCACGCCTCCGCCAGGAGCGGATCGCACGTCGGGTCATAGTTGAGATATCGCCGCGGATCGAGCCGTGCCCCGCCGGACGCCTGCAGCAGATAGATGACCGTGCACTGCTCGGAGCCCCATTGCGCCATGGGAAACCCCTCCGCCTCGCCCGCGCGAAGCACCCGCTCGATCCACGCGAGCGACAGCTCGCGTCCGCACCCGTAGAAGCCCGATGTCGCGCCCTGTGGAAATTCCGACGGTAGATCGAGACGGGCCGCCAGACCGCGAATGCGCTCGCGGAAGATCGTCTGGATGAAGCCCGGGCTGCCCGCCGGCGATCCGGCCGTCGGGGGCTGGCCGAAGAGAAACGGACGGTCGCCGCGCGCGATCCAGTCGACGAGGGCATCGGGCCGGCGCAGGACGATCACGTCGGGATCCACGACGATGCGTCGCGGCGTCTCGCACCACAGCTCGGTGTCGATCACGCGTCGCCAGCTCGCGTCGTGACGCCGCCAGCGGAAGAGGTACGATTCCGTCCCCAGCGTCGCCGCCGCCCGGCGGTCGGCTTCGTCGGCCGCGACGATCGTCGCGCCTGGCACGTGCCGGCGCACGAGCGCGATCGCCTCGGCGTTCAGGCTCCCGTCGGAGTGCACGACGACACGCACCGGCGGCGCGTGCCGCAGGAGGGACTTGATCGCCGGCAGGTACATCGGCACGTCCCGCTGACTGAGCATCGTGTGAATGGCACACGCCGCGTCCGGAGCGGCCGGCAGCGGAGGCGTCGACAGAATCGCCCGCGTCCGCCACGAGAAGTACGATCGGTTGAGTTGCTGTCGAACGCGATACAGCATGACGTCCTTTCAGAGCTGTCTGGCTTTGATCGCGCGCCGCCACCGCCCCGGCTGCAGCATGCGCGCGGCCGCCCTCCACAGGCCGGCCCATGTGCGCAGATCGCGCGCGATGCGGGCGCGTTGCGGAAGAAAGCGCTGCGGTTGTCCGAAGGCGATCGAGGGCCCGGCGTCCGCCACGACCTCGCCGCGCGTCCGGCGCAGATAGCCGTCTCTGGCGCCCTCCGTGATCATGATTGAGAGACAGCGTGTCGACGTCCGCGTCGGAAAGCGAAAAACGTCCGCCCATGCGCGATCGGCCAGCTCCTGCCCGCGCGTCTCGGCGCGGACGCGCTCGGCCTCGTCGGAGAAATAGGGCGCCGCGAGCCGGAGCACGTTGGCCTTGCGCATTTCCTGGGCGGCCCAGGTCTCGTTCGGGTAGTCGAGCGACTCGGCCTGATCGAAATAGGGCCGCTCGTGCGCGGCCATGTAGCGCGCATAGTGGAGCAGTGCCGCCCGCGCATAAGCGTACCGCTCGTCAGTCTCGCCCGCCTGCCGTTTCAGATGGAGATAACGCGCCAGGACCGACAGGAAAACGGTGTACGACCAGCGATGCTCGGGATTGGTGACGTCCATCCGCTCGAGGTCATCGGCGGGATGGATGCAGCGCTCAAGCAGGCGTTCGGCCGCGTCGAGATATGTCCGCGCACCGGTGAGCAGCCATGCGTCGAGAAGCGCATTGATCGAGTTGCCCCCGCCGCGGCCGGGGCCATGGAAGAGATCGCCGCCCGTCCGGCTGGCTCTTCCCGTCGGACCATCATCGATTAGCCCGAGTTTGGTCTGTGCGCCGTCGTCGAGCGCCAGCACCCACCTGGCCAGGCTGAGCACGGCATCGCGTGCGAGCCAGTCGCCGGTCAGATAGAAGTACGTCAGCAGGCCGCTGCCCCAGTTGTGCTCGCTCGACGGACCACCGCCGTACGGCCGCCCCGGCGCCTTGTTGGCCCGGCTGTAGGCACGGTGCGTCGCGGTCGACGCGTCGCGATAGTGATCCGTGTGCCAGAACATGCCGCCGCTGTAGGCAGGACGATCGCGATCCGTGTGGTAGATGTCGATGTCGTACAGGTGGCGCGCCAGCGGGTCGGCCAGCTGCCACCATCGTGCATCGCCGCTGCGAATGTACTGAAGCAGCAGTCCGCTGAGGCCGTCGTACTGGTTGTTGTAGTGCGAGACCACCGGCTTCGGCCCGGCGTAGTGCTCGTTCTCGTGGTCCGCGTAGAGATCGCCGAAATGGCGCCAACCGTACTCGTCGGCGATCTCGCGCTTCGCGAAGAAGCTGTTCTCGCTCTCGAGCGCGTCGCACATCAGTCTCGAGAAATCGTCACCCGCCGCGCCTGCCGTGAAGAACGGAAAGACCTGGCATTGCTCGCACCAGGCCGCGTCGACCTGCACGAGCGCGGGCCGATGGACCCAGGCCAGCGGCATCCGCGCGTCGGACGCGCCGATCTCGAGCCAGACGGTGAACGTCTTTTGCTCTCCGCCTTGCAGCTCCGACGCTGCGCCTTCCGCGGTCGCCAATTCGATGCGCAGCACGTCTTCGTCCGCCACAATCGCTCGCGGAAACTGCTGCCAGAATTCGGGAACGGCCACGGCTGCGACGACGTGATCGGAGCGCAGCACCGCAACTGGCTCGGCCCTGAGGCCGGACCGCTCGACGTCCGGGCCGGCGATGCGATAGCCGCGAAACGCGCGAGTCGGACGGCCCGACGCATCCACGTGGTTGCGGCTGTTCCAGGCCTCGCCGCCGCTCGAGTTCTGCTGGAGCGTCAGCGGCGTCCGTTGAACGTCTTGCAGGGGTTCGCCGATTTCAGGCGTGAGGCACGGGCGGCCCCCAGGCGGCCCCTCCAGTGCAAGGGCGACGCCGAAGTCGGTGCGGCTGTGCGGATCGCCGAGATCCCACAGCCCGCCGGCGTGGCGCGCGGCACGAGGATTCCTGACGATGATGCGGATGCGGATGAGGCCGGTCGACGCGAATGACGAGACCTCGGAGACGTACTCGAGCTGGTCCTGCTCGCCGCGTCCGAGGAAGGTCGTGCGCACGAGCCCTGTCGTGTGGGCGGTCCACACGGCCGCCGCATGGGGCAGCACGACGCGCCATGTCGTATCCTTGCACGACGCTGTGAGGACGCCGCCCGCCAGATCGAGCGTGACCGTGCCCGTCTCGATGCGCGCAACAGCGCCGTCCGACATGTCGACGCGCGGCGCCGGCTGCGATGCGGAGCCGAGCGTCAATGTCCATGCCAGGCGTCCGGCGGGTGCCGATTCGATCACGAAATCACAGAGCACCCATTTCAGGCTACCGTCGGACCAGCGGGCCAGCGGCTCGGTCTGGACCGCGATCGA
>CAZNMF010000379.1:0-1677 GCA_964573795.1 uncultured Solibacteraceae bacterium
CACCACCAACGTGCTCTGGGAGATCCGCGCCGTCGCCGACTTCAACCGCGACGGCCAGCCCGACCTGCTCTTCCAGCACGCCACCACCGGCCAGATGTACGTCTGGTATCTGACCGGCACCACCATGACCGGCGGTCAATACCTCTCCCCCGCCCAGGTCCTCCCTGACTGGCACATCGTCGGAGGCCGCTGATGCGGATGCACATCTATCGCCGATCGACGTCGGCACTGGTTCTGTCACGGGGAGCGAGCGCCATCGCCGCGCTCCTGCTCACCATCGTCGCGGCGTCGACCGCGCAAGCGCAAACGAACTGGCGACTGGTTTGGAATGACGAGTTCGACGGGACCGCGCTCGACACATCGAAGTGGTCGACCGTCACCAACTGCGGTGACAGACGCAACAACGAGCAACAGTGCTACATGGCCGACGACGTGTCGGTGCGCAATGGCGTGCTGACGATCAAGTCCGAGCGGCGCAGCCAGGGCGGCTTCAGCTATACGTCGGGCGCCGTCAAGACAGGCTCGAAATTTACGCAGGCCTACGGCCGGTTCGAGTTTTCTGCACGGATGCCGCAAGGCGGTCAGGGGCTGTGGCCGACGCTGTGGCTCTATCCGCCAAACCAGTGGCCGCCAGAGATCGACGTGTTCGAAGCCGTCAACGACATGCAGACGGTTCACATGACGTATCACTGGGGCACGGAGTCGAATCACCAGCAGGACGGCTCGGTGACCACGGTGAACAATCCGAGCACGTCGTTCCACGTGTACGCCGTCGAATGGGAGCCCGGAGCGATCCGCTGGTACATCGATGGCGCGATCAAGAAGACGTACTCGGGATCGGCGGTGACCGGGATCCCGATGCAGGTCTACATCAATACCGCTCTCGGCGGCGATTTTCCCGGCTCGGTCTCTCCGTCGACCGTCTTTCCCCAGACGATGGACGTCGATTACGTTCGCGTCTACACCGCCGACGACTCGGCGCCGACGGATACGATCGATCCGAACGTCACGCTCGCGACGCCGGCATCCGGCGCCACGATCACGGGCACGACGACGCTGACGGCGACGGCCTCTGACAACGTCGCGGTGACCAGCGCATGGTTCACGGTCGACGGCACGACGGTCGGGGCGGAAGATACGCGGTCGCCGTACTCCATCTCCTGGGACACGACGAGCGTGGCGAACGGGTCGCACGTGATTCGCGCCGTGGCGCGTGACGCGGCGGGCAATGTGGGGACGTCGGCGCCGGTGACGGTGACGGTGGCCAACACGACGCCGCAGGAGCCGACGGTCCCAACAGCTACGATCACCGCCCCGGCGCCGGGCGCGACGGTGGCGGGCACGGTTAGCGTGACGGCCAGCGTCTCGGCCCCGGTGACCGGCGTCCGCTTCACGCTCGATGGCGCCGACCTCGGCGCTGAAGACACCAGCGCCCCGTACACGGTCAGCTGGGCGACGACCAGCACGGCCAATGGCAGCCACACGCTGCGCGCCATCGCGCGCAGCAGCGGCGGCCAGACCAGCACGTCGGGTGCGGTGGTCGTCACCGTCGCCAACGCCTCGGCCGACACCTCGAACCCGACCGTCAGCCTGACCGCGCCGGCCTCCGGCGCGCGCTTGACCGGCACGGTCACCGTCAGCGCCTCGGCCTCCGACAACGTCGGCGTCGCCGGCGTC
>CAZNMF010000380.1:0-15741 GCA_964573795.1 uncultured Solibacteraceae bacterium
ACCGAGACCGAGATGAAGGAGAAGAAGGCGCGCGTCGAGGACGCGATGCACGCGACCAAGGCGGCCGTCGAGGAAGGCATCGTGCCGGGCGGCGGCGTCGCGCTGCTCCGCTCCGCGAAGGCGATCGACGGGCTGAAGCTCGAGGGCGACCAGAAGGTCGGCGCGGACATCATCCGCCGCGCGGTCGAGGCGCCGCTCCGCAACATCGCGAGCAACGCCGGCGTCGAGGGCTCGATCGTCGTCCAGAAGGTCAAGGAATCGAAGGACGCGTCGTTCGGCTACAACGCGTCGAGCGATACCTACGAGGATCTGGTGAAGGCCGGCGTCATCGACCCGACCAAGGTCGTGCGCTCGGCGCTGCAGAACTCGTCGTCGATCGCCTCCCTGCTGCTCACGACCGAAGCAATGGTCTCGGAGATTCCGGAAGAGAAGAAGGAAGCTCCGGCGCCAGGCGGCCCGGGTGGCATGGGCGGGATGTACTAACGAAAGTCAAAAGTTAGAAGACAGAAGCCCGAAGCAAGAAAAACGGCCCGGTCGGCATCTGCCGCCGGGCCGTTTTGTTATTTCCAAGCCGCGAGCCCGTAGCCCCAAGCCCGTCGCCCGTCCTCAGTGCAATCTGAAATCGAGCTCGAGCTGGACGATGATCGGAACCGGCTTGTTGTCGCGATCGAGCGCGGGACGGAAGAGCCACTGGCGCGCAGCCTTGATAGCTTCCTGATCGAGCCCGTAGAGCCGATCGAGCGAGCGGACGACGCGCACGTCGCTCACGAGGCCGTGCTCGTCGACCACGGCCTCGAGCAGCACGCTGCCCTGAATCTTGGCGCGCATGGCCTCCGTCGTGTACGCCGGCTTCGGCTCCTTCAACGGAATCGGATTCTGAATGCCGGCGCCGGGACGATACGCCTTGCCGCCGAAGCCAGCCGTGTTGCCCGGCCCGACGCCGCGGCCATTGCCGGGGCCAAGGCCGCCACCATTTCCCCCGCCGCCATACGCCGCCAGCGACACCGAGCTCGTGCCCGTTGCCTGCACCAGCTCCGTGTTCGTCGTCATCACCGGCGCCGTGAACGTCGGGACCGGAGGCGGCGGTGTCACTGGCTGCGGTGGCGGCGGCACGATGGGCACCGGCTCCGGCGGTTTGGTCTTCGGAATCGAGATCGGCTTGGGCGGCGCGGGCGCGGGGCTGCCGCCACCTCCCCCGCCGGGCCCCGCCTCCTGCAGATACACCAGCCTCAGCGGCGTGTTGTCGACGACCACCTGCTGAATCTCGCCGCGATAGCGGAAGATCAGGATGATCGCGAGCAGCAGCAGCCCGTGCACGACGACGGTGGCCACGCTGGCGCCGAGCGCGCGTTTGGCCTGCTTCTCGTCGTGGCTGCCGAACATCGACTGGCCGGCCAGCCAGCCCGACGACACGACGGGGCCGGTCGGCCGCGTCTCTTCAGGCGGCGCCGATGTCGGCTGGTGCGGCGGCGTGACGCTCATGGGCGTTGTGTTGAACTGATGACAGTATACCCGTCCGCGGACACGTGTACGGCGGGACCTGCAAGGCCGATGCCTCGCCGAGCGCTCCCGCCGTCACAGTCGATTTCCCGCGTCGTTGCGTCTTTGGACGACGGCCGTCCTCTGCCGGCCGCGGGGGCGCGATGCGGAGGGTGTAGAATCATCGTGCGCGATATTTCCGGCAGGAGTTGCTCATGCGCCTTGGTCTCCCTGAACTGCTCATCATCCTCGCCATCGTGATCCTGATCTTCGGCGCGAACCGGCTGCCGGAGCTCGGCCGCGGCATCGGCAAGGGCATCAAGAACTTCAAGGACGCCAACAAGGAAGGCGCCGACAAGAGCTAGCGCCGCTTCCGGCGCGTCGCGTTCTTGAACGCGCGCTCCCGCTTCCCGGGACGGCCGCGTCCCTTCGACCGCCGTCCCTGCTCCTTCCGGTCCTCGACTTTCGATCGCCGCGTGTTCGGCCGCGCCGATCGGCGCACGGCCTCCAGAATCTCTGACAGCCCCAGATCGATTTGCCGTCGTTCCAGGTCCACGCGAATGACCTGGACCTTGACGCGATCGCCGAGCCGGTAGACGCGTCCGTTCGCCTCGCCGCGCAGGACGTGGGCCCGCTCCACGAACCGGTAATAGTCGTCGGCCATCGTCGAGACGTGCACCATGCCCTCGACGAAGTGCTCGATGAGCTCGATGTAGAGGCCGTACGCGCTGACGCCCGTCACGTAGCCCTCGAACTCGTCGCCGACCTTGTCGGCCATGAACCGCACTTTCTTCCACTGCACGAGCTCGCGCTCGGCGTCTGCCGCGCGGCGCTCGCGCTCCGACGTATGGCGCGCGATCTCCGGCAGATCCTCCGTGAGCTCCGCGCGGCGCTCCTCGCTCGCGCCGTGCCGCGCCTCGCGCAGCACGCGATGGACGACGAGGTCGGGATAGCGGCGGATGGGCGACGTGAAGTGCGTGTACGCCTCGGCCGCCAAGCCGAAGTGACCGAGATTCGCCGCGTCGTAGCGCGCCTTCTGCATCGTGCGCAGCATGAGGAACGCGATCGACTTCTCCTCCGGCTTGCCCTGGATCTTCTCGACGAGCCGCTGGAAGTGCCGCGGCTCGATGTCGTGCTGCGAGGCGGCGAGCGTGTAGCCGAGCGTCGAGATGAACTCCTCGAACATCTCGACCTTGAGCGGGTCCGGCACTTCGTGCACGCGATACAGCGCGGGCATCCCGACGCGCTCGAGGTGCGCGGCGACCGTCTCGTTGGCCAGCAGCATGAGCTCCTCGATCAGCCGGTGCGCGACGTTGCGCTGGGACGCGATGATGCCCTCGACCAGCCCGTCGGCATCGAGCACCACCTCGGACTCCGGCAGATCGAAGTCGATCGCGCCGCGCCGCCGGCGGCGATCGTTGAGGATCGTGAAGAGCTCGTGCATGCGCTCGAACATCGGCACGAGATCCTTGTACTTCTCGATGAGATCCGGCTGCCGATCGGTCAGGATCGCGTTGACGTCCGTGTACGTCATGCGCGCGGCGGAGTGGATGACCCCGTCGTGCAGTTCGTAGCGCACGACCGCGCCCGACCGGCGATCGACCTCCATCAGGCACGACTGGACCAGCCGATCGACGTGCGGGTTGAGACTGCAGAGGCCCGTCGAGAGCTCGGACGGAAACATGTGCACGGCGCGCTCGGGGAAATACACCGACGTGCCGCGCTCGTAGGCCTCGCGATCGAGCGCGCTGCCCTCGGTCACGTAGTGCGCGACGTCCGCGATGTGCACGCCGAGCCAGTAGTTGCCGTTCGGCAGCCGATCGATCGAGATCGCGTCGTCGAAGTCGCGCGCGTGCTCGCCGTCGATCGTCACCGTCGGCCAGCCGCGGAAGTCGGTGCGCCGCGCGAGATCCTTCTCGCGCACGGCGCCGCCCAATCGCGTCGCTTCGGCGATCGCCTCGGCGCTGTGCGTGTCCGGCAGGTTGTACTTGCGGATGATGACCATCGTGTCGACGCCCGGCGCGTCGAGCTGGCCGAGCACTTCGACGATCCGGCCCAGCGCGGGACGCGTCGGCGTCGGCCATCGCGTGATCTCGGCCGTCACCATCTCGCCCGGCTGCGCGCCGCGCGTGTCGCCCGGCGGAATCTGCATGTCGATGACGAGCCGCCGATCGAACGGCACGAGAAAGCCGCGGCCGGCATCGTCGACGTCGTAGCGTCCGACGATGCGCTGCGCGCCGCGCTCGAGGATGCGCACGATGCGGCCTTCGGCGCGATCGGCTTCGCGGCGGTGCTCGACGCGCACGACGACGCGGTCGCCGTGGATGGCCTGATTGAGGTTCGCGCCGGCGATGAAGATGCTCGACGGCTCGCCGTCGACGAGCGTTTCGGGCTCGACGAACGCGAAGCCGCGCGGGTTGGTGGACACGCGGCCGACGACGAGGTTCATGCGATCGGGCAGGCCGAAGCGATGCCCGCGCACCTCGACGAGCGCGCCCGACGCGACGAGCGACCGGAGATGGCGTTTGAACGTAGGCCGCGCCTCGCGCGGAATCCGCAGCACCTGCAGCAGCTCGCGCACGGTGGCGGGATGATCGACGTGGTCCCGAATCAACGTCAGGACATCGGTTTCTAAATACATATTTCTTTCTGACTGCCGGGTCTGAAGACCTGGCACATCTGGCTACGGGCTACGGGCTACGGGCTACCCGGCCACCACGGGTTCTTCGGAGGGCCGGACCTTCAGGTCCGGCCTGGGGCCGCCCGGTCCACTGATCACGGCAGCAACAACACTTGGAGATCCCCGACGTTCGTGCCGGTCGGGCCCGAGCGCACGAGCGCGCCGAGGCCGTCGAGGAGAGGATAACTGTCGTTGTCGGCGAGCGCGGCGGCGACGCGCTCGGCGGCGTTGGCGCCGAGGCTCGCCCACATGTCGCTGTCGACGAGCGCGCCGGCCGCATCGGTCGGGCCATCGACGCCGTCCGTGCCGACGCTGGCCAGCGCCGCGGGCGCGCGATGCGACAGCCCGTCGAGCGCGGCGACGGCCAGCTCCTGGTTGCGGCCGCCGCGGCCGTGCCCGCGCACTTCCACCGTCGTCTCGCCCGAAGCGATGACGCACGCCGGCCGCGCGAGCCGATCGGCCCGCGCGGCCAGCGGCTCGAACGCCGCGCGCGCCGCGCCGATCGTCGGCGGCGCGACGACCGCGACGTGATAGCCGAGGCGCGACGCCGTCTCGCGCGCCGCGCGCATCGCGTCGTGGCGCGAGGCGACGATCCAGTACGCCGAGTCGCGCAGCGCCGGATCGTCCCGACGAACGGGACCGGTCGCCTCGCCGCGCGCGCCGCGCTGCAGCCGCTGCCGCGCGGCCGGCGGAATCGCGCCTTCGAGACGACGCGACGTGATCACGGCGAGCGCGTCGGCGAACGTCGAGTCGTCGCCGGCCGTCGGTCCCGATCCGATGATGGCCGGATCGTCTTCGACCGGCGTGCAGACGTCGGAGATCGCCAGCGTGATCGTCCGTCGCGCGCGCGCCGCGAGCTGTCCGCCCTTGATCGCCGACAGATGCTTCCGCACGAGATTCAGCGCGCCGATGTCCAGGCCGGCCCTCAGCAGCGCGGCGTTGGTCGCCGACTTGTCGTCGATCGTGAGGCCGTCGGCCGGCACCGCCAGCATCGACGAGGCGCCGCCCGACAGCAGCACGAGCAGCAGGCCGCTCTCGGTGCGCGCCTGATCGGCCAGCGCCAGCGCGGCGCGTCCGGCGGCCTCGCTCTCCGGCCCGGGCCGGGGATGCGTCGCCGCGAACGCGCGCCAGTGCACGCCCGCGCTGCCGGCAATCGACGCCGTCATCACGCCCGACGAGATGTGCGCGCCGAGCGCGACGTCGGCGCCGCGCGCCATCCCGACCGCGGCCTTTCCCGCGGCCACGACGCGCACACGCGGCTCGCGCGCGAGCTGATCGCTCAGCCCCTCGAGCGCGCGCACGGTCGCGCGACGCGCGTCGACCGCCGACACGGCGGCCGAGACGATGGCGGCGAGATGCTGTTGGAGACGGGGATTAATGGAGCTGGTCGGGGTCGGTCCAAGCGGACAGCTTGGTGACGAGATCGAATTTCTTCAACAACTCACCCACCATGCGGCAGGCGTCCTCGCGCTGGCAGAGCTGCTCGAGCTGCGCCATGATGCGCGCGAGCGCGTCCTCCGCCTGCGCAATCGCCACTTCGGAGTAGTACTCGCGCTGGCGCTCGAGGCACGCGTGATGTTTGAGAAATTCTTCGCGGTAGAAATCGGCGAGACACCGGCAGGGAGATCCGAACATCGGGTCCGGAGGACCCGAAACGTCGGCGCTTTGCGGGCGACTCTTCAAGGCCATTTCAGCAGGGGGCACAACCAGTCTAGACAGGACCCTCCCCGCTGTCAATGAAGTACTCACACTGAGGAGCCGCTAGCCCAGCCGCGCCTTCAGCAGATCGCTCACGACTTTGGGATTCGCCTTGCCCTGGCTGGCTTTCATCACCTGTCCGACAAGGAAGCCCAGGATGTTCGTCCGTCCTGCACGATACTGCGCAACGGCATCCGGATTCTGCGCCAGCGCGGCGGCGGCGAGCGCGTCGAGCGCGGCCGTGTCGCCGATCTGGCCCAGCCCTTCGGCTTCGACGATGGCCTTGGCGCGGCGGCCGCTGCCCCACATCTTCTCGAACACGTCCTTGGCAACGGTGCTGCTGATGACGCCCTGCTCGGTGAGGACGACGAGCTCGGCCAGCGCGTCGGGCGCGACCTGTACGACAGCCATGTCGTCGGCGCCCAGATCTTTGAGGCGCCGGCGAATCTCCCCCTGCACCCAGTTGCTCGCGCCCTTGGCCGACGCGCCGGCCGCGACCATCGTCTCGAAGTAGTCCGCGCCGCCGGCAATCAGCCGCACGAGCAGATCCGCGTCGTACTCGCTCAGGCCGTGGACCGCGATCAACCGCTGTTTGCGCGCTTCGGGCAACTCGGGCAGCGCGGACCGAATCGCCTCGACCCACGCCGCGTCGACGTCGAGCGGCGCGAGATCGGGCTCGGGAAAATAGCGATAGTCGTGCGCCTCTTCCTTGCTGCGCATCGACGTCGTCTCGCCGAGGTCGCTGTCCCACAGCCGCGTCTCCTGGACGACGCGGCCGCCCGACGACACGAGCGCGATCTGCCGCTCGATCTCGTACTCGAGCGCTTTCTGGAGATAGCGGAACGAGTTGACGTTCTTGACTTCCGTCTTCGTGCCGAATTTCGTTTCGCCCGCGCGGCGCACCGAGACGTTCGCGTCGCACCGCAGGCTGCCCTCCTCCATGTTGCCGTCGTTGGCGCCGAGCGTGACGAGGATCTCGCGGATGCGCGAGAAGCACTCGGCGGCATCGGCGGCCGATCGCAGATCGGGCTCGGTGACAATCTCGATGAGCGGGACGCCGCTGCGGTTGAAGTCGAGCGACGTCGCGCGATGCGAGTCCGGCTGGCCGTGGTGCAGCGACTTGCCGGCATCCTCTTCCATGTGCACGCGCGTGATGCCGACGACCGGCGTCTTCGCGTCGGCCGACAGCGCCAGCCGGCCGCCGACGGCGATCGGCCGCTCGTACTGCGAGATCTGATAGCCCTTCGGCAGGTCCGGGTAGAAGTAGTTCTTGCGCGCGAAAATCGATCGCGGCGCGATCTCGCACTCGAGCGCGAGCCCTGCCGTGATCGCCAGCTCGACGGCGCGACGGTTGAGCACGGGCAGCGCGCCCGGCAGTCCCAGACAGACGGGACAGACGTGCGTGTTCGGCGGCGCGCCGAATGCGGTCGAGCAGCCGCAGAAGATCTTGGTCTTCGTCAGCAGCTGCGCGTGAATCTCCAGGCCAATCACCGGCTCGTACGACATGACCGCACAATGTTACGGTAGACGCGGTCCCGCTGCAGGCCGGCCGCGGGGTCGCCGATAAGCCGATCGCATGCGCCGCGCTCTCCGTACGTCCCTCGTCCCGTTCGCCGCGATCGCCGCAGCGCTCGGCGCGGCGTGCATCACGCCGCATCCGCTGTCGCCCGCCGTGGTGCCGCCGGCGCGCGCAGTGGAGCTGCCGCGCGAGATTCGCGTGCGCGTCGCCGGCCGCGTCACATCCGTGCCGCTCGAGCAATACGTGCTCGGTACGGCGCTGTCGGAGGTGTCGCCGGTCGGCGAGCCGCCCGCTACCGTGGAGCGCATTTTCGAGGTGCAGGCGATCCTCGCGCGCACGTACGCCGCCGCGCACGTCCGCCGGCACGGCCGCGAGGGCTTCGATCTCTGCGACGACATGCACTGCCAGCTCTACGAGCCGTCGCGCATCGGCCCGTCGCGCTTCACGGCCGCCGCGCGCGAGGCGGTCGCGCGGACGCGCGGCCAGGTGCTCGTGTACGACGACAAGCCGATCGAAGCCGTCTTCCACGCGGACTGCGGCGGCCACACGGCCGATGCGAGTCAGGTGTGGAACGGCCCGGCACTGCCCTATCTCACCGGCGGCCCGGACGATCTGCCGGCGAGCACGCATCGCACCTGGACGATCGACCTCTCCGCCGATCAGATCCGCACGGCCTTCAACGCCAGCCGATCCACGAACGTCGGCAGACGCGTGACGAGCCTCCGCGTGGTCGATCGCGATCGGAGCGGGCGCGTGCTGGCGATCGACGTGCAGGGCGATCGGACCGTGCGGCTGCGGGGCGAGCAGTTCCGCACGCTGTTGAACGACGCGTTCGGTCCGCGCACGATCATGAGCACGCGCTTCATCGTCGCGCGCACGAGCCAGACCTACACGCTCACCGGAAGCGGCTACGGCCACGGCGTCGGCCTCTGCCAGGTCGGCGCCGCCACCCGCGCGCGCCGTGGCGAGTCGCTCGACGAGATCTTCGCCGCGTACTTCCCCGGAGCGTCGCTCGTGGGGACGGAGGAGTAGGCGGCGACGGACTGCAGACTACGGGCCAAGGGCGACGGGCTACGAAGCACTGGCGGAGCATCGCAGTCAGCGTAGCCCGTGGCCCGTAGCCTGTCGCCGCAGTAGTAAAATCTCTCCCGAGCCGTCCGCGTAAACGCCTCGCGAATTGTGACGTAACTATGACAGGAGAGCTTCTGCCGACCTCCACGAGCACTCGCGAAGCCGATGCCCGCGTGGCCGTGGATGTCCGTGCGCTGCAGGCCGCCGGCCGGCTCGATGCGGCGCGCGAGCGGTACGGCGAGCTCGTCGGACGATATCAGCGCCGCGGGCTGCGCATCGCGTTCCACTATTTGCGCAACTCGGCAGACGCGGACGAAGCGGTGCAGGACGCCTTCATCAAGGCGTATACGCACCTGGGCACGTTCCGCGAAGAGTTGCCGTTCGAGGTCTGGTTCACGCGCATCCTGATCAACGGATGCCTGGATCGGCTGAAGGCGCGGCGCCGGCGCGAGCGCTGGATCGCGCCGCCCGTCGTCGATGCGGACGGCCTCGAGCGCGACCCGGCGGAGTACATCGCGTCGCGCGGGCCGAGCCCGGAAGATCACGTGCTCGCCGAAGAACGGCGCCGCCAGGTGGCGACGGCGCTGGCCCAGTTGCCCGAGCGGCAGCGCATGGTGTTCGTGTTGAGCCACTTCGAGGGCCGGACGTCGCGCGAGGTCAGCGCGATGACCGGGCTGAACGAATCGACGGTTCGTGTGCACTTGTTCCGGGCCATTCGCCGGCTGCGAGGCTTGCTGGCGGTCCGGAACGGACGGAAGACGGTGTCCGTCGGGAGGAGTCATCGTGCGGCTCGTTGATTGGATGATGCGTCGAGGACATGTGTCGGAGACCGATCTCGCCAAGGCGCTCTTGACGGGCGACCAGCCGCGGCATCTCGATCGGTGCGACCTGTGCGCCGATCGGGCGGCCGAGATGGGACGCTGGCTGGACGAGGTCAAGGCCGTCGCGGACGCGGAAGTCGATGCCGCCTTCCCCGCCGAGCGGCTCGCCGCGCAGCACGCGCAGATCATGCGCCGGCTCGAGCAGGCCGACGAGCCGGCTCGCGTGCTGGAATTCCCGCGTCAGTCGGCGCGCATCGCGCGCGAGCCGCACGGCCGCCGCGTGGCCCCGGCGTGGGTCGGCGTGGCCGCCGCCGCGGGCCTCGTCGTCGGCATGATCAGCGGCCAGATGACGGCGCGTCACGAGCAGCCCGCAGCAGCGCCGGCCGAGGCATCGACCGCGGCGATCGAGGTCGCGCCGGCGGCAGCCGTACCGGCCACGACGGCAGCGACGCCTGCGAGTCACGCTGGCGCGCGGCCGGATGGCCCGTCGCTGCTCGACATGGATCTCGAGGGCTACACGCCCGACACGTTGCGCCTGTTCGACGAGGCCACGCCGCGCCTCATCGCCAGCCGCTACACGACCGTCGCGCTGCGGTAGCCGCGGCCTGAGCCCCGCCCCCGGGTCGCGGTCCTCGCCGGGCGGCCACGGGGGGCCGCCCCTACAGATCGTCCATGGCCCCGCCGGGTCGCGCGCTGCGAATGGACATGGACCACGGTGTAGGGGCCCCCTGTGGCGGCCCGCCGGCGGGGATTCATCAAGCCACAAGCCCCGTACGCCCCCAGCCCTCACAGCCCTTCCACCCCATCCCTCACAACCACAGCCGGTACGCCGGCGACGAGCGTGTGCGGCGCGATCGTCTTCACGACCACCGCGCCGGCAGCGACCACGGCGCCCGCGCCGATGTCCAGATGATCGCGAATGACCGCGCCCACCGCGACGTACGCGCCCGCGCCGACGCGAACGGATCCGGCGAGGATCGCGCCGGGCCCGATCGTCACGAACGGCTCCAGCGCGTTGTCGTGTCCGACGTTCGCGCCGCGATTCAGCAGGACGTGCGCGCCGACGTGCGTGTGCGACGCGACGATGACGCCGGCGCCGACGAACGCGCCGTCGTCGATCCGCGCGCGCGGCGACACGATCGCGGACGGATGCACGACCGTCAGGAACGCGAACCCGCGCGCCGTCATACGTTCCACGAACGCGCGACGTCTGGTCGTGACGATGCCACCCGCGAGCGCCACCTCCTCGGGAGCGAACGGCACGGCGCTCTCGACGAACACCGGCAGACCGGCGTGACGAGGCGTCGGCGGCGCGAGATCGTCCGACACGACGAATCCGGCGACGCGCACGCCGGCAAGCTCCGCCGCTTCGAGCACCTCGATCGCAAACGATCCCGCGCCCAGAATGAGCAGTGGTCTCCTGTCTGTCATCGTCCCTCATCCGCGCGCCGGGTCTGAAGACCCGGCCCACAACAGCACGAAGCCCGTTGCCGACAGCCAGAAGCCGCAGCCTAGTCAGATGTAGGCCGGGTCTTCAGACCCGGCGTGTCACCGACGCGTCGATGACGGGCTTCCCCATCAACTCCGTCAGCGCCCGATCGTACGCATCCGCCATCGCGTCGATCGAGAACCGCTCGTCGATCACGCGTCGCGCATTCACACGCACGCGACGCCGCAGCGCGTCGTCGTCGAGCGCACGGGCGACGGCACGTGCGATATCCACCGGCGACGACGACGCGAAACAGACGCAGGTGTCGTCGGGCGCCAGGAGCGCGCCCCGTGCGCGCGGGCGCGGACCGACGACGGGTAGTCCAGCCGCGAACGCTTCCATCACCACGAGCGCGACGGGCTCGTCGAAGATCGACTGGAACAGCAGCGCGTCGTGCGATGTGTAGAACGCGCGCAGAGCGTCGCGCGGCACCGCCGGCAGCAGGCGCACCGCGTCGCCGAGCTTCAGCCGCGCGATCTGCTGGTCGATCTGCGCACGGTAGTCGCGCGGGCCGTCGGCGCAGATGGCCGTCAGCGTCACGTCACGCGTCCGGCGCAGCTCGGCGAGCGCGTCGAGGAACAGATGCAGCCCCTTCTCGCGGCTGCACCGCCCCGCCCACAGCAGCCGTCCGGACGTGGGCGCCGCGGCTGGCAGGGGCGCCGGCGCATCGAGGCCGAAATAGATCGTCCGTGCGACGCGCGCCGGCAGGCCCGCGCGGATCGCGTCGTCGCGCCACGCGTCGCTCGCGAACACGGCCATCCGTACCGCGCCGGGATCGACGGGCCTGTACATCGACGCGTGCAAGCCTTTCGGCGCGAGCATGCGGCTCGTGACGCGCGGCACGCGCAGCCACGGCGCCAGCCGCAGCTCCGTCGCGAGCCCGTTCAGGCTGAGCAGCACGGCGCGCGGATGACGCTGCGTGATGAAGTGCGCGAGTCCCGGCGCCTCGCGCGTGACGACGGCGAGCACGGCGTCGTACCGGTGCTCGTCGAGACGCCGTTCGATCGCCGCGAGCATCGCCGACTGCGCGTGCGCGACGCCGCCGCCGAGCGCCGCGTGCTGCAGGAGCGTTCGCACGTCCGGCGGCAGGGACCGGAGACGAGGCAGCCAGCGGCTCAGGCCCGAGACGGCCGGCCGCAGCCGGCGCGGATCGCTCCACGCCGCGTCGAGGCCCAGCGCTTCGGATCCGATGGCGAGATCGACGTCCCACCCGCGCGGCTGCAGGCCGGCAGCGAGATCGCCCAGCGCGATCTGCAGCCCGCCGACGGCCTCACGCGCGACGAGCCGGCCGCACAGGAGCACGCGGCGGCGCGGCCGCGTCATCACACGCGCGCGCCGACGGGCAGCCCCATGAGGCGTCTGGCCTCGTCGGACGTCGCGAGCGTACGGCCGCTCGCGATGGCCAGCGCGGCCACTCGGCGCACGAGCGCCTCGTTCGTCGCGGGACGACGCTTCTCGGTGTCGAGATAGAGATTGTCTTCGAGCCCCGTCCGCACGTGTCCGCCCATCACGACGCCGAGCGACGTCACCGGCCACTGGAAACGTCCGATGCCGGCCGCCTGCCAGTACGTCTCCGCCGGCAGGCGCTCGACCATCAGCGCGAGATTGAGCGCCGTCGCGCTCGCCGTGCCGAGCGATCCCAGCAGCAGGTTGCAGACGAACGGCGGCGCGAGCACGCCGCGGCCGATGAGATAGTGCGCGTAGTCGATCATGCCGAAGTCGAAGATCTCGAGCTCGGGCACGATGCCGCGCTCGCGCATCGCGTCGGCGAGGTGCTGAATGGTGCGCGGCTCGTTGACCGACGCCTGCGTCGGGAAGTTCATCGAGCCGAGCGTGAGCGAGGCCAGGTCGGGCCTGTCGTCGCCGTCGAGATCGAGCACTTCGCGGCGCTGATCGATGTGCGTGTGCACGCGGCCGCTCGTCGATACGGAGATGACGACGTCGGGCACGACGCGGCGCACGGCGCGCACGGTCTCGCGATAACGCTCGAGGGTGTAGGTCGGATCGCCGTGCGCGTCGCGCGCGTGCAGATGGACGCACGACGCGCCGGCCGCGACGGCGGCGGCCACATCGACGGCGATCTCGTCGGGCTGCTCCGGCACGGCCGGGTGCTCACGCCGCCGGGGCACCATGCCGGTCGGGGCGAGCGCGATGACCAGCGCTGACGCTGAGGAAGTCGACGAGGAGACTGTCACGCTACCTGGGGAGGCACAGAGCGCGTCCGCGGGAGATTCTACATGCGCCGGCATCCGCGCGAAAGACGCAGCAGGAGTCGGGTACAATCGACGGGATGCCCGGTGTCCCGCCATGCCGCCCGTGATCTTCCGGAAGGGCCTCGATCTGAAGGCCGCCGTCGCGGGCGAGCTGGCTGACGCGTACCACAGCCATCTGGTCGACGCGATCCGGGCCGACGGCTTCGTCCGCCGGTCCGGGCGCCTGACCGTCCATCTCGCCAGGGAGTTCGGCTTCTGCTACGGCGTCGACCGCGCCGTCGACTACGCCTATCAGACGCGCCGCAAGTTCCCGGACACGCGCGTCTTCCTCACGGGCGAGATCATCCACAACCCGCACGTCAACGACCAGCTCCGCGCGCGCGGCATCCGCATCCTCACCGATCCCGGCGAGGACGCGTCCACGCTCGGCCCGAGCGACGTCGTGATCCTCCCCGCCTTCGGCGTCGCGATCGACGAGCTCGCGCGGCTCGAGGCGCGCGGCTGCACGCTCGTCGACACGACCTGCGGCTCGGTGCTCAACGTCTGGAAGAACGTCCGCCGCTACGCGCAGGACGGCTTCACGTCGGTCATCCACGGCAAGGTCCACCACGAGGAGACGCGGGCCACGGCGTCGCAGGCGCTGCACGTCCCCGGCGCGCACTACCTGATCGTCCGTGACGAAGCGCAGGCGGAGATCGTCTGCGCGTTCATCCGCCATGGCGGCGACGCGGAGGCGTTCCTCGCCACGTTCGCCGGCGCGGTCTCGCCCGGCTTCGATCCGCGCCGCGATCTGCAGAAGATCGGCTGCGCGAACCAGACGACGATGCTGATGAGCGAGTCGCTGGCGATTGGCGAGAGGCTGCGCGACGCGATGCGCGACCGCCATGGCGAGGCCGCGCTGGCCGGCTGCTTCCGCGCGTTCGACACGATCTGCAGCGCCACGCAGGAGCGCCAGGACGCCGTCGTCGAGCTGCTGGACACGTGCCGGCTCGACCTCGCGGTCGTCGTCGGCGGCTACAACAGCAGCAACACGTGCAACCTCGCGCGCATCTGCGCCGAGCGCGTGCCGACGTTCCACATCGCGGATCCGTCGTGCCTGCTCGAATCGGGTGAGATTCGCCATCGGCCGATCGGCGTGCCGTCGACCAGCGCGGTGCCGGAGACGATCACGCGGAACTGGCTGCCGGCCGGCGACGTAACTGTAGGCTTGACGGCCGGTGCCTCAACCCCCAACAACATCGTCGGCGACGTCGTGGAACGGCTCGAGCGGCTCGCCGGCCGCGCGTAAACGGTCGAATGGCCGCGAGCGTAAGTCTAGGCGTGACTGGCAGAAAGCTCGGATTTCTGACGATCGTGACGGTGGGAGCCCTCGCCCTGGGACTCGGCGCGCCCGGCACGGCCGTCGTCGCGGCGCAGAGCCCGGCCCCGAGCATGCAGGGCCGGCCGCCCGACCTGAGCCGGTCGAAATGGTGGAAGGACGCGGAGGTCCAGAAGGAACTGGGGCTGACCGCGGACAAGGTCAAGCGCATCGACGACTTCTTCGAGCGGCGCAGCAAGGACATGAAGCCCTGGGTCGACCGGTGGCAGCACGAGCGCGAGGTGCTGGACACGATGACCCGGGCGGCGACCGTCGACGAAGCGACGTATGCGCTGCAGGTGCAGGAAGTCCAGAGCCTCAGCGCGCGGCTCGGCGAGAGCCGGACCATGATGCTCTATCGCATCTATCGCGAGCTGCAGCCTGAGCAGTACAAGAAGCTGCAGGAGATTTTTGCCCGGCGTGCCGCCCAGAACGCGGGCGGCAACGACCATAGCGGTCGCGGCCGGGAATAGCGCCCCGTACAGATGGCGGCGGTAAGGACCGCCTCCGAGGAGTGAGAACGGCAATGATGCATGGATTGCGCAATCCGAAGTTTTGGGCGCTCGCGATGGTCGCGGGTCTGGCCACGGCGCCGGCCGTCGCCCAGCAGCCGCCGGCCGCACCTCCGGCACCGCCACCGGCGGCGCCGGCTCCAGCTCCCACGCCGGCCGCACCCGCGACGGCCATCCCGAACCAGGGGAACGTCGATCACTACGAGGTCGGCCAGGCCGTGCCCGAAGTGCAGCCGGGCACGAAGATGCTGAATCTCACGCTCGAGCAGGCCATGGAGATGGCGCTCGAGAACAACCTCTCGCTGAAGGCCGCGCGGCTGACGCCGCAGACCGTCGACTACCAGTTGGCCTCGGCGCGCGCGGCGTTCATGCCGCAGCTCGGTGGCACTTACAGCTATAACGACCGAACCACGCTTTCGACGGATACGCTCGACCAGACGTCGTCGTATTTCTCGAGGCAGAACAACTACAACATCAACATCCAGCAAACGACCCCGTGGTTCGGCGGCCGCTTCAGCGGTCAGTTCACGAGCGGACGTCTGTTTACGAGCAACCCTCGCCAGCCCGTCAACCCGACGCTCAGTGCTGGCGGCCAATTCACGTACACGCAGCCGTTGTTGCGCGGGTTCGCCATTGACAACGCGCGCAATCAGGTCCGGACGCTCGGCGTCCAGCGGCAAGTTGCCGATTTGCAGTTGACGACCACGATCGAGAACACGAAGGCCAGCGTTCGCACGGCGTACTGGAACCTCCGCCAGGCCATCGAGCAGATCGAGATTCAGCGCCGCTCGCTCGACCTCGCCAACCGGCTCTATCAGGACAACAAGACGAAGGTCGACATCGGCACGCTCGCGCCGATCGAGACGACGACGTCGGAGACGCAGGTGGCCAACGCCGAGCAG
>CAZNMF010000381.1:0-13815 GCA_964573795.1 uncultured Solibacteraceae bacterium
GTGCACGTCGTTCGTGCAGACGAGCGGCAGATTCAACTCGCGCGCGATGGGCAGCAGGCCCGTGTTGACGACCTTCTGCTCCTCGATGCCCTGATACTGCATCTCGAGGAAGAAGTTGTTCGGGCCGAGGATGTCGCGGTATGTGGCCGCCGCCTCGAGCGCCTTCCGCGCCTGCGACGTGCGGATCCCTGTCGCGACTTCGCCCTTCAGGCAGCTGCTCAGCCCGATGATGCCGCGTGCGTGTGCGGCGAGCAGCTCTTTGTCGATGCGCGGCTTGTAGTAGAAGCCGTCGGTGTAGCCCGAGGAGACGAGCTTGATGAGATTGTGGAAGCCCTCGCTGGTCTCGGCGAGCAGGACGAGATGATTGGCCGTCTCACCCGGCGTGCCCGATTTGTCCGTGCGCGCGCCCGGCGCCACGTAGACCTCGCAGCCGAGGATCGGCTTGACGCCGCGCTTGCGCGCTTCGTCGTGGAACGTGACCGCCGAGAACATGTTGCCGTGCTCGGTCACGGCCACCGCCGGCATCTTCAGCTGCGCGACGCGATCGAGCATCTCCCCGATGCGGCACGCGCCGTCGAGCAGCGAGAACTCCGTGTGGAGATGGAGGTGGACGAAGTCTGCCATCTTTCTATCTCGTTGCTCGCGGGGCCCCACCCCCGCTCGCCCGCTCAGCGCCGCTCCTACGTCGCGGGCTTCGCGGTCTTTCATTTCTTCGCTCACCACCCTCGCGACGCTCGGGGGCTCGCGGCGTCATCGCTCCGCATCACTCCCACTCGATCGTGGCCGGCGGCTTCGAGCTGATGTCGTAGACCACGCGGTTGATCCCGCGCACCTCGTTCACGATCCGCGACGAGATCGCGCCCAGCACGTCGTGCGGCAGACGCGCCCAGTCGGCCGTCATTCCGTCGCGGCTCTCGACCGCGCGAATCGCCACGGTGTACTCGTACGTCCGGCCGTCGCCCATGACGCCCACGCTCTGCACCGGCAGCAGCACCGCAAACGACTGCCATAGCCGGCGATACCATCCCGCCTTGCGCACCTCGTCGACGACGACCGCGTCGGCGCGCCGCAGCAGATCCAGACGCTCGCGCGTGATCGGCCCGAGCAGCCGCACCGCCAGGCCAGGCCCGGGAAACGGCTGCCGCCAGACGAACTCGTCGTCCAAGCCCAATGTCGTGCCGACGGCGCGCACTTCGTCCTTGAACAGCTCACGCAGCGGCTCGACGAGCGTGAATCGCATGCGCTCCGGCAATCCGCCAACGTTGTGGTGGCTCTTGATCACGGCCGACGGGCCCATCACCGAGACGCTCTCGATCACGTCCGGGTAGAGCGTGCCCTGCGCCAGAAAGTCGAAATGCCCGAGCTCGTTGGCGCGCTTCTCGAAGACGTCGATGAACGCGGCGCCGATGATCTTGCGCTTCTGCTCCGGATCGGTGACGCCCGACAGCCGGTCGAGAAACAGATCCGACGCGTCGACGAACTCGAGCGGCAGGCCGAGCCGCGTGAAGCGCGTGCGGATTTGCTCGGCTTCGTTCAACCGCAGCAGCCCGTTGTCGACGAAGATGCACGTGAGCCGATCGCCGATCGCCTTGTGCAGCAGCACCGCGGCCACCGTCGAGTCCACGCCGCCCGACAGTCCGCAGACGACGCGCCCGTCACCGACTTGCGCGCGAATCCGGCCGATGCTCTCGTCGACGAACGACGCCATCGTCCAGTCGCCCGTGCAGCCGCAGACGCGATAGGCAAAGTTCCGCAGGATGTCCGTGCCCGACTCGGTGTGCGCGACCTCGGGATGGAACAGCAGGCCGTACATCTGCTTCGACGGATGCTGCATCGCCGCCACGGGCGCGTTCGGCGACGTGGCGATGACCTCGAAGCCGGACGGCGGCTGCGCGACGAAGTCGCCGTGGCTGGCCCACACGCGCAGCGAGGTCGGCAGCTCGCGGAACAGCGACGCGCTCTCCGACAGCGTGACGGTGGCGTGACCGTACTCGCGGCTCGGCGCGCTGCCGACGCGCCCGCCGAGCGTGTGCGTCATCAACTGCATGCCGTAGCAGATGCCCAGCACGGGGACGCCGAGCTCGAGGATGCCCGGATCGGACTGCGGCGCGCCGACCTCCGACACGCTGCGCGGGCCGCCGGAAAAGATCACGCCGACCGGCCGTCGACGCGCGATCTCCGCAGCGGTCGTGGTCGGTGGCACGATCTCCGAGTAGACCGAGAGCTCGCGAAGACGGCGCGCGATCAGCTGCGTGTACTGCGAGCCGAAGTCGAGGACGAGAATCGTCTGATGTGTCACGGATGATCAGTGTCGACGCAAGGATGAGGCCGAAGGTCCGACGGAAACACCGCTATTATAAGCGTGTGGCCCAGCCGTGGTACACGAGATATAGCGGTCTGGTCCTCGCGATCGGGATCGCGCTACCCGTCGTCACGCGCGCGCAGGCGACAGCCGGGCAGTCGGTACCCGACGGCTCGACGCCAACCGCGCCAACCGCGCCCGCGCAGCAGCAGCAACAGCAGCAACAGCCTGCGGCGCCGGCATCGCCGACGACGCCGTCTGCACCGCAACCCACGCCGCCGCGTCCACCGGCGGCGCCTCCGGCCGCCGCCAAGCCCGCGCCCGCGCCGCCGCCGTTCACGATGGCGTGGAAGCAAGTGCTCCAGGGCGGTGACCTCACGCTCCAAGTCGTCGTCGCGCCGTCGGTCGTCGTGACGGCCGGGGCAGCGACGCCGCTCGAGGCGCGCCGCCGCGACACGGGCGAGGTGCAGTGGTCGAGCGAGATCGCGTCGTGGCAGCGGCTGGCGGAGGGCGAAGGGCTGGTCGTCGGCATCAGCGGCCGGACGCTGCGCGCATTCGATCAGGCGACGGGCGCGGTGCGCTGGACGCGCGAGACGGGTGCCGACGAGGCGCACGTGCTCATCGCACGCGCGTGGCTGCTGATCGCCGACGGCCAGACGCTCGTCGCGTGCCGTGCGTCGGATGGCCAGGAGATCTGGCGCGCCGACGTCGGCGCGCCCATCGTCACGACGCCGTCGCTTGGCGCGGCCGTGGCCGTGGTCGGTTTGGCGACGCACGAAACGGCGTCGGTCGACTTGAAGACCGGCCAGGTGCACTGGAAGGCACCGCTGCCAGGCGTGCCTGTCAGCGCCACGGTGACCGACGATCGGATCTTTACCGCCATCGACGGCGGCACGGCGTGCGCGAGCCGGCTTTCGAACGGCGCCGTGGCATGGTGCTACGCCTTTCACATTCCGATCGTGGGCTTGCCGCTGGCGCGAGACGAGTCGGTGTCCGTGGCGCTCTTCGACAACACGGTGCGCACGCTGCGCGCGGGCAGCGGCGCGCTGCGCCGGAACGATCACCTGACGGCGCGGCCCGCCGACGGGCCCGTCATGGTCGGTGAGCTGATGCTGATTCCGCTCACGACCGGCGAGCTGGCGGTCTTCGGCGCCGACGGCAAGCCGCTGCCGCGCGTCGCGTCGGCCGATCCGAGCATCACGCAGGTGCTCGAGCACGTCTTCATCGATCGCGACCGCGCGTCGATCGGCGCGGTGAGCATCGCGCCGGGGAGCACGCAGACGCTGGCCTTCTACACGAAGACGCCGACGCCGCCACCGGCTACGACGCCGGCGTCCGCGCCGACGAAAAACGGCGATACTGCGTCTGGTACGCCGACAGGCTCGCCAGCGACAGCCCCTGGAACAGCAGCCCCCGGAACAACCACAGCGCCGCCTGCAACGGGACGATAGTGAGTCCCACGATGGGCATGTAGGCGACCGGTGCGAGGCCGGCCGTGGCCAGGAGCGACGCGGCACCCGCGAGCAGCACGACCGCGGCCATCACGCCGAAGATCCCGAGCACCTGGCGCGCGTCCTCGATCACGAACCGGCGCAGCCGCGTGACGGCCTCGCGCACGCGGCAGTCGTCGGTGACGACGATCACGCGCAGCAGATCGTAGGCGAGGCTCGCGGCCTCGATCGAGACGACGGCGGCGCTCGTCGCCGCGAGCACGAGCACGGGCCACGCGGCGCCCGGCGCCCACGCGCGTGGCACGACGATGGCCACGTAGCCGAGCCCGACGAGGAGATCGATCGCGCCAAGCCCGAGCGCGAGCGCCACGGCACGCGTCGCGAAGTGCCGCGCGGCGGCCACCACCGCATCCAGCCGGAAGCGCGACGCGCCTTTCAGCGTCTCCGTGTCGAACGGCTCCGCCTGGACATCGCCGACCTCGCGATCGGCTGCCACCAGGACGGCAAGCGTGCCGGTCTTGACGACGAACATCAGCACTGCGCCGGCAATCGCGGCAATCGCCAACGCGCCCAGGAACGCGCTGAGCGCGATCGGCGATTCTGCCAGCGCGCCCAGGACGAGATTCGCGGTCGGACCGACGCCGTCGGCGACGACGTTGCGCAGATCGCCGTGCGCCAGCGCACCGGCCATCAGCGCGCCGCCGAAGACCGGCACGCTCACGGCCAGCTTGTAGAGCGATTCGATGCCGAAATCGACGACGACGATGGGCCAGTTGGCGGCGACGAGCAGAACGCCGCGTGTGAGCGCCGCGCGAAGCGGCAGCGTGCGCATGCGCCATCACCCCCTGACGGCCGGCGCGCAAGTATAGCAGCCGCCTTTTTGCTATCCTCGGCGGCACGGCCGCGTCCGCGCCACTCCCGCCTGCCGGCGGCGCTCGCGGCGTCCAATCCTCGTGGCCGTACCTTCTCGTCTCCTGGCCGCCGCCGTCGCTCTGACCGCGATTCTCGCGGCCACAGGCGTCACGTGGGAAGTGTCCCGCTTCGGGCTCACGGCCGACGCGACGGCTGCGCGCGTCGAGCGGGACGTGCGCGCGATCGTGGCCGACCGATCCAGCGACGTCGAACGCCTCGCGCGGCGCGTCGCCCAGGAAGGGCCGCTCATCGCCGAAGCGGCGGCGTCGCGCGATCGGCTGCCGGCGCTGTTCGATCGTCTGTCGGCCCTGGCGTCCCCGACCGACCAGCACGGCGTCGCGGCGACCGTGTACGTGCCGGACGGCCGCGCCGACGGCTTCCGCGTCCTCGCGTGGAGCGACGGCCCCGGCGAGAAGAACCTGACGTCGGCGCGGCTCGCCGGGCAGGCGTCGCTGTTCGTGGCGCCCGGACACGCGGGCCTGCGGCTCGTGTTCGTCGATCCCGTGCTCGTCGGCGATCGCCGCATCGCGGTCGCCGTCGCCGAGACCGTTCTGGCCACCAGCGCGCCGACGGCGTCCCCGACTGCAGACCGCAACCTTGCGACGTCCTTCGGCCCGGTCGCCATCGTCGAGCCGTACGCCAGCACGCGCGAGGAGCTGCCCGCATCGAGCGGATTCGTCGTCACGACGCCGACGCGGACGCCCCTCTTCGAAGTCCATCTGTCCTCGTCGGATCTGCAGGCCCGGCGGTGGACGTTCCGCCGCCGCGTGCTGGCCGTTGCGCTGCTGCCGACGATCGTGGCCGTGGGCCTGCTGGCGTTTCCAGCCTTGCAGCGGCGGCGACGCTCACCGGGCCGGCGCGGGTGGCTGGGATGGACGCTGGCTGCGGCGCTGGCCGCGGCGGCCGCCGGCGCGGGACTCCTGGGAGCGGCCGCGATCGCCCGCGTCGACGTCGACCTGACCGGGCCCGTGATCGCCTGCGTCTGCTGGGCGGTGGCGGCGCTGCTGCCGGGCGCGCTCTGGTGGCGACGCGACGATCGCGAGCGGCCGCACGCGCGCGGCGCGCGATTCGCGCTCGAACAGATCGCAGCCGGCCTGATCCTCGCGGTGGCCGTCGAGGCGATGGCGCGCCTGACGCGCGCGCTGATCGCGCCGTCGATGCTCGACGAAGGGCAATCCGTGCTCTTTCCTTTCGATCTCGACGGCCTGCTCTCGCTCGGCACGCTGCTCATCGCCGAGGTCGCGGCGACGTGGACGATCGCGTCGCTGCTCGCCGCGGTCGCGCTGCGATGGCGGCTGCCGCGCGATCGCCGCGCGGCGGTCCTCGCGGCCGCGCTGTGGCTGCTGCCGACGATCGCGTGGCTGGCGCTGGGCTCGACGCCGGCGAGCGTCGCCGCGCTCGTGCGCGCGGCGGCGCTGGTCTTCGCCGTCACGGCCGCCGCGTTCGGGCTACTCGCGCGCCGGTGGCGCAAGCGGTACCGCCACGGATCCCAGGCCGCGCGTCTGCTGCTGGCCTTTGCGTCCGTGCTCGCCCCGCTCGTCGTGCTCTACCCGATGAGCGCCTCGATGACCGATCTGCAGACGCGTCATCTCATCGAGGACACGTACGCGCCGGCGGCCGCGCAGCATCCGCAGGAAGCGGTCATCACGCGCGCGCGCGCCGAGATCGACGCGATGACCAGCCTGCCCGATCTCGTATCGGGCCTGCCCTCGTGCGATCCGCAAGACACGCAGGCGGCGTTTCTCGTCTGGAGCCAGACGAGCCTCGCGCAGGTACGCGTGACGTCGGACGTCGAGCTGTACAACGGCAATCGCTGTCTCGTCTCGCGCTTCGCGCTGAACCTGCCCGACTACATCTATCGCACGAGCGTGCAGACGTGGCAGGGGCATAGCTGCGAGTGGGAGGTGTTCGGCGAGGTCACGCCGTTCGGCGCGCAGCAGCGGCCCATGCTTCACGCCGAGCGCGGCGTCTGCGACGCCTCCGGCGCCGTCATCGGCGGCATCGTCATGCACGTCGCGAGCAACGACTATCAGGCGCTGCCGTTCGTCGCGTCGACCAATCCGTACGCCGACGTGCTCGGCGCCGCCGACGGCGCGGCCCCGTCGCCCCGCATGCCCGACGTCATCCTGGCCGTCTACGGCTGGGGATTCCATCCGATCTTCGCTTCGACGCCCGTGCCGTGGACGATGACGCCGTCGATCTTCGAGCGGCTGTACAGCCCCGCCACGCCGTTCTGGCGCGCGATGCCCGCTGGCGACGGCACGTATCGCGTGTACTTCTCGCAGAACCGCGTCGGCGTCTACGCCCTCGGCTATCCGGCGGCGACGATCGTCGATCACGCCACGCGGCTCGCCGAGATCGCCGCGCTCGCGGCGATGCTGTTCGTCGCGTTGCAGATCGCCGCCGTGCTGTGCGCGCCGCTCGCCCGCCTGCCGCAGCCGCCGCTCCGCGTCCTGCTGCACGAAGTGCGCGCGAGCTTCTATCGCAAGCTGTTCCTCGTCTTCGTCGCCGTCGCGGTCGTGCCCGTTCTCGCATCGGCGCTGGCCTTCGGCGGCTACATGAGCGCGCGGTTCCACGCCGACGTCGAAGCCGAAGCCGCGGGCACGGTCACCGTCGCGCGGCGCGTGTTCGAGGAGCTGTCGGCCGCGAGCGGCCGCAACGCCGACGCCGGCGCCCCGCTTCCCGACGACGTGATGGTCTGGATCCGGCAGGTGATCAACCAGGATGTCAATCTCTACGACGGATCGGAGCTGTCGGCGACGAGCCAGCGCGATCTGTTCGACTCGGGCCTGCTGCCCACGCGTACGCCCGCATCCGTGTATCGCGCGGTCGCGCTCGATCGCCGGCCGACGTTCCTCGCCGAGGACAGCATCGGGGCCTTCCAGTACGAGGTCGCGGCCACGCCGGTCACCACGCGCAGCCGCGACAGCATCCTCACGGTGCCGCTCGCGCCACGGCAGCGAGAGATCGGCCGCGAGATCGACATCCTCTACCGGCGCGTGCTCGTCGGCGCCGTGCTCGTCGTGCTGTTCGCGGCCGTGCTCGGGGCGTCGCTGGCCAGCCGCGTCGCCGATCCGGTCGCGCGGCTGACGCGCGCCACGCGCGCGATTGCCGCCGGACAGCTCGACACGCGCATCGCGGTCGAGAGCCCCGACGAGCTCGGCCGGCTCGTGCACGACTTCAACAGCATGGCGGGCACGCTCGAGGCACAGCGCGCCGAGCTGGCGCGCGCGCATCAGCTCAAAGCGTGGAGCGAGATGGCGCGGCAGGTCGCGCACGAGATCAAGAATCCGCTGACGCCGATCCAGCTCGCCGCCGAGCACCTGCGGCACGTTCACACCGACCGCGACCGCCCGCTCGGCAGCGTCCTCGATCAGTGCGTCGACGCGATCCTGCGGCAGGTCCGGCTGCTGCGGCAGATTGCCTCGGAGTTCTCGACCTACGCGGCCGAGCCGCCGCTGCGCCGCGAGACCGTCACACCCGCGGCGCTCGTCGCGTCCGTGATCGATCCGTATCGCCTCGGCCTCAGCGATCGCGTGACCATCGACGTCGACGTGCCGGAGACGCTGCCGGCCGTCGCGGTCGATCGCACGCTCATCGGGCGCGCGCTGACCAACTTGATCGAGAACGCGGTGCAGGCCATGCCGAATGGCGGCGATCTGACGGTGCGCGCCTCCGCCGGCGATCGCGACGTGACGATCGAGATCGCCGACACGGGCGTGGGGATGGAACCGGCCGCGCTGGCGCGCGCCTTCGAGCCGTACTTCTCGACGAAGACCGGAGGCTCAGGTCTGGGGCTCGCCAATGCGAAGCGTCACGTCGAGCGGCACGGGGGATCGATCGCGATGGCCAGCACGCCCGGCCGCGGCACGCGCGTTACGCTGGTCCTGCCGCAGGCGGAGCCCCCTCGCGGTGGAGACGAAGCCGCTGCACGGCCATCTCGATGAACGCGGAGAGCAGATAGCCGTACGCCAGGATCACGAGCGTCACGCGCGGCTCGGTCGCGACGAACGCGATGAGCCCGGCGACGACGATCAGCTTGATGTAGGACGGCGTCCAGCCGAAGTTGATCGTCTTGAAGCTGCGGAACCGGATCGTGCTGACCATCAGGGCCGCAGGAATCAGGACGAGCAGCACGGCCGCCACCGCCTGCGGTCCCCCGCTCGGCGGGTACGGCCAGAGGTAGACCGTCGACGCGACGACGCCCGCGGCCGGCGGCGACGGCATCCCGACGAAGAAGCGCTTGTCGGTCTGCACGGGCGACTGGATGTTGAAGCGCGCCAGCCGCATCGCCGCCGCGGTCAGATAGACGAAGCCGGCCGCCCAGCCGATGCGGCCGAGATCCGATAGGCCCCAGGCGAACGCGAGCACGACCGGCGCGAGGCCGAACGACACGATGTCGGCGAGCGAGTCCAGCTCGAGGCCGAACGCGCTCGCGGTGTTCGTCATGCGCGCGATGCGCCCGTCGAGCATGTCCAGCACGACTGCGAAGCCGATGAACGGCGCCGCCTTCACCAGATCGTTCTGCATCGCGAACACGATGCACGCGTAGCCGCAGAACATGTTGCCGATCGTGATGATGCTCGGCAGGAGGTACATGCCGCGCCGGAACTGCCGGTCGTCGACGCTCGATCGATGCGGCTCCACGTCGCTCACCCCTTCCGTTCCCCAGACAGACGCGCGACGATCGACTCGCCCGCCCGCACCCGATCGCCGGCCTTGACGAGGATCGTCGCCGCCGGCGGCACGAACACGTCCATTCTCGATCCGAACTTCATCAGGCCGATCCGCTGACCCGCCTCGAGCCGGTCGCCCGCCGCCACGCGACAGACGACGCGGCGCGCGAGCACGCCGACGACTTGGCGGACGACCACTATGACACCATCGTGGTCGAGCCAGATTTCCGACTGCTCGTTGCGATGGGCCTCGGCCTTGAACGCGGCATGGAACGTCCCGGGCCGGTACTCGACGCGCGTGACGCGTCCGGCAACCGGCGTCCGATTGATGTGCACGTCGAGCAGCGAGAGAAAGATCGTCACCTGCTGCCACGTGCCCGGCGGCGCTTCATCCGGCCGCGCGGGTCCCGCGTGCATCACCTGACCGTCGGCCGGCGACAGGACGGCCTCGACGTCGGCCGGCGCCGATCGCCGCGGATCGCGGAAGAACAGCGCGATCGCGACGGGCAGCGCGACGAGCGCGAGCGCGACCCAGCCCGGCAGCAGCCAGGCGGCGAGAATCGCGGGAACGGCGGCGAGCGCGACGAAGGGGAACGCGGCGGAGTCGATTTTCACGCGAGGCGAGCCGGAGCCAGGGTCGAAGACGCGCGCGACCACGCGTCGCGCGCGTCCGAACCCTTGTCAGTCTACGCGATCAGGACGAGCCGACCGCGCCGCGCTCGCGGACGACGGCTTCGATCCGGTCCTTGAGCGCGAGCTTCTGCTTCTTGAGGTGGTGCTCTTCGTACTGCTGGGCGTCGGAGAGAAACGAGAGGCTGGACAACTGTCGGATGCGTTCGTCGAGATCGTGATGCTCCAGGACCAACTGACGAAACCCGTCGTCGGTCTGAAGCAGCACCGCTTTTACGTCGTCGGTTGGGAGCTGCGCCTGTGCCATGCTCCGCCTCCTTGCTGCCCGGGGTGCGCGCCCCGTTGTGAGGGTCAACGGCCGGTGGCCGCTGACGCGCACGGTAGCACAGATCCAGCGCCCGTGACGAAATTACGGACGCGCCGAACGGGCGGCGGCGCCGGCCATCGAGTCGAGCGCGCGGTTCCACAGGATCAGGGCGTCTTCGCGCGGCTCCTGATAGTAGTCCCGGCGGGTACCTTCGACCTGAAAGCCCAGCCCCTCGTAGAGCGCGCGCGCCGCGACGTTCGAGCGCCGGACCTCGAGGGTCGCCGCACGCACGCCGCTCGACGCGGCTTCCTCGAGCACGCGCGCCAGCACCTGCCGCGCGATGCCGCGCCGGCGCCACGCCGGGTCGACGGCGAAGCTGTTGATGTGCAGCTCGTCGAAGATCACCCAGCACGCGCAGTACGCGACGAGCGCGCCGCCGGGCTCGCGCGCGACGTACAACCGGGCGACGTCGGTGTTCTCGAGCTCCCAGCGGATCGCGTCGACGCCCCACGGATTCGTGAAGGTCTGCTGCTGCAGCGCTTCGACGGCTTTCAGGTCGTCGGCGCCCGCCGCGCGCGCAATCGACAGATCCGCCGGCGCCGATGCGGGCGCGCGCACGCCCGCGCGCTCGCGCGCCATGACGGCGTCCGGCCGCCGGACGTAGATCGGCCGCAAGGCGTGCGGCGCGCCCGCCAGCTCGGGCCGGCGCAGCGCGAGGTGCCCCGCCGCCGCGGCCAAGGTCATCGGGGCGTCGGCGATCACGGCGCCCGCGAAGCGATCCGTGAACACGGGCTGATAGCGCGTCGCGCCGTCGCCGACGATCACGATCGGCCGGTCCGGCTGCGCGTTGACGAGCACGGCCAGACGATCGGCGACGTCGGCCGGCGTCCCGACGACGGGCGCCATCGCTTCCGGCAATCGCTCGATCGGCGCCGCGCCGTCGAACGCATACGCCGCGGCGAACACTTCCCCGCGCTGGCCGTCGAGACAGGGCACGATCAGGCCGGGCTCGACGCGCGTCAGCAGCCACGCGGCCGCCAGCGCCTGCAGCGTCGGCACGCCGACGACGCGGCGGTGCGCGGCGAGCGCCATGCCCTGCACGGCGGCGATGCCGATGCGCATGCCGGTGAATGATCCGGGACCGGTGACGACGGCGAGCAGGTCGACGTCGGCGGGCGCGCGGCCGTGCTCGCGGAGCCAGTCGATGGCCTCGGCCGGCAGCCGCTCGCCGTGCGTGCGCGATGGATCGCCCACGCGCGCATCGCAGCCGCGCTCGTCGCAGATGGCGAGGCTGCCCGCGCGCGTGACCGTTTCGACCGCCAGGACGACCATCACCGCAATGTTATACTCGCGCGTGTTCCGGCTTCGCTCCCGCGCGTCATCTCGCGATTGTCGTCCGTGACCGCTTCCTCGCCATCCACACCGCCCACGGCCGCCACGGCGACGCCGGCGATGCGCCAGTATCTCGACGTCAAGCGCCAGCATCGCGATGCGATCGTGTTCTTTCGCATGGGCGACTTCTACGAGATGTTCTACGAGGACGCGCTCACCGCGTCGCGCGTGCTCGAGCTGACGCTGACCTCGCGCGCCAAGGACGCGCACGGCACCGCGATCCCGATGTGCGGCGTGCCGCACCACGCGCTCGACACGTATCTCGCGCGAATGGTGAAGAAGGGCTATCGCGTCGCGATCTGCGATCAGGTCGAGGATCCGCGAAAGGCCAAGGGCGTCGTCAAGCGCGAGGTCACGCGCGTCGTCTCGCCGGGGACGTTCACCGACGCCGCGTATCTCGACGCGCGCGAGCCCGCGTTCCTCGCCGCCATCGCGCCGGCCGCCTCGCCGACGGCCCCGTGGGGCGTGGCATGGCTCGACGTGTCGACCGGCGAGTTCGCCTGCGCGGAGTGCGCGGGCGCGCAGGCGCACGACGCGCTCGCGGCCGAGATCGCGCTGATTCGGCCGCGCGAGATCCTGGCGCCAGACGGGCTCGACAACGCCTCGATCGACGCGCTCGTCGCCACGCTGCCGGGCTGCCGCGTGACGCGCGTCGAGGCCTGGACGTTCGATCCGGTGCGCGGCCGCGACACGTTGTGCACGCAGCTGCAGACGGCCTCGCTCGCCGGACACGGGCTCGAGCGCGCGCCCGCCGCCGTCGGCGCGGCCGGCGCGCTGCTCGCCTATCTGGCCGAGACGCAGCGGACCGCGCTGACGCACGTGCGCGACATCGCCTTCCGCGCCGGCTCGGACACCGTGCAGATCGATCCCGTCACGCTGCGCCATCTGAACGTCGTCGAAGGCGTCGAAGGCGGACGCGCCGGATCGCTGCTCGAGGCGATCGATCGCACGGTGACGCCGATGGGCGGGCGGATGCTGCGGCAGTGGCTGGTGCGGCCGCTCGTGACGATCGCGCGGATCCAGGATCGCCTCGATGCCGTCGAGGACTTCGCGTTCCGATCCGCCGAGCGCGGCAAGATGCGCGACGCGCTGCGATCGGTGCACGATCTCGAGCGCCTCGTCTCGCGCGTGGCCCTCGGCACGGCCGGGCCGCGCGATCTCGCCTCGCTCGCCGACTCGCTGCGCCTGCTCCCGCGCGTCCGGACGATTGCCGCCGATCTCCAGGCCCCGCTCGTCCGCAGCCTCGCCGCCGAGATCGACGAGCTTGCCGACGTGCGGGACCTCGTCACGACGACGCTCGTCGAGGAGCCGCCGGCGGTCGCGCGCGACGGCGGGCTGATTCGCGACGGCGTCGACGCCGAGCTGGACGAGCTGCGCGGGATCAGCCGCGGCGGCAAGACGTCGATTGCGGCGCTGGAGGAAGCGGAACGCGCGCGCACGGGCATCGCGTCGCTGAAGGTCCGCTACAACCGCGTCTTCGGCTACTACATCGAGATCTCGAAATCGAACCTCGGCAGCGTGCCGGACGACTACATCCGCAAGCAGACGATCGCCGGCGGCGAGCGCTACATCACGCCGGCGCTCAAGGAGTTCGAGGACAAGGTCCTCGGCGCCGACGAGCGCATCGTCGCACGCGAGATCGAGCTGTTCGAGGGGCTGCGGCAGCGCGTCGCCGCCGAGGCGCCACGCGTGCTCGACACGGCGCGCGCGATCGCGACGCTCGACGTGCTCGCCGCGCTCGCCGATACGGCCGCCGCCGCCAATTTCACGAAGCCGTTCCTGCACGATGGCGACGAGTTCCAAGCGATCGACGCCCGCCACCCCGTCGTCGAGCGGCACGTCAACGACGCGTTCGTGCCGAACGACGTCCAGCTCGACGGCACGACGCGGCAGGTGATCATCCTCACCGGCCCGAACATGGGCGGCAAGTCCACGTTCCTGCGGCAGACGGCGCTCTTGGCCGTGCTCGCGCAGGCCGGCTCCTTCGTGCCCGCACGCAACGCCAAGCTTGCCGTCGTCGATCGCGTGTTCGCGCGCGTCGGCGCGTCGGACAACATCGCGCGCGGCCAGTCGACGTTCATGGTGGAGATGCAGGAGACCGCGGCGATCCTGCACGCGGCGACGAGCCGCAGCCTCGTGATTCTC
>CAZNMF010000382.1:0-1686 GCA_964573795.1 uncultured Solibacteraceae bacterium
GACGGCCGGCGTCCAGCAGGTCGCCGAAGCGCTCGCCGCCCGCGACAGGACCGACAGCACGCGCACCGCGTCGCCGCTCGTCGTCCCGCCGGGCGCCGTCTACATCGACACGACGGACGTCCCGATCGACGAGGTCGTGCATCGCGTCAGAACGTTGGTCGACGCGAAGCTCGCGCCCGCGTAGGCGATCTCGAGAACTTCGAACTTCGAACTTCGAACTTCGAACTTCGAACTATTCCCCCCTTAGTTGGCCGTGCGGAGGTCGAGCGTCTTGTGCACGCCGGGCGCGAGCGAGACCGCGAATGACGCGGGCATCAGCGTCTCGAGGAACGCCGGATCCGCGATCTGTTCCATGTCCGGATCGAGCAGCGCGATCATCCGATAGTCGCCGGGCGGCAAGCTCGTGAAGGCGAATCGGCCGTCGGTCGCCGGTCGCGCGATCGCGAGACGACGCGACTGCGGACGCCACAGCTCGCGATCCGCAGGAAAGACGACGACCGTCATCGAGACCGCCGGCCCTCCTGAAGGGACGATCAGGCGCCCGTCGATGATCTGCGCCTGATCCGTCATCGTCACGACCAACGAGGCGCCCGTGTCAGGGATCGCGAGATCCGCGTCCGTCACGTCACGGCCGTCGACGACGATCGTCATGATGCGCCATCCGAGATCGATGCCGGCCGCATCCAACGCCTTCGCCGACAGGGCATAGCGGCCGGGCGCCACATCAGGTAGCGTCAGCCGGCGCGCGGTCGTCGTGGCGACGATGGCCGGTTCCTGCTGCCATGGCCGGAGCGGCGTGAGCGCGACTTCGATCCTCGATGGTTCCGCGTCGCGTCCCGCGCCCTGGAGCACGACGTTCACCGGCAGATCGAGACCAGGACGCAAGGCCAAGTCGATGTGGTTGTCGCCGTTCGCGGTGACGAACGCCTCCGCGCGTCCCCACACGCGACGTCGTGGCTGGGCTGCCGACGAATCGGCTGCCACGGCGGCCCTCGCTTCGGCGGCATACGCGCCTTCCACGACGCCGTCGAAGGTGAACTCGCCCGTTGGGCCGGCGGTGGTTTCGCCTCGCCCGGGAAATTCCGGCTGGAGAATGACGCGCGCAGACGTCAACGCGCCCGAAGGCGCGGAGATGCGACCCGTAAGAGAAGCAACGCGGACGACCGGTGGCGAGAAGGTGAGGCCGGACAGCTCCGTCCGCTCGTCGACGACAAGCACCTGCGCGTCGTGCGCCACGACGGCGGATGGATAGAAGCCGCGCGCGATGGCGTGTGGGGGCGTCAGACTCGATGGCAGCGCGGCTTCGAGCACGTAGCGTCCCGGCGGCAGGCCGAACAGTCGAAACTCGCCGCGGCCGTCCGTGCGAGCCGTCAACGTCGCGCCGTCTCCTGCGGCCGCCGGTGAGAGCGTCGACGCCGCGATCGTGCCGTCATCGCGAACCACACGGCGGAGCGCGGCGACTGTCGCTCCGGAGACTGGCGTGCCGCGCGCATTCGCAATCGTCCCTGCAAGCACGCCGCCTTTGAACGTGACGATGCGATAGCCGCCGGCGCGGTCGGCGCTGCCAAGAACGATCGGCGTGCCTGGCTGTGCGAATCGAGTCGCGCCGTACGCCATGCGAACGTACGCGGGCTTCTCGGCGCTGAGCAGGTACCGGCCCGCAGGCAGCCGATCGAACTGAAAGCG
>CAZNMF010000383.1:0-1673 GCA_964573795.1 uncultured Solibacteraceae bacterium
GACGGCCGGCGTCCAGCAGGTCGCCGAAGCGCTCGCCGCCCGCGACAGGACCGACAGCACGCGCACCGCGTCGCCGCTCGTCGTCCCGCCGGGCGCCGTCTACATCGACACGACGGACGTCCCGATCGACGAGGTCGTGCACCGCGTCAGAACGTTGGTCGACGCGAAGCTCGCGCCCGCGTAGGCATCTCGAGAACTTCGAACTTCGAACTTCGAACTATTCCCCCTTAGTTAGCCGTGCGGAGGTCCAGCGTCTTGTGCTCGCCGGGTGCGAGCGTGACCGCGAATGACGCGGGCACCAGCGTTTCGAGGAACGCGGGATCCGCGATCCGTTCCATGTCCGGATCGAGCAGCGCGATCATCCGATAGTCGCCAGCCGGCAGGCTCGTGAAGGCGAATCGGCCGTCCGTGCCGGGGCGCGCGACCGCGAGGCGCCGCGATCGCGGGAGCCAGAATCGACGATCCGCCGGAAAGACGATGACCGTCGTCGAGACGGCCGGCCCGCCCGCGGGAAGGATCAGGCGGCCGTCAATGGTCTGCACCTCATCTGTCATCGTCACGACCACCGACGCGCCCGTGTCAGGGATCGCGACGTCCGCGTCCGTCACGTCACGGCCATCGACGACGATCTTCATGACGCGCCATCCGAGATCGACGCCGGCCGCATCCGACCCTTTCGCCGACAGGGCATAACGTCCCGGCGCCACGTCGCGCAGCGTCAGACTCCGCGTGGTCGTGGTCGCCACGATCGCGGGCTCCTGCTGCCATGGCCGGAGCGGCTGGAGCGCGACGTCGATCGTCGACGGTCTCTCGTTGCGTCCGGCGGCGCCCTGCACGACGACGGTCACCGGGAGATCGAGGCCCGTCCGCAACGCCACGTCCACGCGAGTCTCGCCGCTCGTCGTGATGAACGTCTCGGCGCGGCCCCATACGCGATGTCGCGGCTGCGCTGCTCGCGAGTCGGCTGTGACGAGGGCCCTCGCCTCGACGGTATACGCGCCTTCCGGCACACCCTCGAATGTGAACTCGCCGGCGGAGCCAGCCGTGGTTTCGCTTCTTCCTGGGAATTCCGGCTGGAGGACGAGGCGCGCGGATGTCAGCACGTCGGAAGGCGCGGATATGCGACCGGCAAGGGACGCGACGCGGACGACTGGCGGCGCGAAGACGAGACCGGAGATCTCCGTCCGTTCGTCGACGACGAGCACTTGCGCGTCGAGCGCGACGATCGCCGATGGATAGAACCCGCGCGCGATGGCGTGCGGAGGCGTCAGACTCGCCGGCAGCGCGGCTTGCAGCACGTAGCGTCCCGGCGGCAGGCCGAACAGTCGAAACTCGCCGCGGCCGTCCGTGCGAGCCGTCAACGTCGCGCCGTCTCCCGCGGCCGCCGGCGAGAGCGTCGACGCCGCGATCGTGCCGTCATCGCGAACCACACGGCGGAGTGCGGCGACTGTCGCTCCGGGGACTGGCGTGCCGCGCGCATTCGCAATCGCCCCTGCAAGCACGCCGCCTTTGAACGTGACGATGCGATAGCTGCCGGCGCGGTCGGCGCTGCCAAGAACGATCGGCGTGCCTGGCTGTGCGAATCGAGTCGCGCCGTACGCCATGCGAACGTACGCGGGCTTCTCGGCGCTGAGCAGGTACCGGCCCGCAGGCAGCCGATCGAACTGAAAGCG
>CAZNMF010000384.1:0-2395 GCA_964573795.1 uncultured Solibacteraceae bacterium
CGAATAGTCCGAAAACGATGCCTTGGCCCGCTTTCGGAATTTAGACAATTCATCAGAGAACTCTTACAAGTCCGGGAACTCCATTTGTGCATTTAAGATGATGGGCAGGTTCATCACGGCTGACTGCCATTGGAACCTGAAATCAGTGGGGACAGAGCTTCCGAGTTCTTCCCAGTCCATTCTGCAGCAACCCCAATCGGCTTGCTCGGATCAAATCCCAACCACAACAACGCTGCCAGGAATGAACACACACTGCCTACCGCAAAAGCCGTAAACCAACCCGCCTCCTTCACAATCCAAGGTGTCAGCAAAGCGGCCAGGGCGCCGCCAAGATTACTACCCGCATTCAGGAAGCCTCCCGCCGCGCCGACCGTATGTACGGAAGCAATGTCGATGGCCCCCGCCCAAACCGGCCCCTCATTTGCCCAACACAATGCCGCGCCCACAGACAGAATCACCACTCCGAGCCAGGCATTCTGCACCTGCACGCCTACAATCGCCAGCACTGCCGCCACGGCTAACGACACCGCCGGAACAATCATCCGCCCGCGCCGCGCTCCCAAGCGCAACACCATGCGATCACTCAGCGCTCCGGCCAGGGGCGTGCTCAAGGTCCCCATCACAAAGGGCAAGGCCGCCGCAAAACCGCCCTGCACCACCACAAACTTTCGGACTTCCACCAGATAGATAAAGAACCACCATATAAAGATGTAGCCTAGATAACATTCCAAGCCATAGATCAGAAACAACCGCCACGCCTGCCCGCTGCGCAAAACTATCGTCCAGCCGGAACCTACAAACTTCGGGCCTTCACTTTGTTTGGACGCCCCAATGATGACCAGTTCTTCCTGGTTCACCGCGCGATGCCGCAGCGGGGAATCTTCTGCATACAACCACCAGCACAACACCAGCGGCGGGGCCACAATGGATGTCAACATCAACGCTTGGCGCCATCCCACCCGCACCATGAGTAATGAGATCAGGGGCGCCGTAATTGCAGAACCCAGCAACGATCCCGCGATCACCGCTGCATTGGCCAGCGCCCTTTCCGATCTCGGCATCCACTGGGCAATTGCCCGCCCGGCGCCGGGATACGTCGGTGCCGAACAGATCCCGAACAGCAACCGCAGCGCAAGGAACGTCCCAATTACGCCGATGCTGGACAGGAATGGTTTTCCCGGCAGATACGCTGTCAATACCGTGAGTATGCCCCAGCTCATGCCAGCGATGGCCAGCGCCCGCCGCACTCCGATGTGGTCTGCCCACACACCCGCCGGCACCATGAACGCTGTGTAAGAGAACAGAAATGCAGAAAAGATCCAGCCCAGCTGTACCGCACTCAGCTGGACCTCCTGCATGATCGGCTTGCCGGCAATGGTGAGATTGACCCGCAGCAGATAGTTCACAATGCTGAAGGCCACCAGCAGTGCTACAATTCGCCACCGCACCGCGGAGGGCTTGGCAGAACGCAAGCACATCGGTTACTTCCAAACCAACGTTGTAATCGAGATTGGCGGAAGTTCTACGGTGACAGATTTGTTTTTCCAAATGAGTCCCGATTTCACCGAGGACTCTCGGCTATTGATAAGCTGGGCGACATAGTTGCCATCCGGGCGATGAAAAGCCACCACCTGAACATCGGATTGAACATCGGCAAGATAGTCCTTGGTTTCGCCAATAGTCTCGATTCGCACCGATCCAGGACGAACATACTTGCTGAAGTGCGCCAAATAGTAAAATGCTCCGGTATATGTGACCTTTTTCGTCTTGCGGTCAATGATGACAAGCGGTTGTTGTTGATTGTTGGGTGGGTTCCTATGAATTGGAGATACCAGCGCCGGACCACCGTCCTGGTCCAGAATCATGTTCCAATACGTCCATCCAGAAGACCCCGCCTTGATATCCGCCATGATCTGCCGGCCCCAAAAATCGCCGTCTTCAAACTCATGTCGTGGCAACGGTTTCGCCCATGGAGTTCCGTCATTCCAATAGCACACCTCAGACATCCACAACTGCAAATCGGGATACATCTTGTGGAACTCAACAATGGGAATAAATTCAGAATAATCGTATCCGCTTCCTCGAGTCGGGCGTTTACCGAATTTCGTGAAGTCGTACCCGTGATACGGAATCGTGGTCAAATATTTCCGGGCTTCCGGATCGTCCAAGATGATGGGATAGGATTTTCGGGCAGTCCTTCTGCGTGGATCTTCACTCATTTGCAGCTGGGTGTTTAAGCCCAATTCCCGAAAGAGAGGCCCGACGTGGTTCTTCAAGAGATCTCGGATTTGATCGTAAGGGATCTTGGTATATCCGATTTCCGGCTCGTTAAACAGGCTCAGATAGTCGATATGGATTCCATTTTTTGCGTATTCCTGAACGTATCGCAAATAAT
>CAZNMF010000385.1:0-15072 GCA_964573795.1 uncultured Solibacteraceae bacterium
TCGAAGATCGAGCGCGGCGAGTCGATCGCGCAGCCGCTGCGGAGCACCGGGCTGTTCCCGCCGATGGTCGCGCAGATGATTGGCGCCGGCGAGAGCACGGGCGCCCTGGACACGATGCTCGGCAAGATTGCCGACTTCTACGAGGACGAAGTCGACGTCGCGATCGCCGGCATGCTGACGCTGCTCGAGCCGATCATGATCTGCTTCCTGGGCGTGATCGTCGGCGGCATCGTCATCGCGATGTACATGCCGCTGTTCGACCTGATCAGCCAGTTGTCGTAGCGCGGCGTCTGTATTCAGGAATGTGCGGCGGGCACGCGGGCTGTGATCCCGCGCCGGCCTCGAAGGGGATGCGGGGAAGGACGGACGGGGGACAGACCCCGGGAACTCGGCGGCACACAAGGACTTAGCGGTACGATGGCCTTGTGGGCTGGTTCTGGTACCCGGGTTGCTATCTGGAGCACGCGCGGCCCGAGGATGGATGCGGAGCAGCCGAAGAGATTTGGCCGCGGTACAGAGGACAGGCACTTACATTTCAGGGATAGGGAGTAGAGCACACATGAAGGGCAAATCAGAGCAGGGCTTCACGCTCATCGAGCTGCTGATCGTCGTCGCGATCATCAGCATCATCGCGGCCATCGCGGTGCCGGGCCTGCTGCGCGCGCGCATGACGGGCAACGAGACGTCGGCGATCGCCTCGCTGCGCACGACGACGTCGTCGCAGGTGTCGTATTCGGCGGCGTGCGGCAACGGCGCGTACGCGTCCAGCTACGACATCCTGGCCGACGCGCCTCCGGGAGGCGGCCAGGGGTTCATCTCCGCGGAGTTCAACCAGGCTAGCCCGATCGTGAAGAGCGGGTACAACCTGGACATGGTCGCGGGCACGGCTGGCGCCTCGACGATCACGGACTGCAACACGCAGGCGACCAACGCCGGGTTCTACGCGACGGCGGCAGCGGTCGCGATCGGCTCGACGGGCACCCGCGGGTTCGCCGTCGACGAGAACATGACGGTGTTCCAGGATACGGCCGGCGTGCAGGACCAGGTTCCGACGCAGCCGTTGGCTACCGCTGGCACGGTCTCCCCGATCCAGTAGTCATCGTTTCGGGCAACACGCGAGGCTCGGGCCGGCCGTATGTGCCGGTCCGAGCCTCGATCGTTGTACGCGGGTTCTGGGGTTCCAGGGTTCTGCGGTTCCGCGGGTTCCGGGTTCCGGGTTCCGATGGTTCCGATGGTTCCGCGGTTCGGGAATCCGCCGTAGGGGCGACCCTTGTGGCCGCCTGAGAATCCGGAAACCCAGAACCTCTAATCCCTACTTGGCTCCGACGGTCTCGTACTCGATCCGGCGGGCGTCGCTGACCCGACGGGAGGCATCGAGAATCTCGAGAGAGACGAGATCGCCGTTGGCGTCGTAGTCGAGGATGACGCCAGGCTTCTCCTCATCGCTCTCGACGACACGTGCGTCTGCCTTGAGCACGACGCTCAGCGTATCCGTCGTTTCGTCGTACGACACTTTCATGGTGTCTCCTTCCAGTACTTCGCGATCCGACTCGTCCGATAGACGGTCACGATCGCGCCTGGCACCCGATCGACATCGGCGAAGACTCGGACGAGGTACGCCTTTTCTGAGCCGCTCGCCACTACACGCGATTGCAGGACATGCCGGCCTGGCCGGACCTCGAAACGCTGCTCTGGATTCGCAAGGACTCTACGAACGATCTCCTCGTCGATGAGCCGGTGCGCCATTTCGAGGCGTGCGTGCTCCGTGAAGACGACGTCGACGAGAGGTTCGGCGCTCATCGAGCACTATCGCGCCGGCTGCAGGTATGCCCACGCCTCGTCCTCCTCGAGCCAGTTCCAGTCTTCGGACGGGGCAGCCTCGCGTTCCTTTTCGTCGATCATGGCTTCGACCGTCCTAGTCACGGCTGCCTCATCGTCAGGCAAGTGTAGCCGATGAGGCCATCGGGCATCTGGTCGTCGGATCATCGGATCATCTGCCGCCGTACGCCTTTGCCAAAGGCTACGGCGGACAAGTCGCCCACAGCCGTAGTACAACTTGTCCATGCTTCCTCGCATCCGTCTCCCGTTCGCGGCCGCGCTCGTGATGCTGGCCGGTCTCGTGCTCGCGTCCTTCGTCCCCGCCGCCGCGCAGGGCACCATTTCCGCCGAGGCGCAGGCGAACTTCGCGCAGGCGTGGGCGCAGCAGCCGCGGGTCGATCTCGGCATTCCCGCGGCTGGCGCCAAGGTCGTCGTCGTCAAGTTCAACGACTACGAGTGCCCGTCGTGCCGGCAGTCGGAGCAGATGTACAAGCCGATCTTCGACAGGCTCGCGAAGTCCAACCCTGGCGCCGTCAAGTACGTCGTCAAGGACTGGCCGTGGAACTCGCTGTGCAACTTCAACACCTCGTCCACCATTCCGGGCCACGAGGCGTCGTGCAACGCGTCGGCGGCCGCGCGGATCGCGAAGGCGCGCGGCAAGGGCGACGAGATGATCGCGTGGCTCTACGCGAACCAGGGCACGTCGCCGGCGGCCGTGCGCGACGCGGCGCAGCGCATCGCGGGCGTGACGAGCTTCGACGCGGAGTACGCACGGGTGCTGCCCGAGATCCGGCGCGATGTCGCAGACGGCGGCGTCCTGGGCATCAGGTCGACGCCGACCTATTTCATCAACGGCGTGCGCCTGGGCGAGCCGATCCGGCCCGAGTACTTCGAGCTGGCGATCAGCCTGGAACTGAAGAGGTAGCCGCTCCACGCGCGATGTTCACATGGAGCCATGGAGGGCATGGAGACCGGCGACCTGGCGCGCCAGGTCGCGCGACTCGTCCTCTTCTCCATGTGCTCCATGTCTCCATGGTGAACCACAGTCGCGTGCTTCGCATCGCGCTCGCGTTCGTCTGCATGCTCACGGCCACATCGGCCTTGGCGCAAACGCGCGACGTGTCGCTGCTCTACGGCATCTCCGCGGGCGGCGGGAAGCGGCTTACGAGCGGTACGTTCGCAGCCGCGGCGTTGCCGTCCGGCGTCGCACCGCCCGACGATCGCGCGATCGGCACGCTGGCGCTGACCGTCGGCGCGCGCTATCGCGAGCGCGTCGCGCTGCTCGCGTTCTGGGATCAGAACTTCAGCGACAGCGACGACGATGGGCATTGGGGGACGGGGGACATTCACGCATCGGCGCGCGTGTGGCTGACGCGCTGTCTGTGGGCCGAAGCCGGCGGCGGCGCGTCGATGCTCGGGTACAAGCCGCCGACGAACGTCTCCACGACCATCACGCGCGACTGGTCGCCCGGCTTCAACGCGGCGGTCGGCCTGGACGTCATCGAGACGCCGCGTGTCGCCATCGGCATCTTCGGCCGCTACACGCGCGCGACCTTCCACCGACAGGAGATCCAGCACGTCTCGATTCAGGTGGAGCTGATGGGCAGGCGGTGACGCTTGTATCTCACTATCTCGCTATCGCCCTATCGCACTATCTGATATCGGGCTATCTGGCTATCTGCCTCCCCATCTCGCTATCGGACGATCTCATCGGCCTGTCTGTGAGCCAGCGCGACAGGCAGATAGCGCGATAACCCGATGGAAGGCAGATAGCGAGATAACCCGATGCCAGATAGTGCGATAGTGCGATAGTGCGCTAGCGAGATACACCGTCTTTCATCAGATAGTCCCGCACCACCACCGCCTGATTGCGCTCGACGTCCTTGGCGCCGAAGAGCAGCGTCGCGCGGTGGCCGCGGATGCGCGCGGCAAGGGCGCGGACGGCGTCGGGATTGGCGGCGAGCTCGCGGCGGTAGCGTTGCTGGAACGCCGTCCAGCGCGCCGGATCGTGGCCGAACCACGTGCGAAGCGCGGCCGACGGCGCCACCTCCGGCATCCAGTCGTCGAGCGCCGCGGCCGCGCGCGAGAGGCCGCGCGGCCAGAGACGATCCACGAGAATGCGCAGCCCATCCGTCTTCGCCGGCGGATCGTAGACGCGTTTGATCCGCACCGTCGTGCGTGCAGCCATCGTCAGCTCCTTTCGGGCTGCGGTCCGCGGTCCGCAGTCTGCAGTCCGCAGTCCGCGGATCTGCGGCCAGCACCCGTAGTCCCTGCGCAACCGGAAAATCGGTAATCCAAGCCGTAAGCCGTAGGCCGTAGGCCATAAGCCGTAAGCCGTAAGCCGTAAGCCGTAAGCCAGTATAAACTTGCATCTCATATGCAACTTAACGCTTTCACCGATTACAGCCTGCGCGTCCTCATCTACGCCGCTGTCAGGGGCGATCGCTGTCTGACGTCGGACGTGGCTTCCGCATTCGGCGTCTCGCGTCATCACGTCGTCAAGGTCGTGCACCGGCTGCAGGCGCTGGGATATCTGGAGACGACGCGTGGGCGCACCGGCGGATTCCGCCTGGCGCAGCCGCCGGACGAGATCCACGTGGGCGACGTGGTGCGCCGGACGGAAGGCACGCTCGCGCTCGTGGAGTGCTTCGCGCGCGAACAGAACGCGTGCCCGCTCGCGCCCGCCTGCGGCCTCAAGGGCGTGCTGCGCGACGCCTTCGACGCGTTCTTCGACACGCTGAATCGATCCACGCTCGCCGATCTCGTCGCGCGCCCGCAGTGGACCGCGCGTGTGAAGCGGCTCGACATGCGCGTCGGGAGATCAAAGTTCGCCCCTCGACAAGCTCGGGGCGACGTGAGCGTAGTCGAACGTCGAAGCCAGAAGTTGGGACAACCCACCCCGAGGTTTGCATGAGCACGAGCTCCGATCTCACGCCCGGCGCCGGCGTCGCGCGCCTCGTCGACGAGTTCTACACACGCGTCCGCGCCGACGATTGCATCGGCCCGATCTTCAACGACATCGCGAAGGTGAACTGGGCCGCGCACCTGCCCAAGATGTACGCGTTCTGGGACTCCGTGCTGTTCGGCGTGCCAGGCTTCAAGGGGAATCCGCTGGCCGTCCACCTGCTGCTCGCGCAGCAGACGCCGCTCACGGCGCGCGAGTTCGATCGCTGGGTGAGCCTGTTCCACGCCACGGTCGACGATCTATTCGAGGGACCGATGGCGACCGAAGCCAAGCAGCGCGCCGTGCGCATCGCGACGATGATGCAGTACCACATCGCCGCCGCGACCGGCGCTCTTCCTCCGGAGGGGCGGACCGTCAGGTCCGCCGGAGACGGCCGAACCTGAAGGTTCGGCCCTCCGAAATCACGTGCCGCGATAACATTGTCGCCACGCACCATGGGGCGACCCTCGACATCGCGCGTACGGCGTGTGTGGATCGTCGTCTGCGCGCTCGCCGGCACGGCGAGCGCGCTGCTCGTCGCGCAACAGCCGCCGTCGCCGTCGCAGACGACGCCGCCCGTGTTTCGCGAGGGCGTCAACTTCGTCCTCGTCGACGCCTACCCGCGTCGCGGCGGGCGCATCGTCGAAGGCCTGACCGCCGCGGATTTTCAGATCCTCGAGGACGGCAAACCTCAGGCCGTCGACCGCGTCGAGTTCGTCCGCATCGAGCCGCGCGCCGGGGACACCGACCAACGTGATCCGAGCACGACCGGCGAGATGAACGTGCTTGCCGCCGATCCGCATCGCCGCGTCTTCGTGACGTTTCTCGACACGCTGCACACGACGGTCGGCGAGTCGCACGCGACGCGCAAGCCGCTCGTCGATCTGCTCGATCGCATCGTCGGGCCCGACGATCTGTTCGGCGTCATGACGCAGGACATGCGGCCGCAGGGCCTGACGCTGGGCCGCAAGCTCATCACGGTCGAAGACCAGCTCGCGGCACACTGGACGTGGGGCGAGCGGCAGCGGACCGCGAACACGCGCAACAGTCTCGGCGAGGACGCGTTGACCGCGTGTTTTCACGTGACGGAGCTCACGAGCGGGGAATGGCCGTGGATGGTGACCGTCGAAGGCGTGTCGCGATTCTTCGACGAGGTCTTGATCGAGCGGCGCCGCGAAGACGAAGTCCTGAACGCGCTGCGGGATCTCGTCGAGTACCTCGGAAGCCTGCGCGAGGCGCGCACGGCGCTCGTGATCGTCACCGACGGCTGGCGTCTGTTCTCCGAGGATCGCTCGCTGCTGAGCACGATCCCGCGCGATCGGCGCATGCGGGGGGACGGGATCCCGCGCCCAGGGGAACGGCCGATCAACGGCGGTGGCGGCGTCGATCCGCTGCCGCCACAGGGCCAGCTCGGCCTGTCATCCACCGAAGGCGTGGGCTTCGCGTCGTGCGTGGCGGAGGCAACGAGACTCGCAGGCCTCGATCAGCCGAAACGTTTCCGCGATCTGATCGCCGAGGCCAATCGCCGCAACGTCAGCGCCTATCCGATCGCGATGAACGGCCTCGCGGTCTTCGACGATGCGTCCGGGGCGCTGGTGAACGACATGGCGCATCTGACGCAGCGTGTGTCGAGCCTGCGCACGATCGCGGAAGGGACGGGCGGGCTGGCGATCGTGAGCACGAACGACATCGGCGGCGGCGTGCGGCGCATCGCGGACGACCTGTCCGCGTACTACTTGATCGGCTACTACTCGACGAACACGAAGCGAGACGGCCGTCTGCGGCGCATCGAGGTGAAGATGCGCCGGCCGGATATCGAGGTCCACGCGCGATCGAGCTATCGTGCGCCGGACGCCGGCGCGCCCGCGGCCGTCTCCGCGTCCGCGCCCTCGAACGCGACGCTGCCCGTCGACGACGCGCTCGGGCCGCTCGGCCGCCTGCGCGAGTCGACGCCGATCTACGTCAACGGCGCGCGCGTCGGCGGCGAATGGCTCGTCGCGGTGGAGTTGTCGGATCGCCAGGTCGCTGCGCCGGGATGGCGGCAGGGCGCAAACGTGGCGGTGCAGATCGACGACGCCGGCGGCCGCCGCATCGGCGAGGGACGCGCGTCGATCGATGCGGGTGCGCGCGGTGCGCTCGTGCGCGTGCCGGCGGCGGCGACGGCCGGTCCCGTGCGCATCGCCGTGCGTGCGACGACCGGCGACGACGCGGTCTCCGAGACGATGGATGTGCGATCGCCGGAAGGCGTCGTGCTCGGCGATCCGCTGCTGTTCCGCGCGACGACGTCGCTGCGCGCTCCGCTGCGGCCCGCCGCGGATCGACAATTCCGTCGCACCGAGCGCGCGCACGTCGAATGGCCGGTCCTGCGCGCGTTGGATCAGCGCACGGCGCGGCTGCTCGATCGGCGTGGGCAGCCTCTGCCGCTGTCCGTGGCGCTGACCGAGCGGCCCGACGGCGATCGTCTGATGGCGGCGGTCGATCTCCCGATCGCCCCGCTGGCCGACGGCGACTACGTCATCGAGCTCGTCGCGGCCAGCCAGGGCGTCACCGAGCGCAAGCTTCTCGGCATCCGCGTCGTCCGCTGAGCCATCGCGACAGAACGACACGATCGCGCGTGTAAGAAGTTCAGATCGCGGTACTCCGCCGCGGTACGCGCGCCCCAGCCCATCTCCTTATATGTGATCGCCGGTGCTTTCGAATGGGCACGGGCCTTGCTCTTGTCTGCTTCAACCCCAGCCAACCTTTCGACGTTCGAATCGAGACGTTCGAAGTTCGAAGCGCTCAATCAGGAGGTTCGTGATGAGAAAAGTAATTTCGACGTGTTTCCTGGCGGCTGCCGTTGGCGCGTGGGGCCTGGCCGCTCACGCCCAGGACGCTCCGGCGCCACCGGCTCCGCCGGCGTCGCCGTCCGCGCCAGCCCCGGCTCCGGCGCAGAAGTCGTCTGAGGTCACGTTGTCCGGATGCGTCGCCAAGTCGGGCGATACGTTCAAGCTGACGAACGCCAAGGCCTCGTCGGGCGCGAGCGCGCCGGACAAGGTCGCCGACGAGTACACGCTCGAGGCGGGCAGCGGCGTCAACTTCGCGCCGCACGTGTCGCATCAGGTCGAAGTGACCGGCACGGAGAAGACCGCGGCTGGCGGCGGCGCGCCGTCGCTCTCGGTCAGCTCGCTGAAGATGACCGCGGCCAAGTGTGAGTAGCTGATCGCCATCGGGCGATAGCAAGAGCGACGCGCGCGGGCGCGTCGCTCTTTTTTTTGTACGCCGGGCGGCCACGGGGGCCGCCCCTACAAGGCTACGGGCCACAGGCTACGGGCTACGACGCCTATTCCGCCCGCAACGTCTTCGCCGGATCGATGCGCGCGGCGCGGAGCGCCGGGATCGCGCTCGTGAGCACGGCGACGAGGCCGAGCACGAGCGCGGCTGTCGCATACGACCATGGATCGACGCGCGTCACGCCGAAGAGCTGGCTCGTCAGCGCGCGTGAGGCGATGGCGGCGAGGGCCATGCCGATCGCGAGGCCGATCGCGAGACGCACGAGCGTCTCGCGGACGATCAGCCACAGCACGTCCGTGCGCGCCGCGCCGAGCGCGACGCGCACGCCGATCTCCTTCGTCCGGCTCGTGACGCCGCTCGCGACGACACCGTAGAGGCCGACGGCCGCGAGCAGCAGCGCGAGACCTGTGAACGCGGCGATGCAGCCGGCCGCCGATCGCTCGGCGCCGAACGTCGAGAGCACCTGCGCGCGCAGCGTTCGCGTGCGCGTCACCACGACACGGCTGTCGACCGCTGCGACGGCCTCCCGCAGCGTCTGCGCCATGGCGTCGGCATCGCCGCGCGCGCGCACCTCGAGCTCGCAGTCGAGTGCGAACTGGCCGGTCTCCTGGAGCGTCGACGTGAACACCATCGGCGACGCCGTCCGGCGCGCGTCGTGGAACTGGGCATCGCCGACGACGCCGACGATCTCGTAGCTGCGGTCGTCGCCGAAGCTGACGTGATGGCCGAGCGGTGAGCGCGACGGCGAGTAGCGGCGCACGAACGCCTCGTTGACCATGGCCGTCAGCGGCCCGCCGGCCTGATCGTCGAGCCCGAGCGCGCGACCGCCGCGCAGCGGCATGCCGAGCGTCTGCGGATAGCGCGGGCCGACGTGAATCATCTCGATCCCCATGCGCTCGCCAGGCTGCGGTTGATAGCCTTCGACGTCGGCCGTGCTCACGCTGCTCGACCCGCTGAACGGACTGTAGCGCGCGACCGTCGCGCTCTCGACGCCGGGCAGCGCGGCCACGCGATCGTAGAGCCGGCGATAGAACGTCCCAACGTCGGCGGGGGCGTAACCCGCGAGGCGCGCGTCGAGACGGGCGACGAGCACACGCGCCTGCTCGAAGCCCAGCGGCTGGTGCTCGAGCGCGAGCAGGCTTCTGACGAGCAGGGCGGTGCCGACGGCCAGCACGAGCGACAGCGCGATTTGTGCGACGACCAGCGGCTCGGCGACGCCGAGCACGCGACGGCGCCGGCGGCTGCCACGCGCCGTCGATCGCAGGGCGGCGAGCGCGTCGACGCGACCGGCTTGCAGCGCCGGAGCGAGGCCGAACAGCAGGATAGCCAGCGCGGTCACGCCGAGCGTCACCCCGAGAATGGATCCGTCGATGGTCGCCGCGATCGGCGCGCTCGGCGGCACGATCGCGTGCAGCAGGAACGGCGCGGTCCACGCGGCCAGGCCGACACCGGCGCTCGCGCCGAGGATCGCGACGAGCGCGCTCTCGGTCAGTTTCTGGCGGATGAGCCGGCCGCGGCCGGCGCCCAACGCACGTCGCAGCGCAGTCTCCGATCGTTGCGCTGCCGCGCGCGCGAGGAAGAGCGTCGCCACGTTGGCGCATGCGACGAGCAGCACGAGGCCGACGGCGCCGATGAGCAGCGTCAGCACGCGCGTGCTGTCGGTCCGTGCGTTGGAGATGCCGCGCGATCCGTCCGCCATCACCACGCGGACGCTCTCGATGCGCCGCCGCGCCTCGTCGTCGATCGGCGCCTCTTCGTGCGCCGTCAGAAACTGGCGCAACGACGTCGTGACCGCGGCCTCGGCGGCCTCGCGCGTCTGGCCCGGACCGAGCCGGCCGACGAGGCTCAGCCAGTAGTAGCTCGTCCGCGCTCGCGCCGGCGGCCGCCGCTGAATGTCCGGCTGCCACGCGAGCGGCACCCACAGATCTGGCGCGCGTCTGACGCGCTCGCCGAAGAACGAGGCCGGCATGACGCCGACGACGGTGAACGCGAGGTCGTTGACGAACAGCGTCTGCCCGATGGCGTTCGGACTGGCGTCGAGGCGATCGCGCCAGTAGCCGTTGCTCACGACGAGAGCAGGATGGGCATCGGGTCGATCGTCGGACGATGCGAGCGCGCGGCCGAGCATCGGCGACGCGCCCATCACCTCGAAGTAATTGCCCGAGACGAGATGGGCCTGCGCACGTGACGTAGGCACGGCTTCACCGGTGGGCCGCGTCGTCACGGTGTTCTCGCCCGACGCGAACGCGGCGACGGACTCGAGTGGCAGCCCCGCCGCGCGCAGCGCGTCGTAGACGTCGCTCGAGAAAAGATTCCATCGGCCTTCGGGCGGCGGGGTCGAGCTCTGCGTGCCTTCGGAGGTGTCGTCGCTGAAGAGGACGAGACGATCGGGACGCGCGACGGGCAACGGGCGCAGCAACACGGCGTCGACGACCGAGAAGATCGCGGTGTTCGCGCCGATGCCGAGCGCCAGCGTCAGGACGGCGACGAGCGTGAACGCGGGCGCGCGTCGGAGCGTCCGCAGGCCGTACCGGACGTCGCGTGAGAGATCGTCGACGAGAGACACGCCGCGCGTGTCGCGGCATGCGTCCTCGATCGCCGGGACGTTGCCGAACGCGCGCACGGCAGCGCGGCGGGCGTCATCGGCGCTCATGCCGTCGGCGATCTGTTCGTCCACGTACGACTGGACGTGCGCGTCGAGCTCGCGCCGCAGATCACGGTCCACGGTCGAGCGCCGAAACAGCGAGCGCAGACGAAGCTGCATGCGATCGAGCCAGCGGGACATGGCGGATCTCCTGGAGGTCTCAGGATTCGTTGACGACGAGGCCGATGGCGTGCGACAGGCGAGTCCAGCTCTCGAGCTCGCGCGCCATCTGCTTGCGGCCGGCCGCGGTGAGCGCGTAGACCTTCTGATCGCGCCCGTGATCGCTCGTCTCCCACCGCGCCTTCAGCCAGCCCTGCTGTTCGAGGCGGTGCAACGCCGGGTAGAGCGATCCCTGCGTGATCTGCAGCACGTCGCCGCTGACCTGCTGGATGCGCTTCGCGATGGCCCACCCGTGCTTCGGCTCGAGCGCGAGCGTGCGCAGGATCAGCAGATCGAGCGTGCCTTGAATCAGATCGGAGGGTTTGCTCATTGTTCGGGCTACGGGCTACGGGCTACGGGCTACGGGCTACGGGGCTACGGGCCACGGATGCGGGTGGCCACAAGGGCCGCCCCACACGGGCTAGGGGCTACGAAAGACCGCGCCGCCCCGCGCTGCCGCCTCAAGCCCCAAGCCCCAAGCCCCAAGCCCGAGTCGAACCTCGTAAGCCGTAAGCCGTAAGCCGTAAGCCGTAAGCCGTAAGCCGTAAGCCGTAAGCCTAAGTCATCGACATCCTGACGCCTAGGTTATCGACAATCATCGTCGCGCGCAAGTCGATGGGCGACAATGAGGGCCATGCGGGTCTTCGTTGCGTCGGTCCTGTCGCCCGACGATCGCGCGTTCGACGACTCGGTCGTCGCCGCGCTCGTCGCGCGCGAGGGTGACGTGCTGCGCGCGATTCCGCGGCGCAGCGCGCACGTGAGGAGGCGCTGCGTGGCATGGCTATCGATGCGCGCGACGTACGACTGACGCACGTTGCAGCGTGTCGCGAGCACGCTCACGCCCGACGGCCCGGCGTATCACGTGCTTCGAGAGTGGCCGCTGGAAGACCAAGATCGAAGATCTAAGTCTTTATATATCAATTAGTTGACAAATTTACGCTCTCAGCGTAAATTTGTCGCGTGTGGATCCCCCGCGATCTCGCGCCCGTGCTTCGGCGGCCATCGATGCCGGCCCGGATCCTGGTGGGGCCGCGGCAGGCTGGGAAGAGCAGCCTCCTGGCGCGGGTGGTGCCGGACGCCGTGTGGATCTCGCTCGACGACCTCCAGGCGCGGCAACGCGCGCAAAGCGATCCGTCGCTATTGCTCGAATCGTCCGGTGTGAGCGCGGGCCGTTCGCTGATTCTCGACGAAGCCGCGCAAGCGCCCAATCTCTTTCCTGAGATCAAACGTCGCATCGACGACGCGCGGCGGCGAGGGCAGCGAGAGCCGGACCTGTGGATCACGGGCTCGAATCGTCTGTTGCTCGATCGGCACGTCCGCGAGTCATTGGCCGGCCGCGCGAGCTATTTCTTCCTGCACACGTTGTCGGTCGCTGAATTGGGCGAACGCGCCGCGTTGGCCGACTGGTTTCTGCGGGGAGGCTTTCCGGAGCTCTACGTCCGGCCCGAGCTCGATCCCTCACGCTATCTCGATGACTACGTGCGGACGTTCGTCGAGAAGGACGTGGCCGCGTCTGCCGGTATCCTGCAGACAGAGTCGTTCTTGCGCGCACTACATCTGCTCGCGGCACGTACCGGGACGTTGCTGAATGCGACGGACGTCGGCCAACTGGCGGGCGTCAAGGGACAGACGATCAGCGGCTGGCTGGATCTGCTGCAGCAGAACGCCCTGGTGTTGCGGCTGCAGCCGTATCACGCCAATCTCAATAAGCGTGTGGTGCGTACGCCGAAGATCTACTTCCTCGACGTCGGCATCGCGGTGCGTTTGCAGGGATGGCGCGCCATCGATCCACTCCTGGCCAGCCCGCAGGCGGGCCCGCTGTTCGAGACGCTCGTGCTGGGCGAGCTGATTCGCACGCGCGATCATCGTGGGCTTCCGCTCACGTTGTATTTCTGGCGCACGCGCGACGGAGAAGAGGTCGACTTTCTCGTCGAGTTGCAGACCGCCGGCGGGCCACGGTGGATCGCGCTCGAGGCGAAGTTCGCCATCCAGAACGTCGTCCCGCTGTTCGTGCCGCGCGCACTGTCGACGCAGTTGCCGGCGCTCCATGAGATCTGGATCGTCACGCCTGGCGGCGACGAGACGCGTCTCTCCGCATCGTCGCGTCAAGTGCCGATTCAGAGGCTGGCGCAGCGGCTGAGCGACGAGGCCGCCGCGATTCCGGCGGCGTAGCCCGCGGTCCGCCCGTCGCCCTCGTCGGGGCGGCCCTTGTGGTCGCCCGAAGGTGCCGGGCCGCCACCAGGGCGGCCCGCAGTTCGTAGCCCGTCCGCCTTCGCCGAAGGCTATGGCGGACAAGTAGCCCGTAGCCCGCAGCCCGCAGCCCGCAGCCTGTAGCCTGTAGCCTGCTTGGTATCATCCCCCCGTGTCGATCCGCCGTTCGCTTGCCGCCGCGTGCGTCGCCGCGGCGTTGACGTTCGCCGGCTGCACGCCGCACGTGCCGCCGCAGGCGCCGTCGTCTGCGGGCCTCGTCGACGTGCACGTGCTGGCCTTCAACGATTTCCACGGCCATCTCGATCCGCCCGATGGCGCCAACGGGCGCATCGGCACGATCGACGCGGGCGGCGTCGAGTATCTGACGGCGCGCCTGAAGCAGCTTCGCGCCCTCCACCCCAACACGATCACGGTCTCGGCGGGCGACAACATCGGCGCCTCGCCGCTGCTGTCCGGCATGTTCCACGACGAGCCGACGATCGAAGCGCTGAGCGATGCCGGCCTCGACGTGTCCACGGTCGGCAACCACGAGCTCGACGAAGGCTGGTGGGAGCTCTATCGCATGCAGAAGGGCGGGTGCCATCCCGTCGACGGCTGCCAGGACGGCACGCCGTTCGCCGGCGCGCGTTTCGAATATCTGTCCGCCAACGTTCTGCTGGATCCGACGGCCGTCGAGGCATCGAAGCTGGCGGCGAGCGGATGGCGCGCCACAGGGGCCGGGCCACAGACGCTGTTTCCGGCGTCGACCGTCCGCACGATCGACGGCGTCAAGATCGGGTTCATCGGACTCGCGCTCGAAGGGACGCCCACGATCGTCTCGTCCGCGAGTCTCCGCGGCCTGACGTTTCGCCCCGAAGCGGACGCCGCCAACGACGCCGCGGCCGCGCTCGTCCGCCAGGGCGTGCGCACGATCGTCGTCCTCATCCATCAGGGCGGACGGCAGTCGGGCGGAACCTACGATACGTGCGAGCACATGTCGGGGCCGATCCTCGACATCGTGCACGCACTCTCACCGGAGATCGACGTCGTGATCTCCGGTCACACGCACGAGGCGTACAACTGCCGTGTCGACGGCCGGCTGCTCACGAGCGCCGCGTCGTACGGCCGTCTGATCACGGACGTCGATCTCCGGATCGATCGCGCGACCGGCGACGTGGCGTCCTCGTCGGCGACGAACGCGATCGTCACGCGCGATCTGCCGAAGGACGCGGCGTCCACCGCGCTCGTCGACCGCTATCGGCCCTTCGCGAAGACGCTCGGCGATCGCGTCGTCGGCAGCATCGCCGTCGAGCTGCCGCGCGCGCAGAACGCCGCCGGCGAGGCGCCGCTCGGCGACGTCGTGGCCGACGCCTATCTGGCCGCGGCGCGCGCGCAGACCGGCGGCGCGGATGCGGCCTTCACCAACAGCGGCGGCATCCGCGGCGATCTTCTGGCGCAGCCGCCGGCGACACCGGACGGGCCGCGCCAGGTGACCTACGCGCAGACGTTCGCGGTCCTGCCGTTCGGCAACCGCGTCGTCGTGAAGACGCTGTCCGGCGAGGCGCTGCTGCGTCTGCTCGAGCAGCAGTTCGACAATCCGCGGGCCGGCTCGACGAGAATGCTGCAGGTCTCCAGCGGCGTGTCGTACGCGTACGACCGCGCGCGGCCCGCCGGCGCGCGAGTCGATCGCGCGTCGGTGCGGATCGGCGACGCGCCGCTCGATCCCGCACGGCGCTATCGGATCGTGACGAACGACTTCGTGTGGGGCGGTGGTGACGGCTTCACCGTTGCACAGGAGGGCACCGATCCCGTCGACGTTGGTGCCGACGTCGACGTCATGGTCGCGTACATCGCCGCGCACTCGCCGGTGCCGCCGGCGCCGCTCGATCGCATTCACCGCGTGCCGTAACGATCGCCGTCGAGTACGGGACTCACATGGAGGCATGGAGGGCGTCGAAATGCGTGGCTGGTGAGCGGCGCCCGGCGTCGCCGGGCGCCAGCGGGCGTGCGCGTCGGACGGAAATACACGCGCTTTGGATATCGT
>CAZNMF010000386.1:0-1669 GCA_964573795.1 uncultured Solibacteraceae bacterium
GCTCATATCCGCAGTGTCCGGGGTTCGACTCCCTGCACCGGCACCACCTTTTCCTTCATGGCCTCGCCCCTGGCTCGTCGCGTCGCGCGCGCGATTCGGCGCCGGGGCCTGTGGCGCGACGATGACCGCGTCGCGGTCGCCGTCTCCGGCGGCCCGGACTCCGTCGCGCTGACCCTGCTGCTCGCCGAGCTCGCGCCCGGAAGGGCACTTCAAAAGTTCGAAGTTCGAAGTTCGCCCCTCGGCATTGCTCGGGGCGACGTGAGCGACAGTCGAACGTCGAAGTTCGAAGTTCCCCGTGGCGCGCGCTGGCAGCTCGCCGGCCTTATCCACGTCGATCACCAGCTTCGAGGCGCCGAGTCCGACGCGGACGCGTCGTTCTGCGCCGCGCTGGCGGCGCGCCTCGATCTGCCGATTGATCGGACATCCGTGGCCGTGACCTCGCACGCGGCGCGCGAACGGCGGTCGCTCGAAGCGTCGGCGCGCGAGCTGCGCTACGAGGCCTTCGCCGCCGCCGCCACGCGTCTCGGCGCCACCGTCGTCGTCACCGGGCATACGGCCGACGACCAGGCCGAGACCGTGCTGCTGCGGCTGCTTCGCGGCGCGACGATGCGCGGTGTGTCGGCGATCCGGTGGCGGCGCGGCCTCTACGCGCGCCCGCTGCTCGAGTGCCGGCGCGCGGAGCTGCGCGCGTACCTGGACGAGCGCGGCGAGGCGTTTCGTGAGGACAGCTCGAACGCCGACGAGACGATCCCGCGCAATCGTCTGCGCCGCACGTTGATGCCGGCGATCGACGCGATGTGGCCCGGCGGCGTCCGGGCATTCGCGCGCTTCGCCGAGCTCGCGGCCGATGACGAGGCGCTGCTGACGAGGATGGCCGAGGAGTGCGGGGTGCCGGTCCGTTCGGCCGCCGACGGTGTCGAACTGGAGAGGGGCCCGCTGGCCGCGCTGCCGGCGCCGATTGCGCGGCGCGTGGTCCGGGCCGGCGTCGAGGCCGCCGGCGGCCGGCCGGCTGCGCGCGACGTCGAGGCGGTCCTGCGCCTGACGGCCTCGTCCAAGCAGAGAGGCCGTCTGACGCTGCACGGCGTGGACGTCGACGTCGAGGCGGATCGCGTGCGCATCGGCCGCGAACGGCCCTCCGGGCCGCGTGTCGCGTTCGAGCACGAGCTGCCGGTGCCGGGCGAGGTCGAGATTCCCGAAACCCGCGTGCGTCTCCGGGCGTCTTTGCTGTCAGGGCCCGAGCGGCCCGCGGGCGCGCCCGGTGTCGCGGTGCTCCAGGCGAGCGCGGTGGCCGCGCCCCTGACGGTCCGCACGCGGCGGCCGGGCGATCGGTTTCGCCCGCTCGGCGCCCCGGGCTCGAAGACGCTGCAGGATCTGCTGGTGGATCGCAAAGTGCCGCGGATGCGGCGGCAGGCCGTGCCGGTCGTGGTCGATCGCGACGGCCGGATCGTGTGGGTCGCGGGCGTCGAGATTGCCCACGATTGCCGCGTCACGAGGCCCGAAGACGGCATGGTAAAGTTGGAATTGGTCGAAAAGGGCATCCTGTGAATTCAACGCTCAAGAGCCTCTTGTTCTGGATGGCGCTCGTCGTCGTGCTGGCCCTGATCTGGCAGTTCTCGACGTGGCCGGCCAGCGGCACGCAGATCCCGTTCTCGGACTTCTACGCGCGCGC
>CAZNMF010000387.1:0-6119 GCA_964573795.1 uncultured Solibacteraceae bacterium
TTCATCGATGGCCTCCGTCTGCGGCGGCGCGCTGGCGCTGATGGATGCGGGCGTGCCGTTGAAGGCGCCGGTGGCCGGCGTCGCGATGGGTCTGGTCATCGACGAGAAGACCGGCAAGTGGGCCGTGCTCACCGACATCGCAGGCGCGGAAGATCACTACGGCGACATGGACTTCAAGGTCGCCGGCACGCGCGCGGGCATCACGGCGCTGCAGATGGACATCAAGGTCGGCGGCATCACGCTCGACATCATGCGCAAGGCGCTCGAGCAGGCGCGCAAGGGCCGCTACGAGATCCTCGACAAGATGACCGACGTCCTGCCGCAGCCGCGCGCCGACATCTCCACGTTCGCGCCGCGCATCGTGACCATCCGCATCCCGACCGAGAAGATCCGCGACGTCATCGGCAAGGGCGGCGCGACCATCCGCGGGATCATCGAGAAGACGGGCGTCAAGATCGACGTCGAAGACGACGGCCGCGTGAACGTGGCGTCGGCCGACAGCGCGGCGTCCGAGAAGGCGATCGCGATGATCAAGGAGCTGACGGCCACGCCGGAGCTCAACGCGACGTATCTCGGCCGCGTCGAGCGCATCACCGACTTCGGCGCGTTCGTCGAGATCATGCCCGGCTGCGACGGCCTGCTGCACGTCTCGGAGATCGCGAACTACCGCGTCAAGGACGTGCGCGACGAGCTCAAAGAGGGCGAGCAGATCATGGTCAAGGTGATCAACATCGATCCCTCGGGCAAGGTCCGCTTGAGCCGCAAGGCGCTCCTCGCGCCCGACGAAGGCACCGCGCCGCGCGATCCGCGCCCCGTCCCCGACGGCCCGATCGATGGCGACAACCACCGCGACCACCGCGGCGGCGGCCGCAACGACCGCGGCGGCCGGCCGCGGCGGCACTAGGATAGAATTAACTTCGAAGTTCGAAATTGCGGCCGGCGCGAGCGCGCCGGCCGCTTCCCCCTCCCGGCTACGACGCGCCCGTCAGCGTCTCACTAGAGGAGGATCTCGTGCCGCAACGCGCTCCGCACTCTCGCTCACGAACGATATTTGCCGCCATTGCCGTCGCGCTGGCCGGCGTCGTCGCGTCCGGCGTCGTGCTCGTCGCGCAAGCCAAGCGGGACTTCGACGTCGTCGCGCGCAAGTACAGTTTTCGCGTGTCGGGCAACGACGCTCCGGAAATCCGCGTCACGCAGAACGATCTCGTCCACATCACGTTTTCGACCGAGGACATCCCGCACAGCTTCACCATCGAAGATCCGCCGTACCGCATCATGCGCAAGGCCGAGCCCGGCAAGCCCGTGTCGTTCGACTTCCGCGCCGACACGCCCGGCCGATTCCGGTTCTTCTGCAACCTGACGATCGACGAGAAGTGCAAGGACATGCAGGGTACGCTCATCGTCGAGCGCGCGCGAGAGATCATCCTGTCCGCCGGGTCTAAAGACCCGGCCTACATCTATCAGACCGACATCCCGCCGCCGGTCACCGGCGACCGTCACGTCACGTCACCGGCCACCGTCGCTCGCGCCGCCACGTCACCGTCGCCGGCCATCGTCGCCGTCGCCCAAAGGACCGTAGCCCGAAATCGGATGTAGGCCGGGTCTTTAGACCCGGCGGACAGACGCGGAAGTCACAAGCGAACGGGTAGGCGGCACTCGCCACTGTCGCGGCTGCGAGTAGAACGTCCCCGCTCGGGCGGTAGCCCGAAATCAGATGTGGGCCGGGTCTCTAAACCCGGCGGACACGCGTCAGTCCGGCACATCGCTTGCTCGAATGTCGCGCATGGCGCGCCCGCATCGATTGCACGGCTCAAATTACGTCGGCATCAGGTCGTACTTCCTGACGATCTGCTCGCACGCGCGCTCGGCGCCGTTCACAGACGCGAAGGTTGTTGCCGGCACGCGGGATGATTTCGTACGCGCGGCCGAGACAGAACAGCAGGAGATTCTCGTCTACTGCTTCATGCCCGACCATCTTCATCTCGTCGTGACCGGCACATCCGAGATCAGCGATCTCACGCGCTTCGTCCGTCTGGCAAAACAACGATCGGGCTATCACTTTTCTCAGACGTCTCGCATGCGGCTCTGGCAGGACAGCTACTTCGAGCGCGCGCTGCGAAATGCGGATGTGGAGACTCGCGTCATCCGTTATGTCATCGACAATCCGATCCGGGCAGGTCTGGTGACCTCGCCTGCGGACTATCAACACTGGGGCTCGCAGCGCTATTCGCGCGAGGCCCTACTCAACTCTGTTGCCGATGCGTCGTGGGATCGCCGGGTCTAAAGACCCGGCCTACATCTATCAGACCGACATCCCGCCGCCGGTCACCGGCGACCGTCACGTCACGTCACCGGCCACCGTCGCTCGCACCGCCACGTCAACGTCGCCGGCCATCGTCGCCGTCGCGCGGCACTGTCGCTCGCGCCGCCACGTCACCAGTCGTCGGCCATCGTCGCCGTCGCCGTCGCCATCGCCGGCGCCCGTCACCGTCGCGCGACACTGTCGCTGGCACCGTCGCGTCACCCGTCGTCGGCCATCGTCACCCGTCACCATCGCCGGCAGCCGCTACCGTCGCCGGCACCCGCCGCCGTCGCGCGGCACCGTCGCTCGCGCCGCCACGTCACCGTCGCCGGCCATCGTCGCCGTCGCCCAAAGGACCGTAGCCCGAAATCGGATGTAGGCCGGGTCTTTAGACCCGGCGGACAGACGCGTTTCGATAGTGCTCCGCCAGCGCCAATCGCTCGGCCACGGGCGGATGACGATGGTAGAGCCAGCGCGCGAGCGTGGAGGGCCGCTCGTCGGCGAGGTGTTTGGCGCTGAGGCGGCGGACGGCGGCCCCGAACGCGTCAGCCTGGCCGGTCCACGAGAGCGCGAAGGCGTCGGCACGGCGCTCGTGCCGCCGCGACTGCGCATGGCGAAGCGGCGTCAGCACGGCCCACACGACGAGCGTGGTCAGCGCGATGAGCGGCAGCGCGGCCAGATCGGCGGGCCCGGCGACGCTCAGCGCTGGGCCGACGGCGACGAGGACACGATCAGCGAGCAGCAACGCGACGGCCATCACGCCGGCATCGAGGATCAGCGTGCGCCACAGATCGCGATGCGCGTGATGCGCCAGCTCGTGCGCGACGACCACTTCGATCTCGTCGTCGGGCCACGTCCGTACGATGTCGGACGACACGAGCACGCGACGTCCTCGTCCGACGCCAGTCACGAGGGCCGTCATCGCGCGCTCGTCGGCCGTCCACTCGTGGATACCGGCAACGGGCACGCGCACGCGCGCCGCGAGCGCGTGCAAACGCGACGACAACTCCGGCTTCGACATCGGCCGCGCGGGCGACAAGCGTGCCAGCACGCCGGGCACGCCATGCTGAATCGCGACGAGCCCGGCGGACAACAGCACGCCCGCGGCCATCCACCACCATCGACCGGCAAGTTGAGCCGACGCGCTGACGATCAGGCTGCCGACGAGCACGACCGGCAGCGCCACCAGCGTCGCCTGTGCCTGCGCGACCAGCACGTCTTCGACGTGCCCTTCGGTCCGGCCGTACGCATGGTCGACTTTCAGCGCGAGATAGAGCACTGCAGGAAGGGCCGCGATCTCCCAGACGACGAGCACCGAGACGACGAACAGGCCCAACGCGGCGATGGCGCGCGCCGCATCCGGAAGGCCGTCTGTCACGCGCCATGCGGCGTCGCCGAGCCAGCGCGCCGCGGGTGTCGCCGCAAGAACCGCGAGCGTGAGCCCGGCCAGACACCACGCCGCTATCGCCGCTCGCCGGCGCAGCCGCTGATACCGTGTCGCGCGGGGCTCGTTCATTTCGGGCTACAGGCTACGGGCTACAGGCTGCGGGCTACGGCGAACGCCTGGCGGCCACAAGGGCAGCCCCACAGCCAGGCTACGGGCGACGGGCTGTGGGCCACGAGAACTCGTAGGGGCGGCCCTTGTGGCCGCCCGGCATGTATCCTCGTGCCGTAAGCCATCGAACATCAGTTCATCTGCAGCGAGATCAGCTTCGACACGCCCGGCTCCTCCATCGTGACGCCGTAGAGACGATCGGCAATCTCCATCGTCTTGCGATTGTGCGTAATGAGGATGAACTGCGTGTGCTCCTGCATGCCCTGCAGCATCTCGATGAACCGGCCGATGTTCGCGTCGTCGAGTGGCGCGTCGATCTCGTCGAGCAGGCAGAACGGGCTCGGACGATGCTTGAAGACGGCGAACATGAGGGCCATGGCGGTCAGCGCCTTTTCGCCGCCGGAGAGCAGCTGGACGTTCTGCAGCCGCTTGCCCGGCGGCTGCGCGATGATGTCGATGCCGCTCTCCTCGTCGTTCTCCTGATCGATCAGCACGAGCCCTGCGCGGCCGCCGCCGAACAGCGTCGTGAACGTCTGCTCGAAGTGCGCGTTGATCGACGCGAACGCCTCGGCGAACCGCTCGCGCGTCGTCTTGTCGATCTTCTTGATGGCCTCGCCGGTCTGCGCGATCGAATCGAGCAGGTCCGCGCGCTGCGTCGTCAGGAAGGCGTGACGCGTCTCGAGCTCGTCGAACTGCTCGATCGCCATCATGTTGACCGGCCCGAGCTTCTCGATCTTCCGGCGGAGCACGGCGATGATCGCGTCGGGATCGACGTCGGCGGGCGTTGACGCCGCCGCGCGATCGGCGGCGGCTGGAACCGCGCTCTCCGCGCCGCTCGCCTCCGGCGTCTCCTCGCCGTCCTCTTCGTCACCTTGGACCGGCCCGGTCTCCACCGCGGCCACGAGCGCGCCATCGGCCTGCATCTGCCGCACGGCCGCGGCGACCTCGTCCAACGTCGATCCGACGGCTTCGACGCACGCGGCCGCGAGATGATCGAGATCGGCCGTGGCGCGCGCGCGGGCGACGTCGGCCTGCGACACCTCGCCGCGCACGTCGTCGAGGACGTGACGGGCGCCGCGAATCGCCTGCTCGCGGCCGGAGAACTCCTGCCGCAGCCCGGCGAGCCGCTCATCGACGTCTCGGATCGCCGCCTTCAGATCGTCCAGCGTCCGCACGTCGCCGTCGAGGGCGGTCTGCGTCTCGGCAATCGACGTCCGCAGCGCCGCGCGGCGCGTCTCCGTCCGTTCGATATCGGCGCGACGTCCGACGATGCGCGCGTCGAGCTCACGCGCGGCGTCTTCGAGGCGCGCGAGCTCGGCGTCGAGGCCCGAGGCGCGCTCGACGAGCGTCGCCTGTTCCGTCCGGCTCTCGGTCACGAGCCGCATCGCCGCTTCGCCGGCCTCGCGTGCGCCCTGCAGACGGCCGAGCACGGCGCCGAGCGTCTCTTCGGCCTCGCGCATGGCGAGTTGATGCGCGCTGATCGCCGCGATCGACTCCTCGCGCCGGCGTTCCGCCGCGTCGTGCTCGGCATCGGCGCGCGCGCGCTCGGTGGCGACCATCTCCTGGCGGCGCGAGACGCGGCCGTGCTCGTCTGCCGCGCGCTGCGCCTGCGCGTCGAGGCCGACGATCGTCTTCTCGTGCGCGTGCAGATCGGCCGCCAGCCCGGCGACGCGCGCCTGCGCGTCGCCGATCTGCGCGTCGCGCTCCGCCAGCGCGGCGCCGAGCGCCTTCACCTCGTCGCCCGCCGCCGCGACCTCGTCGCGCAGTGACGCGATCTCCGCGCGCGTCTCGAGGATGCCGCGCGCGTCCTGCCGCGATCCGCCCTCGATCACGCCGGCGCCGTGGAACACGTCGCCGGCGAGCGTCGCCACCGGCACGCCGGACGTCCGCGCCAGCGCGCGCGCCTGCTCGAACGTCTCGACGATCAACGCCGGCCCGAGCAGTTGCGCGACGCTCGTGGCGTGCGCGCCCGTCGCGCGCACGACGCTCGACAGCGCCCGGGCGTCGGCCGGCGCGCCGGCGAGATCGCCGCCCGCCGCTCGCCCACCGGCGTCCGCGCCCGGCTCGACGACGAGAAAGCCGCAGCGGCCGGCGTTGCGCTCGCCTACCAACGCCAGCGCCGCCGTCACGTCTTCGGCGCGACGCACGAGCACGTACTGCAGCCGATCGCCGAGCAGCGCATCGACGGCGCGCTCGTACGAGCGCTCGACCTCCAGATGATCGGCGACGGCGCCGAAAGACTCGACGCGGCCGCCGGGCTCG
>CAZNMF010000388.1:0-8479 GCA_964573795.1 uncultured Solibacteraceae bacterium
TGGCCGGCGCGGTACGCGCCGCCGCCGTCCTGCGCGAACGCGAACGCCATGCGGCCGCGCTGCTGCTCCGCCATTTCGCGCGCCCGTTCGGCCATGCGCTGCGCGTTCTCCTGCATCCGCCGCTGCACCTCGGCCTGCGTCCGTGCATCGCCCGCCTGCGCGAGGAGTGCCGGCATGCCGGCTTTGAGCGCCTCGATCTGCATCTGGAGCTCGGGCATGTTCGCCTGCACGTCGTCCAGCTGGATCTGGAGATCGGGCAGGCTCTGCTTCAGCTCGTCGAGCCGCAGATCCAGGTTGAGATTGACATCCGGCTCGATCGCGAACGCTCGCGGCGCCGGCCTGGCAGCGATGGCCGGCGGCGCGACGGGCGCCGGCAGGGGGGCCGGTGCGGGTGCCGCGACGGGCGCGACAGGCATCGGCGGGGCCGGCGGCGCCGGCGGAACCTGGGCGGCCGCGGCGGCCGGCAGCAGGAGACTCATCAACACACACGTAGACAGTCGCGTCATAACGCTCCCTCATTCGAGGCGCCAGGCTTGTCCTGCCGGACGCGGATGTCGTTGGTGACCGCTCGCACTTTGAAGAGCAGGTCGTTCCGTTCGATGCGCGATCGGATGGCCGCCAGGTCGTCCTTGTCCGGCGTCTCCGGCGCGCGCGCCACTTCCGTCAACACGGTCTGCACGTCGTCGAGCACGTCGGTCAGCCGGCGATTGCCGGTCTGCGCCGCCGTCACGCGATAGAGCCGGCCCGACTGCACCAGGTCGTCGGCCGTCTCGCGCTCGAACGCCAGCGATCCCTTCGCGTCGTCGGGCGCGTTCATCAGCTCGACGAGCAGCATCTCGGTCTGCGAGAAGTGCGAGTCGAGCGCCGCGAACAGCACGCGCTCGCGAACGTCTGACGGAACGGCCGTGGCGGTGGTTGGCAGCGGCGCCGTCTCCGCCGGCGCGCGGCGCAGCCACAGATGGCCGGCGACGACGATGCCGGCGATGGCGGCGGCCCAGGCGCCGACGGCGACGAATTGACGCGTGGACCAGACGCGGCGTTTCGGCTGCGGCCACGAGCACACCTGCGGCGCGATGCGCGCCCACATCGTGTCCTCGAAATCCGCAGCAGGCTCGGGGACGTCGGCTGCGCTGGCCAGGTGCTGCAGCGCCTGGATTTCCTGCCACGTCGACGCGCAGGCCGCGCACTCGCGCAGATGGCGATCGATCGCCGCGCGCGCGTCGGGCGTGTCGTCCCGATACGCGTGCAGCGTCAGGTCGTCGTCGGCCGGATGCCAGTCGAGTGGAGTCATCGTCTACGTGCCCTCCGTGCGCGGCGTCATCAGCGGCCGCAGCGCCGCGCGCATCTTCCTCACCGCCCTGAACACCGCGTGCTTGGCCGCGCTCGTCTTCAGGTCGAGCGCCTGTCCGATCTCGTCGATCGAGCACTCGTGGTAGTGCCGCATCACGAACGCCGCGCGCTCCTGATCCGACAGCGCGCCGAGCGCCTGCTGTACCTGCGCGCTGATCTGGCCCGCGTAGACCAGGTCGTCGCCCGTTGCCGTGCCGGCGTGGACGCGCTGGTCCAGCGTCGCCGGCTCTTCGGCCGTCTCGCGGTGCGTGCGGCTGCGCGTCGCGTCGATCGCGCAGTTGAACCCGATGCGATACAGCCACGTGCTGAAGTTCGACCGCGACTCGAAGCGGTCCAATTGCCGGAACGCGCGGACGAACGTCTCCTGGACGACGTCCTCGGCGTCCTCGCGCTGGCCGGTGATGCGAAACGCCAGACGGAACACGCTGCGGCTGTGGCGATCGACGAGCAGGCGAAAGGCGGTCTGGTCGCCGCCGGCGGCCTGCCGGACCAGCGTCGCGTCATCCGGCTGCATCTGGGAGGTTAGACGGGACACGGGCGGACCGGTTGGCCTGGGCGTCACGATGGCGAAAGCGGTGGGACGTGCGTGCTATTCTGCCCCGGATGTTCAAGCGGCAGACGACCGGATCCGTCGTGTGCGTCTCGTGCGGCTATCTGGTCGGGGTGAACGACGACACCTGCTACAACTGCGGCCGCCGCAACCCCGGGCTCTGGGGATTTGCGCCCGCGCTGCGCACGCTCGGCCACGACCTCGGCTTCGTGCCGCTCGTCACCGGCCTCTGCGTCATCGTCTACGTGGCGTCGCTGCTGACGACCGGCGGCCTGGCCAGCGGCGGCGGCCTGCTCGGCCTGCTGGCGCCGAGCTCGTACAGCCTGCTGATCTTCGGCGCCAGCGGCGTGGTGCCGGTCTTCAGCTATCACCGCTGGTGGACGGTGCTCAGCGCCTGCTGGCTGCACGCGAACCTGCTGCACATCGCCTTCAATCTCTTGTGGATTCGCCAGCTCGCACCGGCCGTCGGCGAGCTGTACGGCGCCGGACGGATGGTGGTCATCTACGTGATCGCCGGCGTGCTCGGCTTCGTGCTGAGCTCGCTCGCGGGCGCGACGCTCGCGTTCCTGCCGATTCCGTTCCTGCAGCCCGCGGCAATCACCGTTGGCGCGTCGGGCGCGATCATGGGCCTGATGGGATCGCTCGTCTACTACGGGCGACGGACCGGGTCGAGCGCGGTCGGGAGCACGGCCTGGAGCTGGGCGATTCCCGTCTTCATCTTCGGTCTGATCATGCCGGGCATCGACAACTACGCGCACATCGGCGGGTTCGCCGGCGGCTATCTCGCGGGGATGCTGCTCGATCCGCTGAAGCCGGAGCGCATCAATCACATCCTGTGGGCCGTGATCTGTCTCGTGCTCTCCGTGCTGTCGGTCATCGTGTCGGTGATCGACGCGTTCCTGTAGGGGCCGCGGGCGCGGCCCGTTTTTCGGAGGGGCGGACCTTCAGGTCCGCCCGCTTGGCCGAACCTGAAGGTTCGGCCCTCCAATCATCAGTGTCGAACAAATTCGGAGGTGTCATCGATGCCGCAGTTGACGGTTGAGGGGGTCGGCACGTTCGCGGTGCCGGACGGGAAGCGCCTCGTGCTCGCGCTCGAGGACGAAGTCGGGATCGATCAATTGCACGCCTGCGGCGGCCACGCGCGCTGCACGACCTGTCGCGTCGAGTTCGTCGCCGGCGAGCCCGCGCGGCACACGAAGGCGGAGGTCGCAGCCCTCACCGCGCGCGGCCTGACGGGCGTGCGGCTGTCCTGTCAGATGCGCTGCGACCACGACATGACCGTCCGCGCGATCAGCCGCCTGGCCGGCAGCGGCCGAGCCGACGTCGGCAAGCGGCCGGCGGAGGAGATCGAACCGCCTCCTGAGTACTGACGCTCGTCAACTTCGAACTTGGAACTTTGAACTTCGAAATAAATGCGCAGCCCGTGCTCTATTTCGAAGTTCGCAGTTCAAAGTTCGAAGTTAACGAGTGCCTTTCAAGCCCCAAGCCCCAAGCCCCGAGCCCCAAGCCGTAAGCCTCAAGCCGTAAGCCGTCTCGTCGCGTAAATCTGCGCCGCGCGCTGGAGCGCGGCTTCGACGTTGGGGCAGATGTTCCCTTCGCCGACGCGCTCGTGGAAGCCGCCCTTGCGCATGACGACGCTCGGCTGCGGACGCGCGCCGCAGAAGATCACGTGACGGCCGGTCGCCGTGATCTCGGCGGCCGCGTCCTCGAGCGCGCGCACGCCCGTCGCGTCGATCGCGGGCATGTTGCGGAGCCGGAAGACCACGATGTCCGGCAGCTCGTTCAGCCGCTCCGTGATCTGCTGCAGCTTGTCGGTCGATCCGAACAGCAACGGGCCGTGGATGCGGAAGACGGCGACGTAGTCGGGAATCGCCTTGTCCTGCAGGATGTGCGCGCGGCCTTCGCTGATGTACTCCGGCGTCACGCGCGACACCGTCGTCGTGTTCGACACGCGGCGGATGTAGAGCACGGCCGCGAGGATCATGCCCACCTCGACGGCGACCGTCAGATCCGCGAACACCGTCAGCGCGAAGCTGATGAGCCACACCGAGACGTCCGCGTACGTCTGCTTGAGCAGGATCGGAATCTCGTGCCACTCGCCCATGTTCTTGGCGACGACGATGAGCAGGCCGGCGAGGACGGCCATGGGCACGTGCGAGGCCAGCGGCGCGAGCGCGAGGAGGATCGCCAGCAGCGTCAGCGCGTGGATCATGCCCGCCACCGGCGTCCGCCCGCCCGATCGGACGTTGGTCGCCGTGCGCGCGATCGCGCCCGTCGCCGGCAGGCCGCCGAAGATCGGCGACACGATGTTGGCGACGCCCTGCCCGATGAGCTCCACGTTCGGGTTGTGCCGATCGCCGATCATCCGGTCCGCGACGACGGCCGACATCAGCGACTCGATCGCGCCGAGCGTCGCGACCGTCACCGCCGGCGCGAGCAGCGTCAGCATGATCGACAGGTCGAAGTGCGGCACCTGCGGCGACGGCAGGCCCGACGGGATGCCGCCGAAGCGCGACCCGATCGTCTCGATGGGCAGATGAAAGATCCACGCGATCGCCGTGCCGACGAGCAGCGCCGCGACGGTGCCGGGGATCTTCTTGCTCACGCGGTTGGTGAACAGCGCGATCAGCAGCACGACCGTCGCGAGGATCGCGGCGGCCGGCGTGATCGTCTCGATGTGCGCGACGATGGCGCGCATGCGCGGCACGAACTCGCCGGTGTTCTCCGAGATCGTGAGGCCCAGGAAGTCGCGGATCTGCGTGCTCGCGATGATGATCGCGATGCCGTTGGTGAAGCCGATGACGACGGGGCGCGGAATGAAACGGACGGCCGTGCCCGTGCCCGTGGCGCCCGCGATGACGAGCATCACGCCCGCCATCATCGTGCACATGAACAGGCCCGTCGGCCCGTACGTCGCGACGATGCCGGAGACGACGACCACGAACGCGCCGGTCGGTCCGCCGATCTGCACTTGCGATCCGCCGAGCAGCGAGATCAGAAAGCCGGTGACGACCGCGCAGTAGATGCCGTTCTGCGGCGGCATGCCGGACGCGATCGAGAACGCCATCGCGAGCGGCAGCGCGACGAGGCCGACCGTGATGCCGGCGAGCAGGTCGTTGCGAAAGGTCTGGAAGTCGTAGTGCCGAAGCGCGAGGACGGATTTCGGCAGCCAGGGAATCAGCTCGGGTGAGAAACGTAACATACAGGCTCTTCAAGGGTAGCAAAAACACGGCCAGAGGCGGGGGGCGGGGACCAGGGGACCAGGGGACGAGGGCAGATCGGGTCATCGGGCTATCGGATCATCTGGATGTCGGCGTGATGACCCGATAGCTCGATAACCCGATAACCCGATAGCCCGATGGCCCGCTAGCCCGATGGAGATAGTGCGCTAGCGCGATAGTGCGATAGTGAGATGCGATGATCGACCCCGCCCTCCTCGTGCGCGCCTATCGCAAAGGCGTGTTTCCGATGGCGCTCGAGGACGGGGAGATTGGCTGGTTTTCGCCCGATCCCCGCGGAATTTTGCCGATCGAGACGTTTCACGTTCCTGCGCGCCTGGCGCGGCTGGTCAGGCAGGCGCCGTACGAGATCGTGATCGACCGCGCGTTCGAGGCCGTGATGCGCGCGTGCGCCGAGCGGCCGCGCGAAGGGACGTGGATCAGCGAGGAGATCATCGAGAGCTACACCGCGCTGCATCGTCTCGGGCTCGCGCATTCGGTCGAAGCGTGGCGCGGCGACGCGCTGGTCGGCGGGCTCTATGGCGTGCACCTTGGCGGCGCGTTCTTCGGCGAGTCGATGTTCCACCGCGCGACGGACGCGTCCAAGCTCGCGCTCGTCGCGCTCGTCGATCGCCTCGCGCGCCGCGGCTTCACGCTGCTCGACACGCAATGGATCACGCCGCACCTCGCGCAGTTCGGCGCCATCGAGATCCCGCGCACGGACTATCTGCGGAGACTGGACGACGCGTTGAAGCGGGATTGTTCGTTCGTGTGAACTTTTCTGGCTTCTGGCTTCTGGCTTCGAACTTTTAACTTTTCGTCTACCCGCGTCCGCGTCAGTGCACCGTGTACGGCTCGCTCAACGTGAACGGCGCGATCTGCACGTCGAAATGCTCACCGCTGCCGGTGACCATCTGATACGTGCCTTCCATCTTGCCGAACGACGTCCCCAGCGGGCAGCCGGACGTGTAGGTGAACGACTCGTTCGGCTCGAGCACGGGCTGCTCGCCGACGACGCCGGGGCCGCGAACCTCCTCGACGTCGCCGTTGCCGTCGGTGATGATCCAATGGCGCGAGAGCAGCTGCACCGTCTCACCGCCGGCGTTGGTGATCGTGATCGTGTAGAGAAAGACCCACTGCCGGTCCTGCGGACGCGAGCGGCCCGGCGCATATTCGGACACCACGGCCACGCGGACGCCGCGGGTCGTGGCCTCGGACGTGAACATGACGCCATGATGAACGATCGCCCCGACACGCAGCAACCACCGTCCGGTCTCTGCGCCACCTGTCGCCACGCCCGCATCGTCGTCTCGACGCGCGGGAGCCGCTTCGTGCGCTGCGATCGCGCGCGGGCTCAGCCCGAGTATCCGAAGTACCCGCGGCTGCCGGTCCTGACGTGTCCCGGACATGAGCCGACGGAGGTCGGGTAAGCTACGGGCCGGGCCCCATGACCGAACTGATCATCGCTCTGGTGACGCTGACCTTTCTCGAGGTCGTCCTCGGCGTCGACAACGTCATCTTCATCTCGATTCTGTCGGGCAAGCTGCCGAAGGCGCAGCAGCGCCGCGCGCGCCGCGTCGGCCTGCTCGCCGCGATGCTGATGCGGCTGCTGCTGTTGTCGTCGATCGTCTGGCTCTCGCGGCTGACCGTGCCGCTGTTCGAGGTGATGGGACGCGGCATCTCGGGCCGCGATCTGATCCTGATCGGCGGCGGGCTGTTCCTGCTCGCGAAGGCGACGTGGGAGATCCACGACAAGCTGGAAGGGGAGCACGAGTCGTCCGGGAAAGCCGTCGCGTCGTTCGCCGCGGTGATCGGCCAGGTCATGCTGCTCGACATCGTGTTCTCGCTCGACTCGGTGATCACCGCCATCGGCATGGCCGACGATCTCCGCGTGATGACCGCGGCCGTCGTGCTCGCCGTGCTCGTGATGCTGGTGGCCGCCGAGCCCATCAGCGCGGTCGTCGAGCAGCACCCGACGATCAAAGTGCTGGCGCTGTCGTTCCTGCTGCTGATCGGCCTGTCGCTCGTCGCCGACGGCCTCGGCCAGCACATCCCGAAGGGCTACATCTACTTCGCGATGGGCTTCTCGGTGTTCGTCGAGATGATCAACATCCGCGTGCGCGGCCGCGGCGAGCCCGTGCAGTTGAAGAGCCGCTATGAGGAGTAGCCGCGCGCTGCTCGTGGCCGTGGCGCTCTCCGGCGCGGGCGCCGCCGTCGCCGCGCAGAGCTACGTGCCGCAGCGCGTGTACGCGAGCGCACAGAAGCGCTTCGCCGACGTCGAGTCGCTGGCCGCCGCCATTGCCCACGCCGACGTCGTCTTCGTCGGCGAGCAGCACGACAGCGTGAATACGCACCGCCTCGAGCGCACGCTGCTCGAGGCCGTGCAGCGGCGCCGCGGCGACGTCGTGCTGTCGCTCGAGATGTTCGAGCGTGACGTGCAGGAGCCGCTCGCGCACTTCTCGATGGGCCACATCGAAGAGTCGGAGTTCCTGAGCGAAGCGCGGCCGTGGACGCAGTACGCGCGCGACTACAAGCCGCTCGTCGACTTCGTGCTGGCGCAGCGCTGGTCGATTGTCGCCGCCAACGTGCCGCGCGACATCGCGGCGGCGGTCTCGACGTCCGGCCTGAGCGCGCTGGACGCGCGGCCGCAGGCGGAGCAGGCCTGGTTCGCGCACGATCGCGAGTGCGCGCCCACGGGCGCATATTTCGATCGCTTCCGCGACGCGATGACCGGCCACGAGAAGGGCGCGCCCGCGATGAACGCCGCGACGCTCGCGCGCTACTACGAGTCGCAGTGTCTGAAAGACGAGACGATGGCCGAGTCGATCGCGCAGGCGTACACCGCCGGATCGATCGGCGGCAAGCGGCCGCTCGTCATCAGCGTCAACGGCTCGTTTCACAGTGACTACCGCGACGGCACCGTCTCCCGCACGCGCCGCCGCCTGCCCGGGAAGCAGATCGTCGTGATCACCGTGCTGCCCGTCGAGAATCTCGACACGCTGAAGCCCGACAAGGACCTCCGCAAGCGCGCGGATTGGGTGGTGTTCACGGTCAAGTGACGTCGCGTGTTGCCGGGTCTGAAGACCCGGCCTACATCTGTTTCGAGCCTCACGCCCCACGCCCCACGCCTCACGCCCCAAGCCCTTCACAACGCCACCCGATGCCGCCCCGAGTGCAGATAGTTCATCGTCTGCACCGTGAGCAGCATCGTGAAGTCCAGCTTCGTGCGGTCCTCGGGATACTTCAGGCGCAGGCCGAGCTCTTCGGCGCGTCCGATCATGTCCTCGATCACGCGATCGATCGTGTACTGATACGCGCCCGTCCACTCCGCGACGAGGCGGCGGACGTCGCGGCGGATCGA
>CAZNMF010000389.1:0-7343 GCA_964573795.1 uncultured Solibacteraceae bacterium
GCGCAGTCGTTCATCTTCGCGGGCCCGCGCGGCGTCGGGAAGACGACGACGGCGCGGATTCTGGCGCGGGCGCTGAACTGCGTGAACGGGCCGACGGGCGAGCCGTGCGGCGTCTGCGACGCGTGCCGCGAGATCGCCGAGGGCCGCGACGTCGACGTCCTCGAGATCGACGGCGCGACGTACACGGGCGTCGATGCCGTCCGCGAGGTCATCGTCGAGCCGCTGTCGATCGCGCCGATGCGCGACCGCTTCAAGATCTTCATCATCGACGAGGTCCACCGCCTGTCGAAGCACGCGTTCGACGCGCTGCTGAAGTCGATCGAGGAGCCGCCGCCGTACGTCAAGTTCATGATGGCGACGACCGAGCTCCACCTGGTGCCGGTCACCATCCAGTCGCGATCGCAGGTCTACGAGCTGAAGGCGCTGTCCGCGCCGGCGATCCGCGAGCAGTTGCGCGGCGTCACCGAGCGGGAGGGCGTGACGATCGACGAGGCCGCGCTCGGGCTCGTCGCGCGCGCGGCCGAAGGCAGCATGCGCGACGCGCTGTCGGCGCTCGATCAGGTGCTCGCGTTCACGAGCGAGGCCGTCACGGCCGCCGACGTCAGCACGGTGCTCGGCCTGATCGGCCGCGACATGCAGTTCGACATCGTCGAGACCGTCGCGCGCGAGGACCTGGCCGGCGCGTTCGCGCTCGCCGGCACCGTCGTCGAGGCCGGCTTCGATCTGCGGATCGTCTGCCGTGAGCTCGCGCGGCTGATGCGCGACCTGTTCGTGCTGCGGATCGATCCCACGCGCGTGAACGATCCCGACGTCGCCGCGGAGAGCGAGCGCGAGCGCATCACGGCGCTCGCGAAGCAGTACTCGCGCGAGGATCTGATGCGCGCGTTCGATCTGCTGTCGCGCGCCGAGTACGAGATCCGCAACTCGTCGCAGCCGCGGCACCACTTCGAGATGACGCTGGTCAAGTGGATCCACCTGCGACAGCTCACGCCGCTGGCGGATCTGATCGCGGGGCTCGAGTCCGGCCGCCCGGGCGCCGCGCCGCTCGCGCCCGGCAAGCCCGCGGCGCAGCCGCCAGCTCGTCCGGCGCCCCGCAGCGCCGACGCCTCGTCGAAACCGGCCGCCGCACCGGCCGCGGCGTCAAAGTCCTCGGCACCGGCGCCGCCCGCGCCGGCGCCCTCGCGCGCCGCCGCGCCATCGGCGCCGGCGACGCCCGTCGCGGACGTAAAGGGCGCGGTGCTCGGATCGATTCGTGAACAGGAGAAGCTGTTCTACAACATGTGCGTCGCGCAGGCCCGGAGCATCGACGTCGAAGGCGACGCGATCGTCTTCTCCTTCCTGCCCGTGCACAAGGTGCTGAAGGCGCAGTTCGAGGCCAAGCGCGCGAAGATCGAGCAGCTCGCGCAGGCGGCGGCCGGCCGGCGGATCGCCATCGTCGTTCGCGAAGCCGCGCCGGTGGAGACCGCGGCGGCCGGGCCGGATCCCGCCGTCGCCAGGCGCGCCGAGCTCGAGGTGCGTGCGAAGGCCGAGCCCGCCGTCCAGGCCGTGCTCGACGTCTTCGGCGGCGAAATCGAGGACGTCGAGGAGATTGGGTGACCCCGTCATGAACCTTCAGAAGATGATGCAGCAGGCCCAGCAGATGCAGGATCGCCTGCAGAAGCAGATGGCCGAGATGACGATCGAAGCGACGGCCGGCGGCGGCATGGTCACCGTGGCCGTCAACGGACACAAGCACCTGCTGCGCGTGAAGATCGATCCCGAAGTCGTCTCGAAGGACGACCTCGACATGCTGCAGGACCTGATCGTCGCCGCGGTGAACGACGCGCACCGGAAAGTCGACGAAGCGCTCGCCAGCCAGATGAAGGGCATGATGGGCGGCATGGGGATTCCCGGGCTGACCTAGATGACGCGCGTCGACCCGTTGGCCGAGCTCGTCGCCGCGCTGCAGCGGCTGCCGGGCATCGGCGCCAAGAGCGCGCAGCGGCTGGCGTATCACCTGCTCAAAACGCCGCGCGAGGAAATCGATGCCCTGGCCGCGGCGATGCTGTCGGTCAAGGATCGCGTGACGTACTGTTCGACGTGCGGCAACATCACCGACGTCGATCCGTGCACGTACTGCACCGCCCCCGATCGGGATGCGCGTCTGGTCTGCGTCGTCGAGCAGCCGGAGAACGTCGCCGCGATCGAGAAGACGCGCGGCTTTCGCGGCCGCTATCACGTGCTGATGGGCGCGATCGCGCCGCTGCAGGGCATCGGGCCCGACGACCTCAAGATCAAGGGCCTGCTCGCGCGCGTCGCGACGGGCGAGATCGCGGAAGTGATCCTGGCGACCAATCCGACGGTGGAGGGCGAGGCGACGGCGCTCTATCTCGCGCGCCTGCTGAAGCCGCTCGGCCCGAAGGTCACGCGCATCGCGATGGGCGTGCCGGTCGGCAGCGATCTCGACTACACCGACGAGTTCACGATGTCCAAGGCGCTCGAGGGGCGCCGGGAGCTGTGATCTCGGCGTGGACCGTGCGCGTCGTGCGTATGATGAGGGGGCGTTGGCCGCGTTGTTGCTCGATCCGGCCGGCGCGCGTGTGCGTGACATCGATATGAGACAGCCATCGCTCGTGAGCCTGATCGTCGGAGTCGGCGCGCTCGTCCTGGCAGCAGCCGGCTGCGGACCGGACCCGTCGACGCTCGGTCCGTCGGACACCACCAACACGTCCGTTCTCACCATTCACGTCTACGCCGGGCCGATCGATCCCGGCGGCACGATCAAGTACCTCGAGACGCTCGACGCCGACTCGACGCTGCAGGTGATGCTCGCCGGCGAGCAGCTCGCCAACCCGACGCGCACGATCAGCGTGCCCCTGCGGATCGACATCTCGAACTGGGACGGCTCGCTCTGCACGCCGCTCGTCAGCAACGTCGTCGAGCCCGTGCTGCAGTCACGGCTGCAGCAGTTCCTGAAGGCCGGCACCTACTGCGTGCAGGTCTCCGATCCCGGCACGCTGACGCAGACGATTGGCGCGATCGTGCGGATCTCGTATCCGGTGCCGACGCTGCTGCCGGGCACGACGTCGCCGGTGACGTTTGCGAGCACGCTCGCGCCCGGCGGCGTGACGACGAAGACGTTCGTGACGTCGACCAACGGCACGATCGCCGTGTCGCTCGACAGCTTCGACGGCGGGGCCGGCGTCACGCCGCGGCTGGCGATCGGCGTCGTCGGCACGGACGCAACGGCGTGCAGGCTGACGACGGTCGTCGATGCCGTGCCGGGCACGGGACCGCAAATCATCCAGGCGGCCGACGCCGGCATCTACTGCGCGGGTGTGATCGATCCGGGCACGCTCACGACGCCGGCGAGCTTCTCGTTGACGATCGCGCATCCGTAGCCGCGCCCGCGTTGCGCGCCCACAGCACCAGCCCGACCGCCGCCCAGGCGACGACGCGGGCTTTTCGGATCAGGCCGAGCAGGAATCCGCCGTCGCGCGCGTAGCCGATCGCCTGCGCCGCCACCGCCGTGCCGCTTTCCTCGACGCCGACGCGGAACGGCAGGCTCTTGAACACGACGTTGATGATGCGGCCGAACGCGTCGAGCACGAGCGCGGGCAGCACGGCCGACACGCCCGTCAGCAGCCAGAACGTCATCCAGCACTCGAGCAGGCTCAGCGCGTGGAACGCGATCTCGCACGCCGCGACGATCGCGAGCCGCGAGCCCTGGTGCCCGGCGGCGTCGTACATGCGCTCCTCGAAGATCCGCACGCGCTCGACGAGCGCCCGCAAGCGCGCCGACGGCACGCGGGCCAGCGCGCCGCTGACGAGCGCCGGCTGCTGGCGCGCGAGCCAGGCGGCCGCGCCGAGCACCACCATCATCGCGGCCGTCGCGACGATGCCCGCGAGGCGGACGGACGCGTCCACGGGAAAGTACTGAAGCATGCAGATGCCGCCGATGACGATGTAGATCGCGACCGAGACGCTGTAGAAGAAGTTCTCGGCGGTCAGCGAGGCGAGTAGATCGGCGGGATTGCCATGGCGGCGCAGGTAGAAGGCCTTGGCGGGCTCGCTCGCGGCCAGGCCGAGCGGCGTCACGTTGCCGAGCGCGTCGCCGCTGATCGTCGCGGCCACGGCCGCGAGCAGCGGCGCCGGACGCCTCGTCAGCGTCATCCACGCGTAGGATCGGAGCACGAAGCGGGCGAAAGAGAGCGCGAATATCGCCGCGAACCACGGGCCGACGCGTGCGAAGCCGTGGCGCACGTCCGCGACGCCCAGGTCGAGCTGGCGCCACATGTAGACGAGCAGCGCCACGCCGCCGGCGAGCAGGATCAGGGCGACGGCGGCGCGTCCGCCTCGCCAGGCGGACGTCGGCTCGGTGGCCGTCATCGTCGCCCCGTGAGCGAAGCCGACGGCCCTCCCGTGAGCGCAGTCGAACGGCGAACGGTCATGTCGAAGAAGCATATCGGGATTCGTGCCTCTATAATTCCGAGGATGCTTCCCGCGTCGTACGCCACGCCGACAGCGGCGGTCCTCACGCTCGGCGGTCTGCTGGCCTGTTTCGCCGGCTATCGGCTCTTCCGGTTCGTGCTCGGGCTGTACGGCTTCTTCCTCGGCGCGTTCGCGGCGACGCACCTGACGGTGACGTCCGGCACGTGGACGCTCGTCGTCGCAGCGCTGGCCGGCGGGGTGCTCGGCGCGATCCTGATGGTCGTCGCGTACTTCATCGGCGTCGGGCTGGTGGGCGCGGGGCTGGCGGCGCTTGCGGTCAATCTCGTGTGGCGCGTGATTGGCGGGCAGCCGCCGACGTGGCTGCTCGTGGTCGTGTGCGTGGTCGGCGCGCTGGCGGCGTTGTCCGTCGTGCGCTACGTCGTGATCTTCGGGACGGCGATTGCCGGCGCGTGGACGGTGATCATCGGCGCGCTGGCGCTGGTCGGCGAGCGCGCGGCGGTGCAGGCCGCGTCGGCCGGCGACGTGTGGATTCTCCATCCGCTCGATCCGCTGCCGAGCCGCTGGTGGCACACGGCCGCCTGGATCGGGCTCAGCATCGCCGGCGTCATCGTCCAGCTCGCGACGACGAAGGGCGGCGCGAGGAAAAAGGTGAAAGCCAGGTAAGAACCCAGAACCCAGAACCCAGAACCCAGAACCCAGAACCCAGAACCCAGAACCTCAGAACCTCGGAACCTCGGAATTCAAGGAGCTCGCATCAATGACATTCTCTCGAACCGTTACCGTCGACTGGCAGGGCACGATCATGGAGGGCAAGGGCACGGCGAAGGCCGGCACCGGTGCGTTCACGCTGCCCGTGACGTTTCCGCGCCGCATCGGCGAGCCGGAGGGCGGCACGAGCCCGGAGGAGCTGATCGCCGCGGCGCACGCGACGTGCTACGCGATGGTGATCGCGGCGACGCTCGGCCGCAAGGGCGCGTCGGCGAAGCAGACGCACGTCACGTGCACGGTGACGGCCGACAAGGGCGACGCGGGCATCAAGATCGTGACGTCGAAGCTCGAGCTCGTGGCCGAGGGGCTGTCGGGCATCGATGCGGCGTCGTTCGAGGCGGCGGCGAAGGACGCCGAAGGCAAGTGTCCGGTATCGAACGCGCTGCGCGGCAACCTCGCGATCGAGGTGGCCGTCACGATCAAGTAGCGCGGCGGGCGGTGGACGGAAGGTCCCGAGGGCGGGACCTTCGCGTTCAGTAGTGCTGGAGCTGCGCGGTCCAGTTCACCGGTTCGGTGAGCGTGCCGGCGTCGAAGACCTGGATGCAATACTGCTGGCCCGTGCCGCCGATGAACACGCTGCGCGCCACGAGCTGTTTGCCGACGGTGGCGGCGTTGTCGGTGTAGTTGGCGTCGGGGCCGCACGAGCCGTCGAACTTGATGATGCCGAAGGCGACGCCCACTGTGCCCGTGAACGGCGTCGCGTTGTCGGAGGCGAGGACGAGGCTCGTGAGCGTGACGCCGGCGTCGCTGTTGTAGAGCGCGAAATTCACGTCGAACGTCTTGGAGCTGGTGCCCTTCGGCGCCACGGTGCCCGAGATCGTCTCGGTCGTGAGGACGGGCGTCGGGTTGGTGGCCGAGTTGCCGCAGCCGGCGGCGAGCAGTCCGGCGAGGAGAACGGGCGCGGCGGACCGCGAAAGAGTGCGCAAGCGCATGTGCTGAGTGCTCCTGAGTCGCTGTCGGCGCTGGCACGCCCTGACGGCTTCCTCAGTCTACGGCAAGCGGGCGCGGCCCCGCGAGAAAAGATTGTGACACGCGTTGCGCCGTGCGTGCCGGCCAGCCTAGAATGGGTGGTCCTGCCGTCCGCCGAAACCGCACAGGGGATTCAGAGCCCCGCGGCGAAGGCGGGCTCCCACCGACGTTCCTCGGTAGCTCAATGGCAGAGCATCCGGCTGTTAACCGGAGGGTTGCTGGTTCGAATCCAGCCCGAGGAGCCAATTTCAAAGTTCAAATTTCCTGAGCGTTCTGACGAAAACGGCTGATCGGAGGGCGGGCGCCGGACGACGCGGGTCGGCCGCGGAATGGCGGTTTGAGTAATTCTTGAGTTTCCGATCGCCCTGACGCCGACCTAAGGAGCCTCTGGAAGAAGGCCCATATCGTGAACTTGGGGCGGTCTGATCGCCTTCTTCGCCACTCTGCCAAGAATCGCGGGCAGGGGATTCGGGACCGTCTTTCGCACCCGGCCTTTTGCTGAGAACTCTCGGCCGCAACTGTCGCATCGGTGCTTCAGGGTTGGAGTGAACCCGTCGACGCCCCTCGCGAACTTCTGCTTCTGGCAGTACGGACACGTAGCGGCAAGCACACGTCCACTGAGGTGAGGGAGCGCGGACTGGGCCATCGCCAGCCTGACCATTCGAGCATTAAGCCGGATACCGTCGATTGTGACGTGGGAATACGTCTCATCGATGACCGGATCCTTGTCACGTTCGTTCTGGAAGGCATGCACGTGGATTCCGTGTTCCTCGCGATGTCGGCCCGTCCAAAGGAACGCCTGATTCGACCCCCAGATCTGGATGCCTCCCGGGTAGTCCGCTTGCCGAATTGCCAGCCTGCGACCCGCCGACCGCGTCTTGCGCTCCCGCTGTCCGCACGCATCCCGAACGATCTCAATGGGATTGCCAATGCCAATCGCAGTATCGCGAAAGTGCCGACCGCAGCCGGCACAGAGGTGGCGCCTGTGCGGATGGACGCTGAACCAGTCCCGATCAAGGTGCGGGAATTGACAGAATGTGCATCTGACCTGCCGCATCGGGTAACCGAACACTGAGCTGACCATGTAGTAGATGGCGTCCAGTTCGGACACCACGACGCCACTAGCGTCCAAGCCTTCGCCGAACAAGCGGACGGCCCGCGCCGTTCGGTCCATT
>CAZNMF010000390.1:0-18814 GCA_964573795.1 uncultured Solibacteraceae bacterium
TGGCCGCCGACGTGCAGCCCGCCGCGACCGCGCCGGCCGCCGCCGGTGCGGCCAGCGCGGCGCCGCCCGTTGCCGCGCCGGCCGCCGTCGCGCGTCCGCTCAATCCGCTGGCGGCCCAGAGCACCGCGCTCGGCCGCTTCACCGAGCGGCACACCGGCACGCTCGACAAGCGCACGGGCCTCTGGCGCGCCATCGTGCGGTTCACGTTCTCGCGGCCGTCGGTCCTGCTGTTCGGCGGCGGGCTCGGCGTGAGCGGAGCGATCGCCGAGAGCGCCGATCCCGATTTTCACAACGCGCACAACGTGTACTTGCAGATCCTGGCGGACGCCGGTCTGGTCGGCCTCGCGATCTTTGCGGCGCTGATCTGGACGCTGATCCGCCTGTTGGTCGTGCGCGCGACGACGGTCGCGTCGACGTGGCTGGCCGTGCTGGTCTTCTGGCTGATTGCGGGCATGACGGCCACGGTCATCGACCTGCACGTGTTCTGGCTCAGCGTCGGCGCGGCGATGGCCGCGACGGCGGCGCTGCAAGCTCGAAGCTCGACGGTCGAAGTTCGACATGCCACTGAGGCTCACGCGTCATGAGGGCCGGCGTGCTGCGGCTCGGCCTCGATCGCTGGCGCGCGTGGCAGCGCCAGTCCGTCCACCGGCAGATCTTCGGCGTGACGGTGACGGTCGGCGTGCTCACCGTCGCCGCGAAGCTGATCGCCATCCTCAAGGAAGCCATCGTCGCGCACCAGTTCGGGACCGGCGATGCGCTCGAGGCCTTCCTGATGGCGATGGTGCTGCCGCAGTTCGCCATCAATCTCGTCGGCGGCTCGCTGAACGCGGCGCTGATCCCGACGTACATCCACGTGCAGGAGCGCGCGAGCGCAGAGGCGGCGCATCGGCTGTTCTCGAGCGTCACGGCGCTGAGTCTCGCGATTCTGATCGCGCTGTCGCTGGCGCTCGGCACCGCGGCGCACCTGATCCTGCCCGTGATCGCGTCCGGCTTTCCGCCGTGGAAGCTTGCGCTCGCCGAGTCCGCCTTCCGCTGGCTCCTGCCGACGCTCGTGTTGAGCGGCCTGACGACGACGTGGAGCGCCGTGCTGAATGCGGAGAACCGCTTCGCGCTCGTCGCAGGGGCGCCCGTCGGCACGTCGCTGCTGACGCTGCTGCTCGTCGGCCTCAAAGGCGCCGAGTGGGGAATGGTTGCGCTCGTGGCCGGCACCGTCGGCGGCGCGCTCGTCGAAGCGGCCGTCGTCGGCTGGGGACTGGCGCGATCCGGCGTGTCGCTCGTGCCGCGCTGGCGCGGCTTGACCGGCGACGTGAAGGAGGTCGTCGCGCAGTACCTGCCGATGCTCGCCGGCGCGTTCCTGATGGGCGGCACGACGGTGGTGAGCCAGTCGATGGCGGCCATGCTCGATCCGGGCAGCGTCTCGGTGCTCGCCTACGGCGGCAAGCTCACGACGCTGCTGCTCGGCGTGATGGCGGTCGCGGTCAGCACGGCCGTGCTCTCGCCGTTCTCGCGGCTCGTCGCCGTCGGCGACTGGATCGCGCTGCGTCGCGCGCTGCGCACCTACAGCCGCCTGCTGCTGGCGGTGACCGTGCCGATGACGCTCCTGCTCATCGCGCTGTCGAAGCCGCTCGTCGTGCTGCTGTTCCAGCGAGGCGCGTTCACCGCGGCGGACAGCCGGATCGTCGCGCTGACGCAGGCGATGTTCCTCCTCCAGGTGCCGCTCTACATCGTCGGCATGCTGCTCGTCCGGCTGATCTCCGCGCTGCGCGCGAACCGCTGGCTGATGTGGGGATCGGGGCTCAACCTCGCGGTGAACGTCGTGCTGACGTACGCGCTGATGCAGACACTGGGCGTGGCCGGCATCGCGCTGGCGACGAGCCTGATGTATGTCGGCTCGGTCGCGTTTCTCTGGTTCGGGGCCAGCCGCCTGCTCCGCGCGCAAACGGCGGCGGCCGTGGCGCGGGCCGCGGTTGTTCCGGGAGACATCTGAGTGACTGACACGCGTGCCTTTGGCTTCGGCAAGAACTGGCGCAACTTTCTCGCCGTGCTCGACGACGATCGGATCCGTCTGGCGGAGCAATCGTTGCGCGACGCGCTCGAGTGCGACGATCTGACGGGCCGTACGTTTCTCGACGTGGGCTCCGGCAGCGGGCTGTTCTCGCTGGCGGCACGCCGGCTCGGCGCGACGGTGCGCTCGATCGACGTCGATCCCGATTCCGTCGCGTGCACGGCCGAGTTGAAGCGGCGCTATTTCCCGGACGATCCGCGCTGGATCGTGGAGCACGGTTCGGCGCTGGACGCCGCCTGTCTCGCGTCGCTCGGCGCGTTCGACGTGGTCTACTCGTGGGGCGTGCTGCACCACACCGGCGATCAATGGCGCGCCATCGATCTCGTGCAGGCGCGCGTGGCGCCGGGCGGCCGTCTGTTCATCGCGCTGTACAACGATCAAGGATTCGCGTCGCGCTATTGGATGCTCATCAAGCGCACCTCGAATCGCCTGCCGCGCGCGCTGCAGCCGGCGTACGCCGTCGCCGTGTGGGCGCCGCGCGAGGCGCTGACGGCGGGCTACTTCCTCGCACGCCTGCGCCTCAAGACCTATGTCGAGATGTGGACCGCGTCGCAGCGCGTCCGCGGGATGAGCCGCTGGCACGATCTGCTCGACTGGGTCGGCGGCTGGCCGTTCGAAGTCTCGAAGCCCGACGAGGTCTTCGCGTTCCTCACGGCGCGCGGGTTCGTCCTGCGGCACCTGAAGACGTGCGGTGGCGGCTTGGGCTGCAACGAGTTCGTCTTCGTGCGGCAGCGTGCGGCCGCGGAGCGCGCCGGGGCCTGACATCGGCTCCGGCCGGGTATCCACCATCCACGGTCGTGGCGCGACACCGCGTGATTTGCGCGTTGCGCGTGCCTCCGGGTATCGTAGGGGTCCACATGTCGTCGCTCGTTCTGCGCGTCGTCGTCGCCGTCCTCGTCCTTCGCGCGAGGCACGGGGCCGTCGGCGTGTAGACACGCGGCGAACCCCGGCTCGACGAGCCGCGGGTTCATGGTGAGTCCCTCGGCCGTCCGCCACTTCGATGAGGACACGGCCGATGGAACCCGTCATCTACTTCAACCACGCCTTCATTCCCGAGCACGAGGCGACGATCTCCGTTCGATCGCGCGCGCTCAACTACGGGCTCGGCTGCTTCGCCGGCATCCGCGGCTATGCGACCGGCGACGGACGTCAGGTGCACGTGTTCCGTCTCGATCGTCACGTCCGCCGCCTCGAAGACTCCGCGCGCATTCTCTGCCTGCGCCTGTCGGGATCGCGCCAGGAGGTCGCGGACGCGATCGTCGAGCTGCTGCGGCGAAACGAGGTGCGCGGCGACGTGTACGTCAGGCCGATCGTCTTCGCGAACTCCAACGCGCTGTCGCCGGTGCTCGATCCCGACACGAGCGCGACGGCGATCTTCTGCATGCCGCTGGGGCGCTATCTGGCGGCCGAGCCGATCGACGTCTGCGTGTCGAGCTGGCGCCGCATCCGCGAGACGTCCGTGCCGGCGCGCGCCAAGGTGACCGGCGGCTACGTGAACAGCGCGCTCGCGCGGCGCGAGGCCATGGACGGCGGCTACACGGAGGCGATCCTGCTGACCGAGGACGGCTGCGTCTCCGAAGGGTCGGCCGAGCACGTGTTCATCGTGCGTGAAGGCCAGCTCATCTCGCCGCCGAGCACCGCAGACAATCTCGACGGCATCACGCGCCAGAGCCTGATCACGCTCGCGCGCGAGGATCTCGACATCCCGTTCGTCGAGCGGCCGATCGGCCGCACCGAGTTGTACATCGCCGACGAGGTCTTCCTGTGCGGCACGGGTGCCGAGGTCACGGCCGTGCGATCCGTCGATCGCCGGCGCATCGGCGACGGGGCAATGGGCCCGATCACCCGACGTCTATCCGAGCACTTCGACGCGGTCGTGCGCGGACGCGTGCCGCGACGGACGGACTGGCTGACGCGGGTGTGGTCGACGCCGGCGGCGGGCTGCAGGCTGCGCTCCGCGCGGCGCGTTTTCCGGAGGGGCGGGCCTTCCGGTCCGCCCGCGCGGCCGACCCTGAAGGTTCGGCCCACCGAAAAGCGCTGCCGCCCGCGGACCGCAGACCGCGGACTGCGGACCGCGGACCGCAGACCGCAGACCGCAGACCGCAGACCGCGGACCGCAGACCGCAGACCGCTAGAATGTCTCCCATGCAGATGTCCTTGGTCTTGACCGTCATCGGCGACGATCGGCCCGGTATCGTCGAGGCGCTGGCCGAACAGGTGCTCGCCGCGGGGGCGAACTGGGAGGAGAGCCGCATGGCGCGGCTGGGCGGCAAGTTCGCCGGTCTGCTGCGCGTCACCGTCGACGCATCCACCGCCGCCGATCTCGCGACGCGTCTCACCGCACTCGACTCCGGCGGCCTCACCGTCGTCGTCGAGCGATCGTCCGACGTCGCGGAGACGGCCCGTCGCACGCTCCGCCTGGAGCTCGTTGGCGACGATCGTCCCGGCATCGTCCATGACGTCGCGCGCGTGCTGGCCGACCAGCACATCAACATCGAGGAGCTCGAGACCGGCATCACCAGCGCGCCGATGTCCGGCGAGCTGCTGTTCCGCGCGACCGCGCACCTGCGCGTGCCCTCGTCGGTGACGCTGGAGTCTCTGCGTCGTCAGTTGGAAGCGCTGGCGGGCGAGCTGATGGTGGATCTCGAGATCGAGGACGTGGAGGACGAAGGCCGGACCTGAAGGTCCGACCCTCCGAATTCACTGCCCCAGCCCCAGGTGCTCGCGCGCGTAGGTGATCGATCGGTCGACCAGCGCGCGCTCGAGCGCGAAGCGCTCTTCGACGGAGAGACCGCTCGTCCGCGGCAGCGGCGCCTTCGGCGGATTCGCGCGGATGCGGCTCAGCGCGCGCGCCAGCGCGACGCCGTTCACGTCGTCGAACGTCGCCCAGTACTTGTCGGTCACGCAGGGCACCTCGAGCGGATCGCGCGTGATCATCTCGAGCGAGAAGTGGACGTCGGGCCGCGCACGGCGGATGACGTCGACCATGCGCGGCAGATCGAGCAGCCCGTCGCCGAGCGGCACCTCGGACATCCGGAATCCGGTTGGCGTCTCTTCGAGCGCCATGTCCTTGAAGTGCACGTTGAACGTGTACGGCGCGAGCGCGTCGACCGTCTCCATCGGATCGTCCAGCACCGAGAGGTTGTTGCCGGTGTCGAGCGTGACGCCGACGTACTCGCTGCTGTACTGCTTCAGCAGCGCGACCTGCTGATCCACGCGCCAGTCCTTGTGGTTCTCGATGCCGAGCCGCATGCGATGCTTCTCGACGATCGGCACGGCGGCCGCGATCTGCCGGTGAAATCCGGCGACGGCGGCCTTCCAGTCCGCGAGCGTGTCGAACATCTCGTAGCGCCGGCCGAGCAGGCACACGACGCGCAGGCTCGACGCGCCGGCTTCTTTCGCGACCGCCACGGCGTGCTCGAAGACCGCGGGATCCTCGCGCGGCAGGAACGTCTGGATCTCGACGTACATGTCGAGCTCGTCTTTCAGGCGCCGTGTGCGACGTGCCCAATCGACATCGATCTGCGTCATGCCGCCGTGTGCGCCGGCGGCACCGACAGCGGCGGCGAGCCGCATCAGGCGATCGACTTCGAGCAGCCGGTGAGGCGACGCGAAACGGACGGATTGGAACGAGTCCGCGCTGAGTCCCATCACCGTGCGGCGCGGGATCGGCTGGAGATCGGGAATCGGATCGAAGGATTGCGACATATCAGGAACGAGCCTCGAGTGGACGATCTAGTCCCGGGAGTCAGTTGCGTTGACGCACGCTTCTCCGAACGTAGGCGGCGGGCTTCAGCCCGCCGCGCGGTCCGCCGGCCTGAAGGCCGGCGGCGACGTACGTCGAATCAAGTGCCGTCTGGGATTAGGCGCGGCACGCGCACGCACAGGATCAGAAGTGCTTCGAGCAGCAGGACGCCGGCGAGCGCGATCAGGCTGCCGCTGTAGCTGCCCGTCGCGTCGTGCAGGATGCCGATCAGCGACGGCCCGACGAAGCCGCCGATGTTGCCGGTCGCGTTGATGAGCCCGATGCCGGCCGCCGCGGCCGCGCCGCCGAGCAGTTGCGGCGGGATCGCCCAGAACACGCCGGCGAGCGACCGGATCGACATCTGCGCGATGGTCAGACCGACGAGCAGCAGCGCGTCGGATCGTTGGAAGATGACCGCGACCACGAGCCCGGCCGCCGTCATCGCGGCACAGCCGGCAACGTAGCGCGTGCGATGGCCGCTGCGATCCGACGCGCGGCCGACGACGATCATCGCGCCGAGCGCGACCGCGAACGGCACAGCGGTCATCACGGCCAGCCGCAGTCCCTCCGCGCCGGTCACGTCCTCGATCAGCTTCGGCAGCCACAGGAACATGCCGTAGTTGGCGATCGAGTTGAGGAAGAACACGCCGCACAGCAGCCAGACCTGGCGGTCGGCGAGGCTCGCGCGGATCGACGTCGCGCCGATGGCCTGCCGGCGGGCCCGTTCGTCGGCCATCGTGCGCGCGAGCCACGCGCGCTCGTCCGCGTCGAGCCATCGCGCACGCTCCGGGCGATCGGTGAACGCGACGAGCACGATGATGCCGACGATGACCGCGGGCAGACCTTCGATGAGGAACAGCCACTGCCAGCCGCGAAGGCCGAGCGCGCCGTCGAGCCGGAGCAGGTACGTCGAGATCGGCGCGCCGACGATCACGGCGATGGGCGAGGCCATCATGAACAGCGCGCCGGTCCGCGCGCGCTCGGACGCCGGAAACCAGTAGGTGAAGAACAGCACCATGCCGGGAAAGAACCCGGCTTCCGCGATGCCGAGCACGACGCGCGCCGCCATGAACGAGCCCGGCCCGCGCACGAACATCGTCGCCATCGAGACCAGGCCCCAGCCGATCATGATGCGCGCGATCCACACGCGTGCGCCGACGCGCTCGAGGATCAGGTTGCTCGGAATCTCGAACACGCAGTAGCCGATGAAGAACAGCCCGGCGGCCAGGCCGAACTGCGTCGCGCTGAGGCCGAGATCGCGCTGCAGCACGTTGGCGACGAAGCCGACGTTGACGCGGTCGATGTACGCGACGACGTAGCAGAGGAAGGCGAGCGGGAGAAAGCGGCGCTCGACGCGCGCCAGGACGCGTCGGCCCTGGCTCTGTGACTCGGCGATCATGCGAATGTCCGGCGGTGTGCGAATGACCGCCGCCGTCAGTGTATCGCGCGCGCGTGCGCCGCGCCGACCCGCGCGACGCTATCATCCGCCCGTGCCGCACACGCACGTCGTCCTCGTCCATCCCGAGATTCACTGGAACACCGGCAACGCCGGCCGCACGTGCCTCGCCGCGGGCGCGACGCTGCACCTGGTCGAGCCGCTCGGCTTCTCGCTCGACGAGCGTCAGGTGCGGCGTGCGGGGCTCGACTACTGGGCGTATGTCGACCTGCGCGTGTGGCCGCACTGGGACGCGTTCGCGCGCGTGCTGCCCGATCTCGGCGATCCGTATTTCTTCTCGACGAAGACGTCGCGGCTGTTGTGGGACGCCGCGATCGACGTGTCACGGGACGTCGCGCTGATCTTCGGCAGCGAGACGCGCGGATTGCCGGCCGATCTCCTCGAGCGCCACGCCGATCGCGTGGTCGCGCTGCCGATCGAGTCGCCGCGCGTGCGATCGCTGAATCTGTCGACGACGGTCGGCATCGCGCTCTACGAGGTGTTGCGGCAGCAGCACGCGCGAGTGGCCGGTCCGCCGCGCTCGTGATAGTGTGAGCGCCCCTCCCGCGGCCGGGCATCGTCCGGGCGCTCGTGCATTGGAGGCGTCATGCGCTTCAAGTCCAGTTCCGTCGGCGGATTTCGCGTCTTTGCCGTCTCGGGCGTGAACACGATCTCGTTCGGGATTACAGCGACCGCGGCCGCACGCAAGGGGCTGCTCGGATTCGCGGTCGAGCGGATCGATCCCGTCGAGGACGAGCGCTACTACGTCTACGGGTTCAAGGTCTTCGAGTCGATCGTGCCGCAGCCCGACGAGAACACGAAGGTCAGCACGTATCAGCACCCCGTGCAGAGTCTCGTGTGGGACGACTTCACGGCGAAGCCGGATCGGCCGTACACGTACATCTTCCATCCGCTGCGCGGGAAGCCGAAGAAGATCGATCGCACGGCGGCGCCCGTCTCGATCGACGTGCACACCGAGCCGCTGTTCAGCACAGCCGAGCACGACGTCTTCTTCAACCGTGGCGTGGCGAGCAGCCAGGCCTACGTGCGCGAGTTCGGCAACAAGCCGCCAGACGATCCGTCGCTCAGCAAGGCGGACCAGAAGCGCGCGCTGCAGTGGCTGACGCGCGATCTCGACGAGGCGCTCCTGAAGTTCATCGCGACGGCCAGGGCCGGCGATGCGTTGCGGTGCGGCTTCTACGAGTTCCGATATCTGCCGGTCGCGTCGGCGTTGAAGAAGGCGATCGACAAGGGCGTCGACGTCAAGATCATCTGCGACGCGAAGGACAACGGCACGCCGGCGAAGAACGGCAAGAAGGCCGTGCCCGCGTTTCCGCGCGCCGACAACCTCGACACGATCGCGCAGGCGGCGCTGCCGGCGTCGAGCATCATCCGGCGCGAGGCGCGACCGAACACCATCGCGCACAACAAGTTCATGGTGCTCCTGAAAGGGCAGAGCCGGACGCCGGCGGAGGTCTGGACGGGGTCGACGAACATCTCGCTCGGCGGGATCGCGGGCCAGACGAACGTCGGCCACTGGGTGCGGAACGCCGCCGTCGCGCAGCAGTACCTGCGGTACTGGACGATCCTCAGCGCGGATCCCGGGGCGGCGCCGGGCGAGAGCGGCAACTCCTCGTCGGGCCGCACGAAGAACGCGGCGTTCTACGCCGATGTCGAAGGCATCCTCGACGTGCCGACGGATCTCCAGAGCCTGCCGCAGGGCGTCACGCCGGTCTTCAGCCCACGCCGCGGCGGGCAGGTGCTGGACTGGTACATCGCGCTCGTCGACAAGGCGACGCGGCTGTCGTGCATCACGCTGGCGTTCGGCGTGAACGCGAAGTTCAAGGCCGCGCTGAAGGACAACACGATTCAGAGCCCGCTGTGCTTCCTCCTGCTCGAGCAGGAGGACACGCCGAACCCGCGCAGCACGACGCCGTTCGTCACGCTCACGGCGCGCAACAACATCTACGAGGCGTTCGGGGCGTTCATCGACGGTCCCGTCTATCAGTGGGCGCGCGAGACCAACACGCGCGCGCTGCAATTGAACACGCACGTGGCCTACATCCACTCGAAGTTCCTGCTGCGCGATCCGCTCGGCGCCGATCCGATCGTCGTCACGGGCTCAGCGAACTTCAGCGACGACTCGACGAACGCCAACGACGAGAACATGCTCGTGATCCGCGGCAACCGCCGCGTCGCCGACATCTACTTCACGGAGTTCAACCGGCTGTTCAATCACTACTACTTCCGGTCGGTGCTCGAGCAGGTCCTGCGCGAGACGCCGGACGCCGATCAGGACGCCAGCCTCTTCCTCGCCGAAGACGACGGCTGGCTGCAGAAGTACGCGCCGGGCACGCTGCGCACGAAACGCGTCGACATGTTCGCGACGATGGCGGTGTGAACGGACGAGTGAACGGCGCGGACGGGTGTGAGATGATCCGGCGCCGTGACGTACCGGGCAGCCGAAGACGAGGACGTCGCCTCGCGCATTCGCGACCGTCGGCCTGCGCGCCCGCTCGGCGCGCTGTCGTTCGTCGCGCAGGCGGCGCTGGTGGCCGCGTGTCTGTTCGTGTTCCTGAAGGGCTGGAACCGCGACTTCCGCGTGCCTTTCCGATTCTCCGACGACGCCCTCGTCGCCGAGATGCAGAGCAAGAGCACGCTCGACCACGGCTGGTGGTGGTTCAATCCTCGCGTTGGGGCGCCGTTCGGCCTCGACGCGCTGCAGTTTCCGATCAGCTCGAACGTGGATCAGGCCGTCGTCTGGATTGTCGGACATGTGGTCCGCGCCCCGGCCGCAGCCATCAATTTCGCCTGGATGACCGTCGTCGTGCTGAGCGGCCTCACGGCGATGGCGTGTTTCCGTCGGCTGGGCGTATCGCGGATCAGCGCCATGGCCGCCGGCACGCTGTTCGCCCTGACGCCATATGCGCTGTACCGGAACATCGGCCACTTCTGGATGGTCATCTACCTCGTGCCGTACGTCTGCACGGCGGCCGTCCTGCTGGCGACAGGGCGCCCGGCGCGGTGGTATTGGGGACGATCGTGCCTCGGCCTGCTGGCCGGCTGTGCGCTGACCGGGCTGGACTACGTCTACTACGCGTTCTTCGGATGTTTCGTCATCGCGGTGGCGGCGGCGATTGGGTTCGCGCAGCATCGCACGCCGCGCGTGCTGGGCGCCGGCGTCGTTTGCATGGCCCTGATCGGCGGCGCAACGGCGATCAACCTCGCGCCGACGCTATGGTCATGGCACCAGCAGGGCAAGCCGCTGCTGGTGCACGACAAGGGACCGGCGGAGGCCGAGACGTACGGCCTGAAGATCCGGCAGCTCGTGAGCCCGGGCTATTCGCACTGGTTTCCGCCGTTTCGGTCGTGGCTCGCTCGAGAACAGGCCGCGGCTTTTCCGCTGGAGACCGAGAATGGCAGCTCGCGTCTTGGCGTGGTCGCGGCGGCCGGATTCCTGGGCTTGATCGGCCTGCTCTTCGTGCCGCGTCTCGGTGATGGGCTTCGCGGAGCCGGTACCGTCGTCGCGGCGAGCCGGCTCACGCTCGCGGCGGTCCTGCTCGCGACGGTCGGCGGTTTTGGGAGCGTGTTCAGTCTGCTCGTGTCTCCGCAGATCCGCGCCTACAATCGAATTTCGCCGTTCATCGCCTTTTTCTCGCTCCTGGCCGTCGCCCTCGCGCTCGACTCATTGCGGCGATCGCGATCCACGCGCACCATCGCGGCCGTCGTCGTCACCGTCCTCGGGCTTGCCGATCAGAGCGCGGCCGTCGCCACCCTCAATGACACGCGCAAGGGCATCGCGGAGGAGGTCGCCGGCCTCACGCGTCTGGTCGGCGGGCTCGAGTCACGACTGCCGGCCGGCGCGATGGTGTTCCAGTTGCCGGTCCTGCCGTATCCGGAGGACAACCGCGTCGCTCGCATGGGCATGTACGATCATTTCAAGCTGTACCTCGTCTCGCGCACGCTTCGCTGGAGCTATCCGCCGCTGACGAATCGATCGGCGCGTTGGCAACTGGGCGCCGGGCTGCTCGAGCCGCAGGCGCTGGCGCGCGAGTTGGCGGCGGAAGGCTTCGCGGCGATCGAAGTCGATCGTTACGGGTACGAGGACAATGGCGCCGGCGTCGTGGCCGCGCTGCGCGACGAGCTCGAGCCGTCGGACGTGATCGGCGAGACGTCGCGTTACGTGGTCTTCGACATTCGACGCCTCGCATCCGTCTCACGCGCGTCCCCGTTTCTGGATCGCATCGCGGGGGTGTCGCCCGTGACCACGGGCATGACGGCGTGCGCCGGGACGCCGTTGTTCGTCATCAATCAGCTCGCGCACTTCGCCGCGCCGTCCGCCACCGAGCCGCTGCACGTTCGCACGGCCGAGCTCAAGATGTGGGGATGGGCCGTCGATCGAGCGGTCGAGCGTGCCGCGTCCGGCGTCGACGTGGTGATCGACGAGACAGCGCTGCCGGCGATCTACGGGCTCAGCCGGATGGACGTCTCGAGCACCTTGAAGCAGCCTGCGTACGCATGGAGCGGCTTCATCGCCGCCGTGCCCATCGCGCGATTCGGCCGCGGATCGCACCGGCTCGCGCTCCGCATCGCGTCGCACGACGGCCGGTGCTATTACGACACGCCCGCCATTCGCGTCGTGACGGATTGAGTCGGATGACCACCGAATTCTCGTCGAGCCATCCGGCCTGTCCGCTGTGCGCCGGCGATCGCACGGCGGCGGTCTTCGAAAAATCCGGCCGGCAGTACTGGCGATGCCGCACCTGTACGCTGCTGTTCGCGCGCGCCGCGACGAACGCCAACTTCCAGGCCATCGACGACTTCGAGCCGGCCTACCTTCAATATCTCGACGATGGGCCCGCGGATGTGCGGAACCTCGACGACATCATCGGCTGGATCGAGTCGCACGTCAGCCTGCGGTCGCCGTCGTGCCGTCTGCTGGACGTCGGGGCCGGCGGCGGCAAGCTGGTCAGACGGCTTCGGCAGACGCGATCGTGCGCGGTGTCGGCGCTCGAGCCATCGGCGACGCTCTTCGCGCGCTACGGTCTCGGCGCGCTGGGCGTCGATCCAATCACGCTGCCCGAGCTGGCGTCGCGACGGCCCGACCCGTTCGACGTCGTCACCGTGCTCGACGTCGTGGAGCACGCGCCTGACGCGGCGGGGTTCCTCGCGGCGCTCGCATCGGTCACGAGGGCCGGCGGCTACGTGTTTCTGTCGACGCCTGATGCCGGCTCCCTGCTCGCGCGGCTGCTCGGGCGCCGATGGCACCACTGCAATCCCTATCATTTCTCGCTGTATGGGCGGCGTGCGATGCTCGAGGCCGCGAGCCGTCATGGCTTCGCGGTCGTCGCCGCCGAGCACCGGCCAAAGCGCGTGCCGATCGACTATCTCTGGAACTACGCGCGGGACTTCCTGTTTCGCCTGCGTCCGCGATCGCGCGAGTACCATCCAAGCCGGATCACGATCCCCGTGAGCCTGGGAGACATCCTGTACGTCGTGTGGAAACGGCTGCCCGACTAAGACGTCGCTCTCGGCCGCCGGCGCGCGAAGCTGACGAGATACGTCGGACGCCGGCGGACTTCACGGTAGATGCGCGCGACGTAGACCCCGAGGATGCCGATGAAGAACAACAGGATCGAATCGAGCGTGAGCGTGACCGAGATGTTCGAGACCCAGCCCGGCGGCGCGGTGCGGCCGAGCAGCAGCCAGATCAGAATGAAGAGCAGGTAGAGCCCGCTGAGCAGCACCCCGATCATGCCGGCGATGAGACCCGCGTGCAGGAACACGTCGGAGAAGTCGAAGAGCGAGCGCGCGGCGAGCGTCACGAGCTGGCGCAGCGAGTAGTGCGATTCGCCGCCGGCGCGCGGCGCCGCGACGTACGGGACGACGCACTGGCGAAAGCCGACCCACGACGTCAGCCCGCGATAGAGGCGGGCGACTTCGGGCACGGAGCGCAGGGCCTCGAGCGCCTTCGCGTCGAGGAGCCGATAGTCGGAGGCCTGCGGAATGATGCGAATACCCGCGATGCGCGTGACGAGCGAGTACGCGAGCGGCGTCACGACTCGCCGCCACGCGGACAGGCCGGCCGTGGCGAGCTTGCGCGTGTGGACGACGTCGTAGCCCGCGCGCCAGGCGCCGAGCAGCGCGGACAGCATCTCGGGAGGATGTTGCAGATCGGCGTCCATCGTGATGATCGCGTCGCCGTCGGCGTGATCGAGCCCCGCGGTCAGCGCGGCCTGGTGGCCGAAATTCCGCGACAGCAGCAGATATTCGAACCGCGCGTCGGCGCGATGGAGCTGCTCGAGCACGCTCGCGGATCGATCGCGGCTGCCATCGTTCACGATCAGGACGGTCCAGTCGACGTCGAGCGCGTCGAGCGAGGCGGCAATGGTCCGAGCCGTCGTTTCGATCGTGGCTTCTTCGTCGAACGCGGGGATCACGACACACACGCGCGGCCGGCCGCGCACGACGCGCGGCTCGAGCGGAAACGGCAGCGGCTCGAGCGGCTCGACCGTCAACGGTTGGCGTCCCGACGTGTGTCGATCGCCGGCGGAATCGAGAGGTTCACGCGTGTCGGCCACGGGTGCGGTGACGATAGCACGCGTCGTCTCACGGCCGCACGGTCGTCGCGCGTTTCGTGCGAAAGTGATGGCAGGATGACGATCGGCACCGACGAACGGCAGGCGCTCGAGACGCTCGACCTCCGGCTCAAGACGGTCCTCCCGAAGGAATACCAGGACTCGTACGAGGACGTGCAGCCCGTCTCGATGGGATCGGCGGGCTTGAAGTTCGGCGAGGACGGACGCGTCGCGTGGGACCAGATCTGGGGCAGCTTCTGCGATCTCGCGATGGCCGGCGGGCCGCCGCACAAGGGCACGCTGCTCGAGCCGGGCTCGCGCGCCGCGATCGACGCGCAACCGGATCGCTACGCCGAGGTCGTCGACGAAATCTCCCGCGGCGTGACGATGGTGACCGAGTTGCCGGCCGACGCGTCGCCGGCGGCCGGATGGGTGCGCGTGCAGTGCTACAGCGAGGGCATGGCGGGATGGCTGCTGCGCGCGATCGTGATGGAGAACGTGTCGGCGCGAGCGAGCGGCCTGGATCTCGATCTCCCGGCGGCGCCCGCGTTCCGCCTCGAGAAGGAAATCAAGAACGTCGTCACCGTCATCGCGAAAACGTGCCACTACTATCTCGGCCACATGCCGCGCTGGCAGCGGCGATCGATTGCCGAGCTGTTCGCGGCGCTCGGAGCGGAGTCGCCGCTGCTCGAGCCGGCGCTCTCCGATGACGGCGTGCGAGCGGAGGCCGACGCGGCGCTCTTCGAGGCGATGGCGGCGCGGATCGCGCGCGAGACGGGACTGCGGACGTCGCGTCACCAGTACGCGAGCTGGCTCGGCGTCGAGTGCGCGAGCGTGCGCGCGGCCGTGTGGATGATGCGCGCGCTGGTCGCGAGCAATGTCCTGTCACGACGGGAAGGCACAGCGCTGTTCGTGCCGGTGAATCCGGCGAGCGATCCGGCGGGCGACCGCGCCGTCGATGCGCTCGTCCTCACGCATCGTCTGGCGACAGTACGAGGAGTTTTTTAGAAGTTCTCGGTTCTCAGTTCTCGGTTCTCAGTTCTCGGTTCTCAGTTCGAAGTTCGAAGTTCGAAGTTCGACAGAGGAGCGTCCATGTTGTATCTCCTCATCAAATGGGTCCACGTCCTGGCGGCGATCACGGCGCTGGGGTCGAACATCACGTACGGGTTCTGGATGGTGCGCGCTTCGCGCGATCCGGCGGTGCTGCCGTTCACGCTGCGGACGATCAAGCTGATCGACGATCGGATCGCGAATCCCGCGTACGGCCTGTTGCTCATCACGGGCCTGGCGATGATCTGGGTGTCGGGCTATCCGTTCCACACGCCGTGGCTCGAGCTGGCCTTCGCGCTCTATGTCGTCATGTTCTTCCTCGGCCTGTTCGGCTACACGCCGACGCTGAAGCGGCAGATCGCGGCGCTCGATCGAGGCGGGATCTCGTCACCGGAGTACCAAGCCGCCGCTGCCCGCGGCCGCCTGCTCGGCGCGCTCCTCGGCGTCGTCGTCATCGCGATCGTCTTTCTGATGGTCGTGAAGCCCGCGCTGTGGGGGGCGGCGTAGACGTAGCCGCAGGGCTTTAGCCCTGCGGTGGCCCGGCGGGCTAAAGCCCGCCGGCTACGACGATTCAAAGACGCCATAGTCAGCGTCCCGATGACCCAATAGCCAGACCCGATTGCATGTGTCTGTGTCGTGCCCTATAGTGTCAGTTACTGACATGTCAGTAACTGAGACAAGCGCATGAGTAAGCCGACCGATCTCGTGCAGGGCACGCTGGACCTGCTGATCCTGAAAGTCCTCGCGCTCGAGCCGATGCACGGCTGGGCGATCGCGCAGCGCATCCGGCAGATGTCGGGCGAGGTGCTGCAGGTCGGGCAGAGCGCGCTCTATCCGGCCCTCCACAAGCTCGAGCGACACGGGTGGATCAAGGCGGAGTGGAAGACGTCCGAGACCAACCGGCGCGCGAAGTACTACACGCTCACGCGCAGCGGTCGAAAGGCCGTGGCCGCGGAAGCCGCCAACTGGGAGCGGCTCTCCGCCGCGATCTCGACGATCGTCCGCGCCGTTTGAGGGGTCTCAGAACGGTCAAGTGCGCCGAAGGCGCCACGCTGATTTCGACGTTCGACGGGCTCACGTCGCCCCGAGCGTGTCGAGGGGCGAAGTTCGAAGTTGGAAACGTGCTCGAACCTACGGAGACCGCATGCCGCGCTGGATGATTCGTCTTCACGTCGCACTGCGATCGCTCGTCCGTCGGTCGCGCTTCGAGCGCGATCTCGACGAGGAAATGCGCTTCCATCTCGATCGCGAGATCCAGGAGCGCATGAAGACGGGGCAGAGCGAGATGGACGCGCGTCGCGCCGCGTGGCGTGCGATGGGCGCGATCGAGGGCAACAAGGACGCGTGCCGCGACTTGCGGACGGGCGAGCGTCTGGCAAACGCCGCTCGCGGCCTCGTGCAAGACGTCCGGTTCGCGTGGCGCCTGTTCCGGCGGCGTCCGTCGCCCGTGGTCATGGCGATCGGCGGGCTGGCGCTGGCCATCGGCGTCGCGACCGCCGCGTTCAGCCTCGTCAACGCGTCGCTGCTTCGCCCGTATGCCATGGACGATCCCTCGTCGGTCGTGAGCGTCTCGCGGATCGGCGAACCAGCGTGGATTGGACTGCCGTATGCGCAATACGTGCGGATGCACGACGGCGCGACGATGACGGCCGTCGAGGCTGCGCGGCCCGAGCGCGTGCGCTTCAGCACGGCGCCGGCAACCGACGGCCTGGCGAATCGGCCGATGCTCTTCGTGAGCGGCGGCTATCTCCGCATGCTCGGTGGCCGACCGTTCCTCGGCCGCATGCTCGATGCGTCCGACGACACGCCCGCCGCGCCCGCGGCGATCGTCGTGAGCCATCGCTTCTGGGAGACGGCGCTCGACGGCGATCCCTCCCTCGTCGGGCGAACCGTGTGGATCGACGACGCGCCGGCCACGCTCGTCGGCGTCATGCGGCCGGACTTCACCGGGCCCGTGCGCACGCCCGTGTCGATTTGGGCGACGCTCGCGGCCGTCGACGACGTGCGCGCCGGGACGGCACTCACACCGGACGCGAAGACATCGGTCGAAGTCGTGGCGCGACTCGGACCAGGCGCGACGTTGTCGGCAGCGCAGGCCGAGCTCACGGCGATCTCGAGTCGATCTCGCGCGCCAGGATCGACATCGGGCAATCCGCGATCGAGCGACGTATGGCTGCAGAGCGCTGCATCGCCAATCGACGCGGACAGCGGCGGCGACACGTACGCCATTCTCCTCTGCATGGTCGGCATCGTCGCGCTGATCCTCGCGTTGGCGTGCGCGAACGTGGCCAACCTGCTGCTGGCCGCCGCGATGACGCGTGCACGCGAGGTCGGCGTGCGGCTCGCGCTCGGCGCATCGCGAGGCCGCCTCGTCAGACAGATGATCAGCGAGAGCGCGCTGCTCGGACTCATCGCCGGAGCCGTCGGCGTCCTGGTGTCGTACTGGATGACGCCGCTTCTGGGCGCGGTCGTGCAGATGCCGCCGGAGATCGATCTCGCCCCCGATGGACGCGTGCTGATCTTCGCGACGGCCGTCGCGCTCGTCTGTGGCGTGAGCGCCGGTTTGTCACCGGCGCGATTCGGTGCGCGCGGAAATGTCGTCAGCGCGTTGCAGGCGGCGGGCGGCTCACGCGGTGCGGCCGGCATTCCGTCGCGGCTGCGAATGACGTTCGTCGGCGCGCAGGCGGCGATGTCCATGCTGTTGCTCGTCGCGGCGGTCCTGCTCGGCCGCTCGGCGATGCGCATGGCGCGAACCGACGTCGGCTTCGATGCGGATCGTCTGCTCGCCGTGCAGTTCGACATGCGGCCGGGACCTGAGGAGATTGCCTACATCGATGCCGCGCGCGATGCCGTGCGTGCGATCCCGTCGGTCGAGCACGTGTCCGTCATCCAGAACGCGCCGTGGGGCTGTTGCATCGATCGCTATCGCGCGACCTCGTCCTTCGAGATTCACGTCGAGCGCGCCGATGCCGAGCTCTTCGCGACGTCCGGCATGCGCATCGTCCGTGGACGCGGCTTCACCTCGGACGAAGTCGCCGGCGGCGCGCCTGTTGCGCTCATCAGCGAGAACGTCGCGCGCGCGTTCTTCCGCGATCTCGATCCGATCGGCCAGCCGCTCTCGGCCCGCGTGCCGCCCGACGGCGGCCCCGACAGTCCGGCTATCGTGATCGGCGTCGTCGCAGATGCGCTTCTTTCGCAGATCGGCAGCCGGGACTACGGCACGATCGTTCGGCCGATCCGCCGCCAGCGCGCCAATGCGCCGGCGCTGATCGTGCGAACAGCCACGCCCGGCCTTACTGCACGCGCCGTCGAAGACGCCCTTCGTCATGTCAACGAACACGTCAAACCGTCGACGAGCGTCGTTCAAGACGGACTCGACGCGTTTGTCGGCGGAAAACAGCGCCTGACGTGGCTGCTCGTGCCGACGGCCGTGCTCGCGCTCGTGCTCGCCGCGCTGGGTGTCTATGGCGTGACGACGTTCGTCGTGGGCCAGCGCATGGACGAAGTCAGCGTGCGCATGGCGATCGGCGCGTCGGCCGCCGACATTCTCCGCCTGCTCGTCACCGACAGTCTGCGGCCTGTCGTCATCGGGCTTGCCGTCGGTCTCGGTGGCGCGCTGCTCGTCGCACGCGTGTTCGCTGGCGAGCTGGGCGGCATCAGTCCGTACGATCCGGCGTCGATCGCTGTGGCGATTGCCACGCTGACGGCGTGCGCGCTCACGGCCGTGCTCGTGCCTGCGCGCCGTGCGGCGAAGACCGATCCGGCGGTGTTGCTGCGCCACGCGTAACCCCCTCGCGCACAAACGGGAGTAGGATGGTCCGCCCCCTCCCATTCCCACGGAGCGTCACATGGATCTGCTGCAGACGATTCTCAACGCGCAAGGCGGACAGGCCGTCGATCAGTTAGGACAGCACGTCGGGCTCGATCGTGATCAGACGGTC
>CAZNMF010000391.1:0-8776 GCA_964573795.1 uncultured Solibacteraceae bacterium
CGTCGCTGTGAGACGTCGTCACTTTCATTCGGGTCCTCCGGGCATGAGCGGCGGCTTCGGCGCCGGCCGCGTCTGCTGCAGACGCGTGATCTGACGGGCCAGCTCCAGCCGGCCCCTGTTGATGCGCGACTTCACCGTGCCTTCCGGCACGTGCAGCCGCTCGGCGATCTCGAGATACGAGAACTCCTGCAGATCGCGCAGGACCACGGCCTCGCGCAGCGACGGCGGCAGCTCGGCGAGCGCCTGGCGCACGAGCTGCTTCACGTCGAGCTGCTCGAGCTGGCTCTCGGGACTGCGATCGGGCGACGCCGGCGTCAGCGTGCCGGCATCGATGTCGCGCGCCACCGTCTCGCGCTCTTTCCGGATGCTGCGGTAATGATCGATGCAGAGGTTGCGGCTGATGCTGATCAGCCAGGTCGTGAAGTTCGCGCGGCGGTCGAACGTGTGCAGCGCCTTGAAGATCTTCAGGAAGATGTCCTGCGTCAGATCCTCGGCCTCGTCGTGGCGGCCGACGAACTTGTACGCGACGTTGAAGACTTTCCGCCAGTGCAGGCGGACGATCTGCTCCCACGCCGCCTGATCGCCCGCCAGGCAGCGTTCGACCAGCTCGTTGACGGCCGGCGGAGCGGAGGATGGGTCTGCTGACATCGCGCCCTGCGGGTGTCCCGGCATCATAACAAAGGCCCGGCGGCGTCCGCGGTCCATCGGCCGCAGCGGACGGAGTACAATGACCGGCTTTGTGACCGGATTCTTCACTCGAGAGGGCGCGCTCACCTGCGACGGGGTCGCCCTCACCGATGTCGCGGCGGCTTTCGGGACGCCGACCTACGTCTACAGCGCGCAGATGTTGACCGAGCGCTTCCAGACGCTCGATCGCGCGTTCGCGGACGTTCCGCACCGCGTGCACTACGCGCTCAAGGCGAACTCGACGCTGGCGATCGTCCGTCACCTTCGCGCGGCGGGCGCAGCGGCCGACGCCAACTCCGGCGGCGAGCTCGAGGTCGCGCTGCGCGCGGGCTTCGCGCCGTCGGAGATCGTCTTCACCGGCGTCGGGAAGAGCCGCGCCGAGCTCGAGCGCGCCGTCTCGCTCGGGCTCTCGGCGATCAACGCGGAGTCGCTCGGCGAGGTCGAGCGCATCGGCGCGCTGGCGCGCGCGCAGGGACGCACCGTCGACGTCGCCGTCCGCATCAATCCCGACGTCGACGCCGGCAGTCACCGGCACATCTCGACCGGATCGCGCACGACGAAATTCGGCGTCGCCATCGACGACGCGCGCACGCTGGTCGACACGGTCACGCGTCAGCCCGGCCTTCGTCTCGTCGGCCTGCACGTGCACGTCGGCTCGCAGATCACGTCGCCCGTGCCGCTCGCGCGCGGCGCCGCCATCGTCGCCGACCTGGCGCGCACGCTGATCGCGCAGGGCGTGCCGCTCGCGCACCTCGACATCGGCGGCGGGCTCGGCATCGCGTACGAGGCGGGACAGACCGTCGTCGATCCGACGGACTACGCCGCCGCGCTGATGCCCATCGTCAAGTCGACGGGCCTGACGCTGCTGCTCGAGCCGGGCCGCTGGATCGTCGGTCCCGCCGGCGTGCTCGTCACCGAAATCGTCGATCTCAAGCGGCGCTCGGACGAAGGCTGGTTCGTCGTCGCGGACGCGGGAATGACCGACCTGATGCGGCCGGCGCTGTACGGCGCGTTCCATCGCGTCGAGCCCGTCGTCCCGCGCCAGGGCGCGCCGATGCTCGCGGATATCGTCGGGCCCGTCTGTGAAACGACGGACACGCTCGCGGCCGGCCGCACGATCCCGCCGGTCGACGTCGGCGATCTGCTGGCGATTCGCGACGCGGGCGCGTATGGCTCGGTGATGGCCTCGAACTACAATCGCCGGCCCATGGCGGCCGAAGTCATGGTCGAGCACGGACAGCCGCGTCTCATTCGGCGCCGCCAGTCGATCGACGACATGCTGCAGTGGGACCTCTGATGCTCATCGCGTTCGAAGGCCTGGATCAAAGCGGAAAGGAAACGCAGGCGCGCCAGTTGCGCGCGCGGCTGCAGCAGGACGGCCGCGTCGTCCGCGCGCTCTCGTTTCCGGACTACGGCACGCCGATTGGGACGGAGATTCGCCACGCCCTCGACGGCGAGCGCGAGTTCGGGCCCGAGGTGATGCAGCTGCTCTACGTCGCGAACCGCTTCGAGCACAAGCGCCGGCTCGAGCTCTGGCTCGATGCGGGCGACGCCATCGTCTGCGATCGCTATCGCGCGTCGAGCATCGCGTACGGCGAGGCGCACGGGCTCGATCCCGAGTGGCTCGACCTCATCCAGCGCGGCTTGCCGCCGGCCGCGATCACCGTGCTCCTGGACATCGCGCCCGAGACGGCCGTCGCGCGCAAGCAGACCGGCCGCGATCGCTACGAGCGCGATCTGTCCCTCCTCGCGCGCGTCAGGCAGAGCTACCGCCGCCAGGCTGCCGCATCCGGCTGGATCCTCATCGACGCCGAGCAGTCGAAGGATGCGGTTGCCACAGCGGTGCTGCAGGCTGTGCTGCCACGGCTCGCGCCACCGTCAACGCCCGCACGGTCTTAGCCCCCGCGTCGAGCAAGGCCCGGCTGCACGCGTCCAGCGTCGCGCCGGTCGTCATCACGTCGTCGATCAGGACGACGGTTGCGCCGCGCAGCGCGCCGGCGGGCCCGGGCACCGGCACGATCGCCGGCCACGACCTCGACGCAAAGGCACTGTCGACTGCGCCGCGGCGGTCGGCCGCCGGAAGGCCGGCCTGCGGCGGACCGTGCCGCGTGCGCCGCAGCGCGCGCCAGACCGGCCGGCCGAGGTGCTGCGCCAGGTCGTCGGCTTGATTGAATCCACGATGCAGCGTGCGAAGCGGGTGCAGGGGCACGGGCACGACGGCATCCGCGCCGGCCAGGAGCTCCGAGCCGGCGTGGGCCACGAGCCGGGCAAGGGGCGCGGCGAGCACGCGGCGTCGCTCGTACTTGAACGCGTGGATCAGATCACGCAGCGGCCCGTCGTACCGGCCGGCGCTGCGGGCGACGTCGAAGCGTGGGGGCGTGCGCAGGCAGCGCGAGCAGAGCGGGACGAGTCGCGGCTCGGCGGGCAGCGCATCGCCGCACCAGTCGCACCAGGGCGGGCTCAGGCGAGGGATGGCGAGCCAGCACGCGCGGCAGACAGGACCGTCGAGCGGACGATCGAGCCGCGTGCGGCACGCGGCACACACGGGCGCGAGCAGCGCCCGCACCAGGACGTTGGCGGCATCGATGAGCATGACGTGACTCCAGCCACGTCAGTGCAAGGACGCCGCCCGCGAGATCGCCCGTAAATCCGAACGTGCGCGCCGAAAGATTGCAGTTTCTGCGATCGGCGTGCGCGGGCCTATGCAGGAATCTCAATCCGCTCCGCGTCGCCCCACAGCCGTTCGAGCCCGTAGAACTCGCGCGTCGCCGGCGTGAACACGTGCACGATGAAGTCGAAGTAGTCGATGAGGATCCACTCGCCGCGATCGGCGCCCTCGACGAGCGACGGCTTCGTGCCCTTCTTCGCCAGCGACTCCCGGACCGCGTCGGCAATGGCCTGGACCTGCCGCGGGTTCATGCCGGTGCAGATGATGAAGAAGTCGGTGAACGCGGAGCCTTTGCGGAGATCGAGGACCGTCAGATCGACGGCCTTCTTGTCGAGCGCCGCGGCGATGGCGGCGGCCAGCTCGGTGGAGAGTGTGAGACCTGCGGGCTTCTTGCGTGGCCGGCGTACAGGCTTCGTCATGCATGTCCTTTGCGCGATCCCACCGGGCCGTCACCGCCATAGAGCGCCTGGCGCGTGATGTAGGCCGCGACTCGCGGTGGGACCAGCGCGTCGAGCGATTCGCGGGCCGCGATGGCGTGGCGCACGCCGGTGGACGACACCGGCGCGGTCGGCGCATCTACCAAGAAGATACTCGCAGCGGCGGGCACCGTGCACGGCGTTTCGTACATGCGGGCGGCGAGCTCCGGCATGTCCTCGCGCAGGCGCGTAGCGGCATAGCCAGGCCTCGATACCACGACGATGTGACAGCGATCAATCAGGGTGGGATAGCCCTTCCACGAGCGAATGTCCTTGAACGCGTCGACGCCCGTGATCAGGAACAGCGCGTCCGTGACGATGCCCGCCGCTTCGAGCCGATCCAGCGTCGAGATCGTGTAGGACGGGCCGTCGCTCTCCATCTCGACGTCCGACATGCGCAACCCCGCCTCGTCCTCGATGGCGATGGCCGCCATCGCGAAGCGGTGCGCAGCGGAGGCGTGAGGCGTCGTGCGGTGTGGCGGCACGCGCGCGGGCACGATCCAGACTTCGTCGAGCGCGAGCGCCTGGCGTGCGGCGCGGGCCACGTCCAGATGGCCGCGATGAATCGGATCGAACGTCCCGCCGAAGAGGCCGATCGTCATGGCAGCGCGGCCGCGACCGGCTCGCTGACCTGACGCCAGAGCGCTTCGAGCAGTTGCGGGACGCCCTGGCCTGTGGCGGCGGAGATCTCGAACAGCGGCACGCGCTGCTTCTTCAGATGGCGCTTCAGCCGTTCGAGCCGCGACGGCTCGTCCAGCGCGTCGATCTTGTTCGCCGCCGCCAACTGCGGCTTCCTCGCCAACGCGCCGAGCTGGTCATCGTCCATGCCCGCGAACTGCTCGAGCTCGCGGCGGATGACTTCGAAGTCCTCGACGGGATCGCGTCCGGACGCCGACGACACGTCGATCACGTGGACGAGCACTTTCGTCCGTTCGAGATGCGCGAGGAACTTCGTGCCGAGGCCGTGGCCGAGATGCGCGCCTTCAATCAACCCAGGCACGTCCGCCACGACGAAGGAGCGGTCGTCGCTGAGCTGCACGACGCCGAGATTGGGCGTGAGGGTCGTGAACGGGTAGTCGGCGATCTTCGGGCGCGCCGCCGAGATGCGCGCGATCAGCGTGCTCTTGCCGGCGTTCGGGAAGCCGACCAGCCCGACGTCGGCGAGCAGCTTCAGGCGCAGTCGCAGCGTGCGGCTCTCGCCCGGTGCGCCTGGCTCGGTGCGGCGCGGTGCGCGGTTGGTGGACGTCGCGAAGGCCGCGTTGCCGCGGCCGCCGCGCCCGCCGCGCGCGACGAGCACGCGCGTGCCGATGTCCGTCAGGTCGGCGAGTTGGATCAGGCCGTCCGGTCCGGCTTCGTAGGCCACGGTGCCGGGCGGCACTTCCAGGACCATGTCCTCGCCGTCGCGGCCGGTGCAGTTCGAGCCCATGCCGTGACGGCCGCGCTCGGCTTTGAACTCCGGATGAAAGCGGTAGGTGACGAGCGTGTTCTGGTGCGCGCTGGCGGTGAGATAGATCGAGCCGCCGCGGCCGCCGTCGCCGCCGTTCGGGCCGCCGCGGGGCACACGCATCTCGCGGCGGAAGCTCATGCAGCCGTCGCCGCCGTTGCCGGCGTGGACCTGGATGTCGACTTCGTCGACGAACATGAAAAGGACTCGGACGGCCGAAGGGCGGCGAGTCCGGCGGCGCCGGGACGCGCCGCCTCAGCCCTGGGCTTTGTCTTCGACGGGGATGATGCTGATCTTGCGGCCCATGCTGCCGTGATCGGAGAACTTCACACGGCCGGTGACCTTGGCGAACAGCGTGTCGTCCTTGCCGCGGCCGACGTTCAGGCCGGGACGGAAGCGCTGGCCGCGCTGCCGGACGAGAATCGACCCGCCGGTCACGAGGTTGCCGTCGAAGCGCTTCACGCCGAGGCGCTGCGAGTTGCTGTCGCGACCGTTGCGGGAACTACCTTGACCTTTTTTGTGAGCCATTGCGTGCTCCGGCGCTTCTAGACGTTGATGCTCTTCACGCGCACGCGCGTCTGCTGCGTGCGGTGGCCCTGCGTGCGCCGGTACTGCTTGCGACGCTTCATCTTGAAGACGCGAATCTTCTTGCCCTGGGTCTGGGCCTCGACGACCGCCGTGACCGACGCGCCGGCGACGTAGGGCTTGCCGGTGACCAGGCCGCCGTCGGCCGTCTCCAGCAGCAGGACCTTGTCGAACGTCACTTCCGCGCCGGCTTCCACGTCGAGCCGATCGACGGTCACCAGGGCGCCCGGCGCCAGCTTCTCCTGTCGACCACCCGCTTCAACAATCGCGAACATGCCACATGCTCCAGCCCCGTCGGGGCGCAAGAATCATAGACGCGAGTGTGAGGCGCGTCAGAACCACCAAGCGTAACATCCGGCACACCCTCGAGGCAACGGCCCCGGTTTGGGCCGCGCGATGGCGCCGGGACGGGCAGCGGCTACTTCAGAAGGACGCGAGATCCGCGGATCTTCTGGGAGCTCAGCGTGTTGAGGAAGCTGGGCAGGATCTTGTCCATCAGCTCGAAGTAGCTCGACAGCGCCGGCGTGTTCTGGCCGGACGGGTAGAGCGTTTCCTCGTGGTAGCTCTCGCTGTAGAGCTGCGCGCCGGTGCGGCCGTCGATGAAGACGAACTTCGGCGACAGGGCGTAGCCCTTCATGTCGCTGTACGTGCGCGTCGAGCGGTACTCCTCGATGCCCTGTTCGTTGACCGTCGACGTCGGCCGGGACACGACGGCGCTCTTGCTGATCTCGGTGAACATGATCGAGCCGGTCACGATGAGCGGCCCCTGGTAGTCGGCGCCGACCTGCTTCCAGTACTCGGCGTCGTTGAAGAGCTGCTCGTAGCCCTCGAGATCCTTTTCCGTCTTGATGCCCGGCTCGGCGTCGGGACCGGCCGCCGGCTTGGCCGCGGTGCCATGCCGACGATCGAACTCGTCGACGAGCGAGAGCGCGTCCGTGTCGATGACGCGCATGTCCTGCTTCGATCGAAGCTGGCTGCGCAGCAGACGCGCCGTCTCCGTGTTGGCGTCGATCGTCTTCGCCCCGCCGGTGAGGAAGCCGGCGACGAGCACGCGCTGGAATGCGGAGACGTCGATCTTGGCCTGAATCGGCGTCTCGACGGCGATCTCGTAGAACGACGAGCAGCCGGCCATCGCCAGACCGGCGGCGAGGCTAGCGATCGCGGCGGCGGTTCTGACGGTCATAAATCTCCCGGAACAGATCGTAGTTGTTGCGGATGTAGGTGTTTTCGGGGTCGACCTCGAGCGCCTTCTCGTACGCCTTGCGCGCCTGATCGAACTGGCCGAGCTGCTCGTACCCGATGCCCAGATCGTTCCAGGCCTCCGCGTAGCCCGGATCGATCTCGACGGCCTTTTCCCAGCGATACGTCGCCTCTTTCCAGAGGCCGCGCTGGGCGACCGCAATGCCGAACTCGACCTGATCCTTCGCGTCGGACCGCCGGTCGGCATATGCCGGCCCGGCGAACGCGATCAACAGGAGCCCGATGATCCAGATCCGTACGCGCATGGGGAAGCCGCCTTCGTCGCCCAATATAAACCCGCCCGGCGATCGTGAGGTCGCAGAAAATGCAAGACCGCTGCCCGGCCCCATGGCGATATCTGCGCCGCTCGGCGGCCATCGCTGCCCCGAAACGGCGACGAATCGTGGCACGCACGCTGCACTGCACGTAAGTCACCCGTGCCCACCACAGGACAACTTCCGGACGCCGCGCGCGCCGCCCTCGTCGCGACAGCCCTCCTGCGCCTGGGCTCGGACACGAAAGCGGCCCGGATCTTCCGCGAGTCGATCCGGCCCACGCTCGACACGCCACACGCGGTCGATCGCGCGCCGCAACGGCTGGCCGCAATGCTCGGCCTGGCAGGCGAAGCGCTCTCGGATGCGCTCAGGCAGGCCCGTGAGCGCGCCTCGCGCGCCCTCGCCGACACGACCCGGCTGGGCCTCCACCTCCGCTCCTGCCTGGATACGAACTACCCATCCCTGCTCTCCCAGATTCCCGATCCGCCCATCGTCTTCTGGCACTCCTGCGACGCGGAGCTCCTGGAGCGACCTGCCGTAGCCGTGGTCGGCTCCAGGCGTGCGGGGCCGACCGGCCTCGAGACGGCCCGCCGCCTCGCCAGGGACCTCTCCCGCGCCGGCGTGGTTGTCATCTCCGGCCTGGCGCGCGGCATCGACGCCGCGGCCCATGCAGGCGCCCTGGAGGCCGGTGGCCCGACGATCGCGGTCCTGGGGAGCGGCGTGGACGTGATCTATCCCCGGGAGCACCGCCGCCTCGCACAGGACATCGGACAGGCAGGCGGCCTCGTCAGCGAGCTCCCGCCGGGCACGCCGCCCCTGCCGCATCACTTTCCCCTGAGAAATCGCCTGATCAGCGGCCTCTCCAAGGCCGTCGTCGTGGTCGAGGCCTCCGAGAAGAGCGGGTCGCTCATCACGGCGCGTCTGGCCCTGGAGCAGGGGCGGGACGTGCTGGCCGTGCCCGGCAACGTCGTTTCCGGTTGCCATCGGGGCTGTCATGCCCTCATAAAGGACGGAGCACGACTGGTCGAGAACGTAGAGGACATCCTGGACGAGATCCGATGGACGTCGGGGGATGCCGGTCGAAACTTGGCCAGTAAATCGCGTCAAGACAACGAGTTACTGTCGTCGATGCGGCCGGGAGAGCCGGTGAGCGTCGATGATTTGGCCGCGCGCACGGGCCGTCCGGCAGCCGCGATTCTGGCGGAGCTGGGCGGGCTCGAGGTGGACGGCCTGGTCGCCAGAACGGGCGGCGGGTTGTTCGCCCGGCTTGACTGACCTGCTACCAATAGAAGAGAGGCACCCCGTTTCATGGCCAAGGCTCTCGTCGTCGTCGAATCGCCCGCCAAGGCGAAGACGATCAACAAATATCTCGGGCGCGACTTCAAGGTCATCGCGTCGATGG
>CAZNMF010000392.1:0-8407 GCA_964573795.1 uncultured Solibacteraceae bacterium
TGTAGTAGATCTGTTGACGCGCATAGGAGACATCGTGGCACGACCGAAATTGACCAAGCTCGAGCTGCAGGTGATGGACGCGTTCTGGAAGGGCGGGGCGTTGTCCGTCCGCGAGGCGCAGGAGCGCTTTCCTGAGAAAGATCGCCCTGCCTACACGACCGTGCAGACCATCGTTTACCGGCTCGAAGCCAAAAAAGCGATCCGGCGCGTGAAGAAGATCGGCAACGCGCACGTCTTCGAGGCCGTCGTCTCGCGCGCCGATGCGCAGCGGCGCTTCGTCGACGACCTGCTCGCGTTCTTCGGCGGCCGCACGCAGCTCGTCATGGCGCACCTCGTCGAGTCCGGCAAGCTGACGCTCGACGATGTGAAGGAAGCGGAGCAGTTGATCAAGACGTTGGCGAACAAAGAGAAGGACAAAGGGCGATGAGCAGCCTCCATCTCGTATCCAACCATCTCTGGCAGTCGACGCTGTTCGCGGTCGGCGTTGCGCTTGCGGCCGTGGCGCTGCGGCGGAAGCACGCGGGCATCCGGTACGCGCTCTGGTGGACGGCGTCGGCCAAGTTCGTCGTGCCGTTCGCGGCGTTCGGCGCGATCGGCGCGGCGATCGGATCGCACGCGGCCGTGCACGTCCCGCCGCCGGCGCCGAGCTTCTTGACCGACATTGCCAGCACGCCGTTCGTCGTCGAGACGACACCTCGTGCGACGACCGTGGCTGCGACGAGCACGACAGCATCGTCTGCCGCAATCGGATGGCCCACGGTGCTCGTCGCGTTGTGGGCCGTCGGTTGTGCGGTCGTGTTGGCTGTGTGGATCGTACGATGGACGCGCGCGTATCGCGCGGTGCGTTCAGCGACGCCGTATGACGCGGGACGCGAGGTCGAGATTTTGCGTCGTCTCGAAGCGGGCGGCCACAAGGGCCGCTCCTACGACATCGCTCGCCGTAGCCCGTGGCCTGTCGGCCGATGCCGCCGTAGGGGCGGCCCTTGTGGCCGCCCAAGCCTGTTGGCGGTGCGTCTGTCCGACGCCACGATCGAGCCCGGCGTCTTCGGCGTGTGGCGGCCGGTGCTGCTGTGGCCGCGCGCGATGAGCGAGCACCTGTCCGACGATCAGATCGAGACGATCCTCGTCCACGAGTTGAGCCATGTGCAGCGCCGCGACAACCTTACGGCGCTCGCGCACGGCCTCGTGCAGGCGCTCTGCTGGTTCCATCCCGTCGTCTGGTGGATCGGCGCGCGGCTGGTCGACGAGCGCGAGCGCGCGTGCGACGAAGCCGTCGTCCGGACGGGCCGCGATCGTCAGACGTACGCCGAGAGCCTGCTGAAGACCTGTCAGTTCTGCGTCGGCGCGCCGGTGACGTGCATGGCGGGCGTGACGGGATCGGATCTCAAGCGCCGCGTCACGAGCATCATGGCTGCGCCGGTTGGCGGGCGTCTCGGCGTGGCCGCGCGCGTCGCGTTCACGCTGGCGATTGCGGCGATCATCGCGGTGCCGGTGATCAACGGCGCCGCGGGCGTGCCGCAGGTGTCGAGCACGATCAGCGTGTCGGATCCGTCGAAAACGTTCGACGCGGCGTCGGTCCGGCAGAACAAGGAGGGCAGTCAAGGCGGCGCCTGGAACTCCGGAAATGGCAACCTGACCGTCCGCAATCTCTCTCTCAAGCGATTGACCCTTTTCGCGTTCCGGCTCGACGATCCGCAGCTCATCGGCGGTCCGGCGTGGCTCGATACGGATCGGTTCGACGTGGTCGCCAAGGCGGACGAAAAGACCACTGACGACGATCTGCGAGGCATGACTCAGAACCTCCTCGTCGAGCGCTTCGCGCTGAAAGTTCATACGGAGACGCGCAGTCTTCCCATTTATGCCCTCGTGATGGCGAGGGCTGATGGGCAACTCGGGCCGAACCTCCACGCGACGGATTGCGAGAGCTTCAGCAGTGGCCAGGGGCCGTGCGGCACGGACGCTCTGAACGGCCGAGGACGATCCACGGCGGCCGGCTCAGGGGGCGGCGGCATGATGATGGCCTCTGATGCATCCGGTGCCGGTGGAGGTCGCGGCTATGGCGGCAGCGTTGGTGCGTCTGGATCGGGCCCGTCAATGATGTCCATGGGCCCAATGTCTGCGTTCGCGAGCTCGCTCTCGAGGACCGTCAACCGCCCAGTCGTCGATCGAACCGGCCTCACGGGCCGTTTCCAGTTGACGCTCAATTACACGATGCCAGGCACGCCAGCCCCGGCTGATGGCGACTCCACGCAGCGCGCACCCGAGCTCTTCACCGCGCTTCAGGAACAACTCGGTCTGAAGCTCGAAGCGACGCGCGGCCCGGTCGAAGTCCTCGTCATCGACGGCGCGGAGCATCCGACGAACGACGACTTCGAGATGCCGGCGCAGTAGGCGATTTTGCTATGACGCACGTGAAACGACGCGGGCTCGCGCCCGCGCTGGCGATAGCCCTGTCTCTCGTTGCGGCGCTGGCCGTGGTGTCCGCGCAGAACGCTGGCGGTGTGATCGTCCACGCGACGTTCAAGGGCGCGCCGGTACCTGGCGCCGCGGTCATCGCATCGCGCGCGGACACGCGCGTCGTCGCGACGACGGACGAAGACGGCGAGGGCCGCGTCGCGCTCGAGGACGGCACGTGGACCGTGCGTGTCGAGATGCTGGGATTCGAGACCGCGGTGCGCGAGGCGACGGTCGACGCGGCGACGGTGCCGATCGTCGTCGAGCTGACGATGATCGCACCGGACGCGCCGATTCCGCCTTCGCCCGGCGGGCTGAAGCCCGCCGGCTACGAGGATGCGAAAACCACAGATGAACCGCCGCCAGCCGACGCGAACGCCGCGGCCGAGGGCCTGCTCGTCAACGGCAGCACGTACAACGCCGCCGCGTCGCCCTTCGCGCAGGCGCCGGCGTTCGGGAACAATCGGCCGCCGACGCGCCCGCTCTACAACGGCAGTGTCGGCGTGTTCGGCGGCAACTCGGCGTGGGACGCGCGGCCGTACTCGTTCGCCTCGCCCGCCGCGCCCGCGCCGAGCTACGGCGATCTGCAGATTGCCGGCACGTTCGGCGGGCCGCTGAAAATGCCGGGCATCCGCTGGCTGCGCCCGTTGGTGAACGTCAGCTACGAGCACAGCGCGGCGACCGTCGCGAACACGATCAGCACGCGCGTGCCGACGATGCTCGAGCGCGCGGGCGATTTCTCGCAGAGCCGTGACGCGCGCGGGCCTGCGGCGATCGTCGATCCGCTCACGGGCCAGCCGTTCCCCGGCAGCGCGATCCCCGCGGATCGCATGAGTCCGCAGGCGTTGGCGCTGCTGGCGTTCTATCCGCAGCCAAACGTCGCCGATTCCGGAATCGCGAACTATCAGGCGGCGATCACCGACCGCACGATCCGCGATGCGCTGCAGATGCGCGTCAACCAGTCGCTGACGACGCGGCAGCAGTTATCGGGGACCGTGTCGTATCAGCACTCGCGCACGACGTCGACGTCGCTCTTCCAATTCGCCGATCGCGCGCGCTCGACCGACGTCGACGCCACCGTCACGTGGTCGTATCGCGCCTCGCCGACGAAGACGTGGCGCGCGCACTACGAGCTCATCGGCGCGCTCGCCGACGCGCAGCCGTACTTCGCCGGACGCGCGAACGTCTCCGGCGACGCAGGCATCACCGGCAACGATCAGTCGCCATCGAGCTGGGGACCGCCGACGCTCAGCTTCGCGAGCGGGCTCGCCGGCCTCACGAGCGCGCCGCCCGTCTCGCAGCATGCGATGACGCACGTCGCCGGCGGCGACGGGACGTGGCTGCACGGCTATCACAACGTGTCGTACGGCGCCGAGTGGCGCGCGCGGCGCATCGACTCGGCGTCGCAGAGCAATCCGCGCGGCACGTTCACGTTCACCGGCGCGGCGACGGGCGACGACGTGGCGGATTTTCTGCTCGGGCTGCCGCACGCGAGCGCGATCTCGTTCGGCGATCGCCGCGTGCTCCTTGGCTCGCTCGCCAGCGCGTACATCGTCGACGACTGGCACATCGCGATGCCGGTGACGATCAACGTCGGCGTGAGATGGGAGTACGAAGGCCCGTTGCGCGAGCGCGCGGGCCAGATGGCGAATCTCGATCTGGCGCCGGATTTCAGCGCAGCCGCCACGGTGTGGCCGGATGCGCCGGCGGGCGCCGTGTCGGGGCGACGATACGGCGCGTCGCTCGTCGATCCGGACTGGCGCGGCATCCAGCCGCGCATCGGGGTGTCGTGGCGGCCGCTTGCGGCATCGACGCTGCTCGTGCGCGCCGGCTACGGCATCTATCGTCAGACGAACGTCTATCTGCCCATCGCCACGTGGCTCGCGGCGCAGCCGCCGTTCGCGACCGTCGCGAGCCTCGAGAGCACGCCCGAGCATCCGCTGACGCTCGCGAATGGATTTGCCGCCGCGCCCGGCGCGCTGCCGAACACGCTCGCGGTCGACCCGCATCTGCGCGCGCCGTACGCGGAGAACTGGCAGCTCTCGGTGCAGCGCGATCTGCCGGCGTCGCTGAGCGTCTCGGCGACGTATCTCGGCGCACGTGGGCATCACCTGCTGCAGGAGTCGCTGCCGAACACGGTGCCGCCCGGCGCCGAGAATCCGTGCGCGTCGTGTCCGCTCGGTTTCGTCTACGTCTCGTCGAACGGCTCGTCGATCCGCCACGCGCTCCAGCTTCAGGCCCGTCGTCGTCTTCGCAGCGGATTCACCGCCACCGTGCAGTACACGCTGGCGAAGGCGACCGACGATGCGGCGGCGCTCGCGGGCGTCAGTGCCTCGGCTGCGTCGATCGCGCAGGACTGGCGCGATCTCGACGCCGAGCGCGCTGCGTCGACGTTCGATCAACGGCATCTCGTCACGGCCACTTTCGAGTACACGACGGGCGTTGGCGCGGGCGGCGGCGGATTGCTGACGGGCGCGCGTGGCACGCTCGTCAAAGGCTGGGTCTTCGCCGGACAGCTCTCGGCGGGCAGCGGACTGCCGATCACGCCGCGGTATCTCACGTCTGTTCCGGGCACGGGCATCACCGGCACGATTCGCGCGAGCGTCGTCGACGCGAGCGGTGACGTGCCGTCCGGATATTTCCTCGATCCCGAGAGCTACGCGGCGCCGACACTGGGCGAGTGGGGCACCGCTGGACGCAACTCCGAGCACGGTCCGGCGCAATTCTCGTTCAACGCGAGCGTCGGCCGCTCGTTCGACGTCGGCAACGGCCGGACGATCGAGTGGCGGCTCGACGCGACGAACGCGCTCAATCGCGTCACCTACGCCGACGTCGACACGCTCGTCGGCAGCCCGCAATTCGGACTGCCCGTGCGCGCGAACGCCATGCGCAAGCTGCGGATGACGCTGCGGTGGAGGTTCTGACGATGAGACGAGGGCTGGCCGCGTCGATTCTGTTGGCCGCCGTCACCGCGCACGTGGCGGCGCAGGTGACGTTCCGCACGAGCACGACGCTCGTCGTGCAGACGGTGACCGTGACGGACGCCGACGGCCGTCCCATCGAACGGCTCACGGCGCCGGACTTCGTCGTCACCGAAGACGGCGTGCCGCAGACGCTGTCGTTCGTCGAATATCAGAAGCTGTCCGACGAACCGGCCCCGCCGCTGACAATCGCCGCGGACGTCGTCGTCGAGACGACGCCGGGCGTCGCGCCGGCGGTGTCGACCGGCATCGCTTCGTCGCGCGTGGCCGACGCGCGCTATCGCGATCGCCGGCTGCTGGTCTTCTATTTCGACATGGCCGGCATGGGCGACGCCGATCGGGTCCGCGCGATCCAGAGCGCCGATCGGTTCGTGCGCACGCAGATCGGCGCGGCCGATCTCGTCGCCGTGCTGGCGTACGGTGGCGACGCCGTGCGCGTGAAACAGGATTTCACCGACGATCGCGCGCGTCTGCACGAGGTGCTCCAGACGCTGCTCTACGGCGAGGATCGTGACGGCGACGGCCTTCCCGATCCGCCCCTCGACGAGGGCACCGACTTCGGACAGAACTCCGGCGAGTTCAACTTCCTCAGGACGGATCGGCAACTGGCCGCGTTGCAGACGGCCGTGTCGATGCTGAAGCCGCTGCCCGAGCAGAAGACGCTGCTGTTCTTCGTCAGCGGCTTGAACCGCAGCGGGCTCGACAACCAGGCGCAGATGACGGCGACGGTCAACGCCGCGCTGCGCGCCAACGTGTCGATCAACCCGATCGACGCGCGCGGGCTCGTCGCCGAGGCGCCGCTCGGCGGGGCGGACGTGCCATCGCCGGCGGGCATCGGCATGTTGACCGGCGCCGCGGCGCAGTCGCGGCGCGATCGTTTCGCCGCGTCGCAGGACTCGCTCTACAGCCTCGCGAAGGACACGGGCGGCGCGGTGCTCCTCGACGACAACGATCTGGCGCGCGGCATCACGCGCGCGGCCGCGGCGGTCAAGAGCTACTACATCCTCGGCTACTACTCGACGCACGCGGAGAAGGACGGACGGTTCCGCCGCGTCAGGGTGTCCGTGGCCGGTCATCCGTCCGCGAAGCTCGCGTATCGTCAGGGCTATTTCGGCGAGAAGGCATTCAAAAAGTTCACCGGCGCGGACAAGGAGCGGCAGCTCGAGGACGCGCTGATGCTCGGCGATCCGATCACCGAGATCCCGATGGCGATGGAGGTGAATTACTTCCAGATCAACCGCAACGAGTACTTCGTGCCCGTCTCGCTCAAGATTCCCGGCGACGCGCTGACAGTCGATCGCGATCGGCCGGCGACGCGCGCGCAGATCGATCTGATCGGCGAGATCAAGGACGAGCGCGGCGTCACCGTGCAGAACGTCCGCGACAAGCTCGACATCCCGCTGACCGCCGATCGCGCGGCGGAGCTGACGTCGCGTCCGATGCAGTACGAGACCGGCTTCACGCTGCTGCCGGGCCAGTACGCGATCAAGCTGCTCGCGCGCGATGCCGTCAGCGGTCACATCGGCACGTTCCAGAGCGCGTTCACCGTGCCGAACCTGCGGCGTGAGACGATGACGGTGCGGATGAGCTCGGTCGTGCTGGGCAGCCAGCGCGTCGCGCGCGGGGACGCGCTGTTCGCCGTGCGCCAGAAGATCATCGCCGACGCCGCCAACCCGCTCGTGTCGAACGGCACGAAGCTGCTGCCGAGCGTGACGCGCGTCTTCAGCGCGTCGCGCGATCTCTTCGTGCGTTTCGACGTGTATCGGATGGACGAGGTGGCGAACGGTCCGCTGCTGGCGTTCGTGTCGCTGTATCGCGGCGGCACGCCGATTGTCGACAGCGCGCCGGTGAAGGTGGACGTGCGATCGGCCGTCACGCCGTTCCGGTTCACCGTGCCGCTCAGCGGCCTGGCACCGGGCACGTACGACTGTCAGGTCTCGGTCTTCGATCTCGGCCAGCAGAAAGCGAAATTCTGGCGCGCGCCGATCGTCGTCGTGCCGTAGAGGAGTCGCCGATCCTTTCGGAGGGGCGGACCTTCAGGTCCGCCCAACGCGGCCGAACCTGAAGGTTCGGCCCTCCGAAAGAGAGCCCGGTGCCGGGCGATCACAAGGGGCGCCCCTACGCGGACTCGGCGGCCACGGCCTCCACGGCGCGACGGAACGACGCCGGATCGATGGCGGGGAAGCGATAGAGCTCGGGTTCGATCGCGGCGAAGTACTCGCGAAGTCCGCGTCGCTCGATGAGGCCGCGCGTCAGGAGCTGCGTGACATCGCGCCGATCGGTTTCGTGACCGCGCTCGATTTTCGCCAGCGCCTGCGCGTACAAATCGAAGTGCCGGAACGTGACCTGGCCTTCCTGGGCGACGAAGGGACTGCGGTCCTGCCAGCCGGGCCGCACGGGAATGAAATCCGCCGGCGATGCCAGCTCGACGTTGATGTCGAGTGCCTCCTTGATCGACGGAATCGCGCGCAAGATGGCGTCAGCGCCCGCGCCGACCGCGAGGTCCACGTCGATGGTCGAGTCTCGCCATCCTTCCGCGACCGCGGTCGCGCCGCCGACGAGATAGATCTGGGTCGGGCCTCGCGCGGCCCGGGCGACGGCGCGCATGAACGCGCGCAGACGATCGGCGTCTACGCGCGTGCGCACGCCAGGGCCCGTTCGAAGCTGACGAGCCGTCGCAGGAGGGCGTTGTACCGGCTGTGCGCCGCAGGTCCGGATTCCTCTTCCAGGCGCGCGTACAGGCGGTGCTCGGGCGGAACCGTCGACGTCGCCATCGGCACGTCTACCCCGAGCGACCGCAGTTTCGACGCGCCGATCTGCACGAGGAGCGCCTCGATCGACTCGATCTCGTGATCGAGGTCGTCCAGTCCTTTGCGCACGAGATCCTCTCCCGGCAGCACGGCGAGGGCATTCACGTCCACGTCCGAATTATAGCGGCGAGGCTGTCGGGCGAGGACGCGCGGCTCGCCGGG
>CAZNMF010000393.1:0-5531 GCA_964573795.1 uncultured Solibacteraceae bacterium
GGGCGGATTTGCGATATGATTCTGCGGTTGCGCCCTGCGCACGCGGCCCGCCAGTGCCGAGGTAGCTCAGTTGGTAGAGCATACGACTGAAAATCGTAGTGTCCCCAGTTCGACTCTGGGCCTCGGCACCAATCAAATCAACAACTTACAGACATAGGCTGGAACGGCCAGAGTGCTCGTGGTCACGCCATGGTCACACGACGGCCCTTGCGTAGCGTCGTCCTGCCTGTTCCACGACGGCCTCCGCGAATTGGCCGTCGCGCACGACGGTGGCGCGAGACACGCCCTGTTGATCGGCGATCCGTTGGGCTGTATCGACTGGCGCCTCTGACTTCTGCTCATTTTGAGCAGAAGTAATGTCAGTCCGAGCGCCTTGCTTCTTCAGCCGGTTATAGAGCCGTCCCCGGATCTCGCTCGCGGCGAGTGGCGCTAAGTTGGCTCTCGCCCTCAAGCCGCTGATCGCGGAGCAGGCCAAGGCGCGTCAGGCGACGAGCACCGGAGGGAGCACACCTCAGCTTTTTCAGAAATCTGAAGAAGCTGCCGCCGCGCGTGCCGTGAGCCGCTGCGACTCGCCGGTTCCGCAGATTTCTGCGGAACCGCTCCGGAAGTCGCCGCCGCGCGTTCCGCGAGCCGCTGCGACGGCTGCCGCGTTATCGGCCATGTCGGCCGAGGGTTGCCGGCCCAATCGCGAGCGCCCGCCGCAGGACGGCCACAGAACGCCCCTGTCTCGCCTGGTGCTCGCGCAGCGCGCGCTGCGCCACGCTCGCGTCGGTGGCGGTGTAGGCCGGGAACGTGACGATCGACGCCTCGATGATCCGCGCGTCGGTGACGACACGGACCATCTGCCCGTCGCGCTGCTCGAAGCGGTCGCCGCCCGGCATGACGCGGAAACCGATGCTCATGCCGCTCACGTCGCCCCGTGAGACGAGCGTGAGCACGTCGCGGCCCACCGTGGTGTCCGGGACGTTGATCGCCACGTGGAGGCCGTCAGCCGCCTTCCTGAGCGTCAGCGTCCCGGCCTTCGTGCGGCCGATGATCTTGGCGGGATCGTGATCGACGAGCGCCCGCACATCGAGCCCTTCCGCCAGGGTGCGATCCACGGCCGATGGTTCGAACAGTTCGACGAAGCCGCCGAGATCCTCAGACAGGCTGTTGAACGGGATCGCGAGCCCACGGATCGTCGTGCCCTCGTGCGCGACCGTGGCGGTGCGTCGTTCCAGATCGGGAGTCATACGGCCTCCGGGTTCCCGGTCGCCGCGACCGGGATCATGTTGCCGTTCATCACGTAGCGATCGCCGCCGTCGGCGGCCGAGATCGGATTGAGGCCGAGCGCCTTTCGCACGTCGTTGACGCTGTAGAAGCCGGCATCGCGGCCGCGCGCCAGCGCCTCGTGCAGCGACTTGATGTCGTTCCGAATTAACGTCGAGCGATCGAATGTCACGTCGAATTGCCCGTACTGACGCGTCGTCAGCAGGTCGCGCCGAATGGCGTGCTCCCACGCGACGAAGTACGGATCGAGCGTGCCGTTGACGTAGGCGTTCTCGCCGCTCTCCATGTTCGAGTAGTTCGTGTCGCTCATGTCGCCGATCTTCCAGGCCGGCACGCGGAAGGCGCCGGCGATCTGCGCGCTGATGTTGCGCAACGTCTCGTTCAACTGCGCGTCGGAGTTCGGCGCTGCGACGGCCTGCCACTTCAGGCCCTGCTCGAGCACGGCGAGGCGGTGCGCATTGTCGAGGCCCGCATGGCGCTCCTCGAACGCGGCGCGGAGCCGTTTGATCACTTCGTCGTTGAGCACGCCGTCGGTTTGCAGCACGCCGCTCGGCCGCGCGTTGTTTGCGAAGAACTTCCCGACGTACGCCTGCAAGGCGAGTGCGGTGCCGACCAGCTCGCGACACTGGCGAATCGGTGAGGGATGCGTGAGTTCGAAAATGGGCGGCATGCTCGGGTCGAACGTCCACGTCTGCTGCCGGCCGTCGGCCAGCGTGACACGCCAACGTTTCCGACGTTGATCATCACGGTCGACGTGGACGCGCGTGGGATCGAGCCGCCAGAGCGCGACGACGCGGCCATCGACGCGCACGATCTCGGCAAAGGCCCGCTCGTGCGTGAGCAGGTCCGTCATCATCGTGCGCTTGAAGTCGAAGGCCGTCACTTCCGGGTTCGGTAACGCGTGCAGGATCTCGAAGAGCCCATGCTCGGGCGCGTCCTCGAACGTGTCCGGGCGCACGCGCCGCCGCAACTTGATCGGCGTCCGCGCCACGTCCTGCGCGAGCACCGACACGCAGCCGTAGACGGCGGGCACCGACAGCGCGCGCTCGGGCGTCACCTCGACGCCGGCCGCCGTGAGGCCGCCGCCGAGCCCCCTGTCGGACCACGAGTCCAGGCGGGACAGGCGCCACTGTCTCGCCTCACGCCGCTCCAAGAACTTCGACCACCATCGCATACAGCCTCACTTCCAATCGCGGGGCGCGTGGTGTGATCGGCTCCCAATGCGTGACGCCGCGGGGAGACCGACCACACCTTGAGACATTCACGGCCAACACGCCCGTGGCCGATGACCGGAGCCGCGTAGCTGACGGCACCGGTCAAGCTCGTTACTGCGTCGAGACGTTCGTGCGCACGACGAACGCCTCGGGATGCGCGACTTGCACGTCGGCGCGCAGATAGGCGCGCACCCACGTCTGCAACGTGCTGAACGCGTCGCCCGCCACGCGCGAGACCTCGAGCGTGAACGAGCTGCGAATGCCGATCAGCAACTGCGTGAAGTCGCCGACGAACACCGTCGTCGAGTCCGGGCTCGCGCCGTCAAACCCGATCATGTTCGTGATGTGCGGCACGACCGGATCGAGATACGCCGGCTGTCGCAGGTACTCGCCCGTCGGCACCGATCGCAGCTTCGCCAGGGCCGCCGCCGCGCTCGAGTTGTAGATGCGCGCGTTTGGCGTGTGATTCTTGCTCGCGACGGCCGCCGCCATGTCGATCAGGCTGTCGTAGTCCCACGCGGCGCCGAGCTCGGACACGTCGACGCCCGCCTGGTTGACGAGCCCTTTCGGCTCGGGCGGGGTGCCCGATCCGAGCAGCGCCGCGCGATCGAGTGCCGACGCAAGTTGTCCCGCGAGCTCGCGCTCGATCATCTGGTCGATGTTGGCCGAATCCTCGCTCAACTCGACGGACAACTTGAGCAGCACGGGCAACGTTCGCGCCGTGAACGTGACGCGTTCGAGCAGCAAATCGGTTTCGGTGATCGGATCGTTCTCCGATTTCCACGCGGCCGTCTGAATCGCCGGCGAGCCGGTATCCGGCTGGCCCAGCCGCGCCAGGTGCAGCGTGTTGCTCGTCATCGGCACGGTCTGCGCGCCGGCCTTCATGACGACCATGTTGTTCCGGACGCGATCGATGAACGAGGCGGCGAGGGTTTCCGGCACGAGGTAGGCGCCGCCGGGGCTGGTGCCTTCCGCGAGCGCGCGCTGTTCGAGCGCCGACAACCCCGATCGGTTGCCGAGCGCGAGGGCCCGGACGACCCGGCCGAACGACATCGACTCGACGCCGCGCTCGTTGCCGTACGCGTACTGGCCGCGCTGCCGCAGCCAATCGACGCACCGCATCTCACGGCTGAGCACGGGCGACAGCTCGCGCGCATCGGTCGTCGACGCGACCTGCTGCGTCAGCGGCACGTGCGCCACTTGCGCCGTCCGCGTTTCGACCGCGCGCTGCAGGCCGAGCAGGCTGTCACGCTCGCGAATCGCGCCATCGTAAGCGCGCTGTTCGCTCGCGAGCAGCGTGTCGCGGCCGGCCGTCTGCGCGGCGTCGAGGACGGCCTGCGCGGCCCGGCTGCGATGCTCGACCTGCGTCGCGAAGGCCGCGAGCACGTCGTCGCCATGGGCGCGGCGATCGGCCGCCAAGGTGGTGAGCACGTCGAGCCCGATCGGGCCGCGTGCGGTGTCGGAAAGAAACTGTGTGATCTCCATAACGAACCTCAATCAGTCAGTGAACCCTCGGCCCGGCTCGGCGAACCATCGGCCTGTCTATGGCGCGGACTCGGTGAGTCGTCGCGCGAACCTAAAAAACCAACACCTCGCGACGTAAGTAGACGCTCTCGCGGGCGGTCGGCCGGCGAAGCCAGCCGCCCATCGCGAGCAGGAGCGCGTCGATCGGATCGATCTTGTGGGCCGACTCGCCGGTCGCCTTCTTCGGCAACAACGAGTCGTCGACGCGCCGGCTGACGACGCAGTTCGACGCGGCCCACTTCAACAAGCTGTTGCCGTCGTGGCGGAACTTGAGGCGCGTGATCCGCGCCTCAAGTTCCTTGCTTGGCCCGGTGAAGGTCTTCGCGTTCTTGGCTTCGACGCGGGCCGGCAGGCCGTCATTCGACAACGCGCCGGAAATCTGAATCGAGCCGTACTGGTCGAACGCGATATCCTGCACGTCGTAGGTCTTGCACGCCGCGCGGATGTCCGTCTCGATGCGCGTGTGATCCGTCAGATCGCCGTCCGTGAGCACGAGCAGCCGACGCTCGGCCCAGACGGCATACTCGGGGATCTCTCTCGCGCGCTCATGGACGACGAGCTCTGGCAAATAGCAGCGGACGAACCCGTACAGCAGGCCCTCACGCTCAAACACGAACGCCACGGCCGCGAGGTCATCACGCGACGCCAGGTCGCAGCCGATCCAGCACGGGGCGCCGGCGAACGCCTCCAGCGTGAGCGTGCGATCGGCGCACGCGTCCCACGCCGTCATCGAAAGCCAGGCCGAGGCCGAGTGCAGCCATTCGCTGCAGCACTTGACGCGGAACTCGCCCTGCAGGCCCGGCGTCTGTTCGGCGTCCTTCGCGTACCGCCGAATCCATTCGAGCGTCGGCGTCACGCCGAGACTCGGATTCGCCTTGCGCCACGTGGCTTCCTCGCGCCAGTCGTCGCCCTCGTCGAGCGCGTAGATGATGCCGAACGTGTGATCGTTCGCGACAACGTGCTGCAGCACCTTCTGCACCGTCTGGCGCAACGCGTACCCGACGGAGAGCAAGTCATAGCCGGCGGTCGTCGGCGCCAGCAGCAGCGGGTTCCGGCGAGCGCCCTGCGCGGACTTGAGCACGTCATGCAGGCCGAACGATTGCGCGTGGGATTCGTCGAGGACGATGCACGACGGGTTCAGCCCGTCGAGTGTTTGCGACTTCGCGTTGACCGGCCGTGCGCTGCCGCCGATCGCGTCGAACGTGATCGCGTTGGCGAAGACCGCCAAGCCCGCGTCCTGCAGCCAGGCCGCGCGTCGAATCATGCGCTGCATGATCGAGAACACGATCCGCGCCTGCGCGCCCGTCGTCGCGCCGCAGATGACGCTGGCGCCCGGTTCCCGTTCGCGCAGCAGATGGAAGAGCGCCACGCCCGCCGCGATCGTGCTCTTGGCCGCCTTCCGCGCGACCTCGAGATAGCACGTCGTAAAGCGGCGCCGCGCCAGGTCGTCGCGGGAGCGCCAGCCGAACAGCGTCGAGACGACAAACACCTGCCACGGTTCGAGCGCGATCGTGATGGTCGTCC
>CAZNMF010000394.1:0-4023 GCA_964573795.1 uncultured Solibacteraceae bacterium
CGTGGCCGCCCGCGATCATCCCTCCACGTGCAGCGCTGTCGCATCGTGTGGCGACAGACTGACCCCGTCCTGCGCGAGCAGGGCGTGATAGATCGGGTCGGGCTGATACCGCTGCGAGATCACGAAGCTCAGCATGTTCGCGACCATCAGCGGCACGAGGATCTGATAGTCCTGCGTGATCTCGAAGATCATGAACACCGACGTCATCGGCGCGCGGATGATGCCGGCGAACAGCGCGCCCATGCCGACCAGCGCGTACGCGCCAGGCGCAGCGACGGGAAACGGCGCAAGCTGCCGCGCGATCAAGCCAACCGCGCCGCCGAGCATCGCGCCGAAGTAAAGCGTCGGCGCAAAGATGCCGCCCGCGTTGCCCGACGCGTACGACACGATCGTCGCGATCATCTTCATGACGCACAGCAGCACGGCGACGCGCAGCAGCAACCCGCCATTCAGCGCCTGATCGACGTGCTCGTAGCCGACGCCGGCAACTTCGGGCGTGACGAGCAGGATGGCGCCGATCATCAGGCCGCCGATCGCCGGCTGCCACATCCGCGACTTGGCGGGCATCCGCTGGAACGCCGCGCGCGCGCCGAGCAGGCCCTTGCAGAATGCCACCGACGCGATGCCTCCGATCACGCCGAGCGCGACGTACGCGAGCAGCTCGCCCGGGTGCATCAGCCGGTACTGCGGCACGTGGAACAGCGGCTCGTTGCCGAGGATCGCGCGCTCGACGACGACGGCCGAGACGGCGGCGACGACGGTCGATCCGATCAGCGGCGCGTTCATGTCCGCGATGATCTCTTCGAGCGAGAACAGGACCGCAGCGACGGGCGTGTTGAACGCGGCCGCGAGCGCGGCCGACGCGCCGACGGGAATCAGATCGCGCAGCCGCTCGCGCGGCAGCCGCAGCCATTGACCGGCCCACGACGCCGCCGCCGCACCGATCTGCACGGACGGCCCTTCGCGGCCCATCGAGTGCCCCGCGCCGATGACCGGGACGGCCGTCAGGAACTTGCCCAGCGCGACGCGCGGGTGCATCACGCCGTCCTGCGCGTGAAAGGCGACCTTCGTCTGTGGAATCCCGCTGCCGCGCGCGTCGGGAAAGAAGCGCGACAGCAGGATGCCGCTCACGACGCTGGCCAGGCACGGCGCGAGCGCGACGCGCCACCACGGGGCATCCGTGCCGACGATGAAGTGGCGCGCGGCTTCGATGCTGAGCGCGAACAGCACGGCGCCAAGACCCGCGATGATGCCGATGACGACGGTCAGCGCGAGAAAGAGCTGATTCTCACGGACGCGCCAGGCGGACGGCGTGAGCAGCCGCTTCACTGTGCGCCTCCGTCTGGAGTGGAAGGCACGGGCGCCGGTATCGCGACCGGCGGGGCCGGCCGCAGCCGTTCGAGGCGCGCCTTCAGCGCGTCGGCCTGCTGATGCGCCGCCGGCGTGTCCGGCAGCTCGCGCACGAGCGCGTTCAGCTCGTCCTGCGCGGCGTCGAGATCGTCGTGATCGAGCAGGAAGCCGACGAGCTCGATGCGAATCACGTAGCGCGGCGGCGGGACGCCGGTTCGATCGATCCCGTAGAGCGCGTGATTGTAGTAGCGCTGCGCCTCGTCGAGGCGCCCGGCGCGCGCCGCGATCCGCGCGAGCCGGTAGTTGACTTCGATGTCGTCCGGCTCGCCGTCGCGCAGCCTCAGCAGGATTTGCTCGGCCTCATCGTCGTGGCCGGCGTCGGCGAGGCCGCGGGCGAGGGCGAGCTCGTAGGGCGTCGATGTCCGGTCCGCGGCCACCGCCTTGCGGAAGGCCGCGAGCGCGGCATTGCGATCGCCCCGCTGCGCGGCGGTCTCGCCGCGCGCGAACCACATGGCGCCGTTCTCGACCGAGAGTCGCCGCGACCAGGCCGCGAGGCGCTGTGTGCCGGCGAACAGCGCGACAGCCATCGCGCACAGGATGACGAGCAGGGCGACTTCGCGTTGGATGAGGGGCGGGCGGGGAAGCGGAGTCTGCTCGTTCTGATCGGGCTCTTGCTGATCGTCCTCACTCACGCCGTGATCATATCGCGTGGATGAAACGCGCCTTGCCGGGCGGCCACGCGGGGCCGCCCGCGCGTCGATCACCGCGGCACGACGATCGGCGGCAGCGCTGCGGCGATCGTCGAGCGGTTCGCTTCTTCCCACGGCGGCAGCTTCAGCGACTGGCCGAGCGCGTCGAGGGGCTCGTCGATCGCGAAGCCCGGGCCGGCCGTCGCAATCTCGAACAGTACGCCGCCAGGCTCGCGGAAGTAGATCGACGTGAAGTACTGGCGATCGCGCACGTTGGTCACCGGGACGCCGGCATCGGCGATCGCCTGTCGCATCCGCAGCTGATCCTCGCTCGTCGCGACGGCCATCGCCATGTGGTGCACCGTGCCCGTGCCGTTGATGCCGGCCGGCGCGCGGTCGTCGTGAAGGACGTCGACGAGATGTCCCGGGCCGCGTCCGCCGACGGCCAGACGCGTGCGTCGATCGCTCGCGTCGACGACCTCGAATCCGAGCACCGACGTCATGAACGCGATCGTCGGCTCCGGCGACGCGATCGTCATCGTGAGGCTGTGCACGCTGCGCGAGACTTGTGAGGCGGGAATCCCCGGCGCCCGCCACGGGGCTCGCTCGTCCGCGTCCGTGGCGACGAGCTCGATCACGAGGCCGGACGGATCGGTCACCGCGACGACCTCGTCGCCGAAGCGCGGCTCGAGGCGTGCGGCCGTCGAGCCGAGGCGCTCGAGACGCGCGATCCAGCCGTCGAGCGAGCCGGCCGGCACCGACAACGCCGTCGCCGTGATCTGTCCGCTGCCGTGACGCCCGCGGCGCACGCCGTGCCCGGAGTACGGGAACGTCGTCCAGATCGTGCCCGGCGTGCCGCGCTCGTCGCCGTAGTAGAGGTGGTAGACGAACGGGTTGTCGAAGTTGACGGTCTGTTTCAGCAGCCGCAGGCCGAGCGCGCCGGCGAAGAAGTCGACGTCGGGCTGCGCGCGGTCGGACGTCGCGGTCACGTGGTGCAAGCTGAGGATCGGGCCGGGCATGCGAGCTCCTCGAGGCTCAATCGAACACGATCGTGCGATTGCCGGTCAAAAAGACGCGCTCGTCGAACACGAGCTCGAGCGCGCGCGCGAGGACGATTTTCTCGACGTCGCGTCCGGCACGCGCCATCTCGTCGGCGCGGTAGCTGTGATCGACGGTGACGACGTCCTGCGCGATGATCGGCCCTTCGTCGAGCGCTTCCGTCACGAAGTGCGCCGTCGCGCCGATGATCTTCACACCGCGCTCGAACGCCTGCCGGTACGGGTTCGCGCCCACGAACGCGGGCAGGAACGAGTGATGGATGTTGACGATCCGGTTCGGGTAGCGGCCGATGAAGTCCGTGCTCAGCACGCGCATGTACTTCGCCAGCACGAGATGATCGACGTCGTACCGCGCGAGCACGTCGAGCACGGCGCGCTCGTGCGCCTCGCGCGCGAGCCCCTCGTGCGGCACGTGGAAGAACGGCACGTCGAACCGTTCGGTCAGCACGCGCAGGTCGTCGCGGTTGCTCACGACCGCGTCGATCGTCGCCCCGAGCTCGCCGTGCGCGTGCCGCCGCAGCAGCTCGCCCAGACAGTGAGGCTCGCGCGTGGCCATGACGACGATGCGGGGACGAGGGCCGCCGCCGATCGTCACGATCGCGCCGGCGGGCAGCACGGACGCCAGCTCGGCGCGCACGTCCCCGCGCATGTCGCCATCGACGAGCTCGGTGCGCATGAAGAAGCGCGACGTCGTGCTGTCGACGAACTCGTCGTTGCTGACGATGTTGACGCCGTGCCGGCTGAGGACGCCGGTGATCGCGTGGATCAGCCCCGGCCGATCGGGGCAGTCGACGCGGAGGATGCGATGCGGGCCGCTCATGCGCGGTTCATTGTGGCATAGCGCCCGCTGGCGCCCGGATGCCGCTCTTCCCATTGACGGCCGACTCTGCGACGATGCCCTGACGCGTGCGGCGTCGCGTCCGCGC
>CAZNMF010000395.1:0-13932 GCA_964573795.1 uncultured Solibacteraceae bacterium
CCGAGTCGCGGTCGGCGAAGGAGATCGTGCGAACGATCCCGATGACCGTTCGCGCGTGCGGCGTCGCGCTCTGGAGCGTGACGGCCTGCCGGCCGAGCGCGCGTCCGTCCGGCCACAGCGTGGCGGCGGCGCGCTCGTCGATGACGGCCACCGGTGCGTCGGCGAATGCCTCCTCGTCGGAGTACAGCCGGCCCTCGACGAGCTGCACGCGAACGGTGTCGAGGAACGCGCGATCCGCGGGATACGCGATCGCTTGCGTGTCCGAGTTGGCGGCGCTCTCGGCGCGGCGCAGGGCGGCGGGGAGCGTGACGCCGGGCAAGCCAGACGTCAGGCCTACACGAACGCCCGTTTGCTGCTCGACGCGCCGCAAGACGTCCCGAGACAACGCGTGCGCGCGCGGCAGGCCTTCGGGACTGAAGTATTCGCGAGGCAGCGTGACGTACGCCGCGTGGACGTCCGAATAGTCGATGCCGTGCGTCGACGCCTGCAGCTTGACGAAGCTGCTCGCGAGCAGCACGGCCGTGACCAGCACGCTGACCGCGACGCCGGCCTGAATGGACGTCAGCAGTCGATCGGCGCTCGTCCATCCCCGACGGACGCGCGTCCCGGCGCCCGCGATCGTCCGATGATCATCGCGCCTCGCTGACAGCCACGCTGGCGCGACGCCGAAGGTCACGAACGCGAGGGCAGTCACGCCGATCGTTGCGGCGACGATGCGCCCGTCCAGAGACGCGGGCATGAGCCGATAGACGTGTCCAAGCTTCGGCGCAACCGCCATGGCGATCGAAAAGAGGACCTTGCCCGCGCCCAGCGATGCGCCCGCGCCCAGCGCCGCCAGCAGGAACGACTCCGTCAGCAGGAGCCGCGCAATCGCGAGACGTCCGGCGCCGATGGCTCGCCGCACCGAAAGCTCGCGCGCGCGATCCGTCGCGCGTGCCAGCGACAGGTGCACGAGATTCGCGATCGCGAGCACCAGCACGCAGACGCAGGTGCCGAGCAACAGCAGGATCTTCGGTCGCACGGTGCTGAACAGGACGTCGCGGATGGGCCGCAGCGCGACCGTGCGCGATGTCCCGGACGCTGACGCGCGATCGTTGGCGGCGACGATCGCCTGCAGCTCCGCCTGCGCCGCGTCGAGCGACGTGTCGTGACGCACGCGCGCGAACAGGACCGCCCGCGCGTTCGGGCTCGACGCCGCAGCAATGCCGCGGCTCGGCGCGAGGAACAGCGGCCGCTCGTTGAGCAGATCGGGAAGCACGAAGTCGTGCGGCAGCACGCCGACGACGCGCACGCTCGTCCTCGTGAAGTCGAACACCTCGACAGGGACGACGCGCCCGACGATGTCCGGCGCGCCGCCGAATGCCCGCAACCAGAGGTCGTCGGTGATCAGGATCGGTTGAATCGGCGCGTGCGGCGCGGGCTCGGCCAGGCTCACCGCGCGCGCGTATTCATCCGGCTCGAACAACCGGCCCAGCAACGGCCGAGTGCCGAGCATCTCGAAGAAGCCGTCGGTGACGTTGTAGCCAAGAAAGCTCTTGTCGGCGATCGGCGTTCCCGGCAGGCGAGTGATGACCGGCCCGTCAAAGGTGCCGACGCTGGCGATCGTCGACGCGCGCGTGGCGCCGACGTAGTCGGCGGCCGTCGCGGCTCCGGGACCCGGACGGCCGTTGCTGACGATGACCCGCACGACACGATCGCCGTCCGGATACGGCAACGGCCGGAACAGCATGGGATCGGCCAGCGTGAGAACGGCGGCGATCGATCCGACGGACAACGCGATCGTCGCGACGACGACGGCCGAGAACAGCGGTGCGCGCCGCACGGCGCGGAACGCGAGACGCAGATCGGCGCGCCATCCCGGCAACCAGCGGCGCAGCCGGTCCGCAACGGCCCGCGCGGACGCGACGCACGCATCCATCACCGCGCGGCCCCACAGCCGCAGCGCACCCAGCGCGCCGCCGCGCTCGCGTTCGATCGTCATCAAGTCGGCCAGATCGCGAACGGCCTCGTCACGCGCGTGCGGACGCAGGTCGAGCGGCAGCCATGCGAGCAACCGTCGAAAGAGGCGAACGAGCAGGGGCTCGCGCATGACGGCTACGCCTGAAAGACCTTGCCGAGGCGGACGAGCGTCGTCAGGCGCCGCATCTCTGCGCGAGCGGCGGCACGGCCGGCGGCCGTCACGCGGTAGTAGCGGCGCCGCGCGTCGTCCGAGGCCGTGTCGCGCGGCGGCGCGCATTCCTCGACGAGCTTCGCCTCCACCATCCGCGCGATCGTCGTGTACAGCGTGCCGGGCAGGATGCGGATTTCACCGCCGCTCCGTTCCGCGATGTCCTGCATGATCGCGTAGCCGTGCTTCGTCTCGACGCCAAGGGCAAGCAGGACGTGCAGCGCGGGCTCGTTCAGACGTAGCATGTGGCCAACTATATTTGTACGGAATATAGATCGCAAGACCGGCGCCGAACACCGCCGATCGGTGTCCAATACCCCGACGCCCATGGCCGATTCTCGCGAGGCGCCCGAGCGCGACGCCCCGACGCCGCGGCTGCGGCAGCTCCTGCCCATCCTGCTCATCGCGCCGTACGTCGCGTTCTGCGCGTGCTGGATCGCGGACGATGAGCCGATCAACACGGTCGTGACCGTCGCGATCGCCGCGGTGGCTGCGGCGTTATTGGGCCTGCCCGCGCTGTTCTGGGCGCTCGATCACGGGCGCGCGGGCGTCGGGACGCTGATGGCGCTCGGCGCGGCGACGGGCGTCCTGCCGCTTCTGCTCGCGCTGGCCAGCGGCGCGCTCGGACTCGGCGCGCGACAGGGGGTGCACGCGCTCCTTTTCGTGCTGCGTGAAGGCGCGCCCTTGCCCGCGTTCGGCGTGCCGTCCTGGCGCCGATTCGCGGCCATCGAGCTCACCGCCAGTGCGATCGGCGCTGCGAGCGGCGCGCTGTACTGGCTCCTGTTCCTGAAACTGGCCCGCCGCGTGCGTCGGTGACCGCCGACGGGGCGCTTGCGGTAGGATGAGCGCCTCCCAACCTGAGCCGCGGATGCGCCGCCTCCTCTGCCTCGCCACGGTCGTCGCGCTCCTGTCGCCAGGGCTCTCGTCCCGCGCGCCCGGCGAGGCATCCGGCACGGTCACTGTCACCGGGATGGGCACGATCGCGCCGACGCACGCCGTCGCGTATCTCACGCGCGATCGCCGAAACGCGCGCGAGTCCAGGACCGAAGTCCTCCTCACCGACGCCGTCGTCGACGCCGCCGCGATTCACGCGGCGTTCGATCCGCACATGGCCGCCATCAACGACGAAGCCATCAGGGACCGCAATTACGTGCTGCTGTGGATCGGCTCGGACGGCTCGGTCGGCATGAACGCGACGTTCTCGAAGACGATGACGCAATTCGTCGACGACACGAGCGGCGGGCTGCACGTCACGTGGACGACGCGATCGGCGGCACGGCTCGACGGCCGCGTCTTCTCGACCGCGCCGATCCGGACGATGGACGGGACGACGTACACGGTCGATCTGCGCTTCGCCGTCGACGTGCCGTCCGCGGCCGCCGGTGAGGCGCTCCCGGCGGGCGGCGGCGATCCCGGCAAAGCCCTGCTCGCGTTTCTTGACGCCGTGGCCGCCGGGAACTGGGACGCGATTCGCGCGGCCTCGTCTCCCGCGGCGCTGCAGATCTTCGACAAGAGCTACAACACGCCGCAGGAGAACGCGACAGACGCGGCCGACCTGATCGGCGCGTGGATCCCGAAGGAGAAGCGCGTCGTCGCGCGTGGGCTGCTGTCCGGCGCCAGCGCGATGCTCGACGTCGAAGGCGAGATGTTCCCCGGCACGATGGGCTTGTCACGCGTCCGGATGGTGAAAGCGGGGTCGGTCTGGCAATTCGATCGTGCGGCGATGGCTGGCATGCTGCCGTAGCCATCTGTGCACGAGAGGGATGGAGTCATGCGTCTGTTACGCGCTGCAGCGGTCGTCGCCCTGCTCTCAGCGGTCCTCTCGATCGTCGCGTCCGTGACACCCGCGAGGATGCATGCGGCGGAGGGCGATCTCCTGCCGTTCGCCGCCACGGAGGTGACGCTGCCCAATCAGCTCCGCGTCATCGTCGTGCCGACGGGCTTTCCGAACCTCGTGAGCATCCAGATTCCGGTGCAGGTCGGATCGCGCAACGAAGTCGAGCCGGGCAAGACGGGATTCGCGCACTTCTTCGAGCACCTGATGTTCCGCGGCACGCCGAGCACGCCGCCCGAGAAGTTCCGCGAGGTCATGAGCCGGGCCGGTGCGCGTGACAACGCGGGGACCGGTCCCGATAGCACGGCGTACTACGCGACGTTCGCGAAGGAGCAGTTGGAGTCCGTCGTCGCGCTCTACGCCGACGTCTTCCAGCATCTCTCGTTCTCGGAGGCGGACTTCAAGACGGAGGCTCGCGCTGTGCTCGGCGAGTACAACAGGAACGCCGCCAATCCGGCGCTGCGGCTCAACGAGGTCCGGTCGAACGAGTTCTTCCAACGGCATCCGTACAAGCACACGACGCTCGGCTTCGTCGCGGACATCGAGAACATGCCGAACGAGTACGACTACGCGAAGACGTTCTTCGCGCGCTGGTATCGCCCGCACACCACGACGGTGATCGTCGCCGGCGACGTCACGGCCGCGCAGGTGCTGCCGTTGATCCGGAAGTACTGGGGCGAATGGGCGGACGACACGTCGCCGGCAATCGAGATTCCCGCCGAGGCGCCGCCGAGCGGGCCACGATACGCGCACGCGCCGTGGCCGAGCCCGACGCTGCCGTACTTGAGCGTCGCGTTCCCGTCGCCGGCGTTCGACGAGACCGGCAAGGCATGGGCGGCGCTCGCTCTGCTGGGAGATTTGTACTTCGGCGAGACGTCGGCGCTCTACAAGCGGCTCGTCGTCGCCGAGCAGAAAGTCGATCAGTTCGGCGCCGGTGCGCGCCCGAGCGTCGATCCGTCGCTGTTCACCGTGCAGGCGCGCGTGAAGAGTCCGGCGGACGTCGTCTACGTGCGCGATCAGATCCTCGCGACGATCGCCGCGGCGCGGGAGAAGCTTGTGCCCGCGCAGCAATTGACGGACGCGAAGGCCCACAATCGGTATGCCCTGACGCGCACGCTGACCAGCACCGACAGCATTGCAAGACTCGTCGCCCAGTTCGTCGTGTACCGGCGCTCGTATGGGACGCTGAACACGCATTTCCGCACGATAGAGACCGTCACGCCGGCCGACATCCAGGCGGCCGCGCGCCGCTACTTCACGGACGCCGGGCTGACCGTCACGACACTCTCGCACGATCCGCTGCCGCCCGCGATTCAACGGGCGCCGGCGCTCGGCACGATTCGCCCCGCGGACGCCTTCGCCGAGTCGCCGGCTCCGCCGCCGGTGACGGCCTTGTCTGCTGGATCGCCGGCCACCAGTGACGCGTCGCTTCATCTGGTGCTGCAGAAATCGCTGCTGCCGCGGCTCGACGTCAAGCTCCTCTTCACGGTGGGATCGGCGCACGATCCGGCCGGCAAGGAAGGCCTGGGCGCGTTGACCGCGGCGATGATCGCCGACGGCGGATCGACGACGCTCACGATCGATCAAATCAACGCGGCGCTGTACCCGATGGCGGGCAACTTCACCGCGCGCGTGGACAAGGAGATGACCACGTTCACCGGCGCCGTGCCTCGTGATGAGTGGGCGCGCTTCTTCGGCACGACGCTGCCGCAGCTGCTCGATCCTGGCTTCCGTGACGAGGACTTCGCGCGGCTGAAGGACGCGCAGCTCAACGCGCTGACGCAGGATCTACGCTCGAACAACGAAGAGGAGCTCGGCAAGGAGCGGCTGCAGACGAACCTGTTCCGCGGCACACCGTACGGCCACGTCGCGCTGGGCACCGTCGCCGGCATCCGCGCGATCACGATCGACGACGTCCGCCGGTTCGCGCGCGAGATGTACACCCGCGCGAACCTCACGGTCGGCGTCAACGGCGACGCGCCGGACGAGATGCTGCGCGCGCTCCGCGTGAGCCTCGCACGGCTGCCCGCGGGCACGCCCGCGCCGCGCGTCGCGGTCACCGGCACCCGGCCGTCCGGACTCGACGTGGAGATCCTCGAGAAGGACACGCGTTCGACCGCGATTTCGCTGGGACTGCCAATCGACGTCACGCGCGCCCATCCGGACTTCGTCGCGCTGTCGGTCGCGCGCGCCTGGCTCGGCGAGCACCGGATCTCGTCGGGCCAGCTCTTTCAGCGCATCCGCGAGATTCGCGGCCTCAACTACGGCGACTACGCGTACATCGAAGCGTTCCCGCGCGGGATGTTCCAGTTCTTCCCCGACCCCAACATCGCGCGTCAGCGCCAGATCTTCGAGATCTGGATTCGCCCCGTCGTGCCGGTCAACGCGCACATGACGCTGCGCATCGCGCTGCACGAGCTCGACGCGCTGATCCGGAACGGCCTGACGCCCGCGCAGTTCGAGACGACGCGCGACTACCTGCTGAGCAACGTGTACGTGATGACGGCGGAGCAGGATCAGCAGCTCGGGTACGCGCTGGACTCCGCGTGGTACGGCATCGGCGAGTACACCGCGTTCATGCGCGACGGCTTGCGGCGGTTGACGGTCGATCAGGTGAACGCCGCCATCAAGCGGCACCTGAGCGCGAGCGACCTCTCGATCGTGTTCATCACACAGGACGCTACCGCGTTGAAGCAGGCGCTCGTCGCCGACGGGCCGTCGTCGATCAAGTACGACGGCGAGAAGCCGGCATCGCTCCTGGACGAGGACCGCGTCATCGGCGCGATCAAGCTGCACATCGCGCCGGACAAGGTGCGGATCACGCCGATCGACGAGGTCTTTGCGCGATAGGCCGGGACGATCGGCCTGGCCTATCTGTCGCATCAGTGAGCGGCATCGTCGCGCTCTTCGCGAATCACTTCGAGCTCGGCAATCGCTTCGAGATCTTTCACGCGGCCGGCCGCGCGCTTGACGGCAATTAGTTGCTCCAGCGACAAGCAGCGGCATTCGACGCCGAAGACCTGCAGCGCCTCCGTGCGTGGCAGCAACGCGTCATAGCCGCCTCCGCCGGTGATCTCGCCGAGCAGATCAATCGCGCCGATGTCGGTGATCAAGGTGAAATTGAGCCCGTGCGTCAGCGTGGCCTCGTCCCACCGGAATGGCAAGCCGGGCGGTGCCCCCCGCAGATAGGGACGGTGGACGGCGAGCGCCCGCACGATGTTGGCCATGTTGCCGGGCGTACGCCGATAGACGATGTCGAGATCGAGCGTCAGACGGGCGGATCCATGCGCGGTCGCTGCAGCGCCGCCGACGACGATGAAGTCGACGTGGGAGTCGTGTAACGTCTGAATCAGGCCGCGAAAGTCGGTCATCGGCGGCGAGCCCGACGGCCAGCCTCACGAAGCTCTTCGGCAAATTCCTGAAGCGCCATGAGTTGCCGGAGTCGCTCTTCCGGCGTCCGGCGCAGGTTCTCTCGAATCAACGTCCGGTCGATCCCGTCCTTGTAGACATCGATCACGGGATCGGCCACGCTCGGTGGGCGCGCGGCATCGCTCATGGCTGTCACTGTACACCGCCGAGGCGCCGCGCGGTCACACCGCCCGTCTACTCGTGCCGCAGCGTGGCGGCGGGATCGACGCGCAGCGCGCGTCGCGCCGGGCCGAGCATCGCGAGACAGCCGGCGGCGCCGAGCACGACGAGCACCGAGACGTAGACGATCGGATCGCGCGCGCTGACGCCCGACAACTGACTGCGGAGGACCGTGCCCAGCGACTGGGCGGCCGCGAGGCCGAGAACGAGGCCGATCGACAGCGGCCACGCCAGTCGCGCGGCGACCGATGAGACGACGTGCCGGGCGCGGGCCCCGAGCGCGACGCGGACGCCGATCTCGCGCGTGCGCTCGGCGACCATGAACGCGAACACGCCGAACGTGCCCACCGTCGCCAGCATCAGCGCGACGCCGCCGATGGCGAACGCCATCCCGACGCCCGTCAGCGCCGGCAGGAGCTGTTTCCGCAACGGCGCGTCGAGTGACGTGATCGTCGGCGACGCGCTCGGCTCGATGTCGGCGATGACTTGGCGGAGGCGTTGAACGCTCGACGGCGTCTCGCGAATCAGCATCGCGCTTGCCGCGTCCGCCGCGTCGTAGTACGTCGCCTGCGCGCGGTCGTACTGTTCCGTGCGTGCGTCGGCGACGAGGCCGACGACGTGTTTTTCGCTGGTGCCATCGAAAAACGCGCGGCCGACGGCCGGAGCGCCGGGCCACAGCAGGCGCGCGAACGATTCGTTGACGACGACCTCGTCCGTCGCGCCGGGCGGAAACACGTGGCCGGCGACGATCGACATGCCGAGCACCTCGAAGTATCCGGCCGACACGTGATGTGTCACCGCACGATATTTCCGATCGCCGTTCTGCGGCAGATGGATCTCGTAGCTGGCGTTGTAGGTGCCGAATGGCACGAACGCCGTCGCGCCGACCGGTCCGAGGCCGAGCTCCTGCGCGCGCGTGAACATCCGCGCCAGCTCGGCTTGACGCAGAGACGGACCAGCCTGTGCCGGGCCAATGCTGACGGCGGCGACGCCGTACGGATTGAATCCGAGCTGCGTCACGGCCGAGCGGTAGAGGCCGCGCGTCAACAGTCCAGCGCCAATCAGCAGCGTCGTGCTGATCGCGACCTGGATCGTGAGCAGCACGGCGCGCAGCTTCGTGCGCGTCGGACCAGCGGCGCGATCGGCCACGTGCAGACGCGTGGCTTTCATGGCTGGCGCGAGTCCCGAGATGAGACAGGTGACGATCGTCAGCGCGCAGGCGAAGACCACGACGGAGGCGTCGGGCGACAGGTCGAAGCGGCCCGCGTCCCGTGGAGCGCTGATGCGCATGAGGACGTTCGGCAACACGCGAGCGATCCACACGGAGCCCGCGGCGCCAACGGCGCACAACAACAGGCTTTCCGTGAGGAGCTGACGCACGACCCGACCGCGGCTCGCACCGAGCGCGAGACGGATCGTGAGATCGCGCCGCCGCGAGAGGCCGCGTGCGAGCTGCAAATTGCCGACGTTGGCGCAGCCCAGGAGCAGCACGAGGCTGACGGCGGCCCCGATCAACGCCAGTAGCCGTCCGGCACGCGCGCGCACGTCCGGGTCGTTGATCAGCGCCGTGTCCGTTGCCGACAGCGTCGTGGTCTCGCCGCCGTTCGCACGCGCGAATTCGGCGGCGGCCGCGCCGAGCTCGGCACTCGCGCCGCCCGCGGTTGCGCCAGACGCGAGTCGGCCCGCGAGACCGAGGCAGCATCGTGCCACGTCGGTCGCGAGCAGTTGCCCGCCCGCCGATACCGTGACCCATGCCAGCGGCCGCTGACGACCCGTCACATCCTGGAAGCGACGATCTGTCACGCCGACGATCGTGAACGGCACGTCGCCGATGCGCAGCGACGATCCAACGGCTGAGGGCGATCGCGCGAACTGGTCCTGCCACAACACGTTGCTGATGACGACGACGGCCGGTGCGGCGCCGGGACGATCGTCGGCATCGTCCAGCCCGCGGCCGAGCGCCATCGGAATTCGGAGCACGCGGAACGCATTGCCGCTGACGAAGCGGACCCATCTCGATTGCGGTTCGGCGCCGATCTTCTGATATCCGAGACCGAGCGCGACGAGCTCGAGCGATTGCGTCCGCTCCCGCAGATAGCGGTACTCCAATGGCGAGACGCCGAACAGCGTGATTCGGCCCGTCTGCGTCGTCATTTCGCGCCGCGCGCGGATATCGACGACATGGGCCGCATCGTCGACCGGCCATGGTGCGAACAGGATCGCGTGCACGGCCGAGTACAGGCTCGTCGTCATGCCCATCGTGATGACGAGGACGGCGAGGACCGGTAGCGCGAATCCAGGACTGCGTCTGAGCGCACGGATTGCGTAGACGGCGTCCTGCCAGACGCTCTCGAGCGCGGGCGCGAGCCAGACACCGCGCGCGTGCTCGCGCGCCAGCGTCGTATTGCCGAGATCGCGCGCGGCCAGACGGTGCGCTTCGTCCGAATCGCGGCCGCTCGCGCGCCAGACGTCCTCAGCCATCGCGCGGTGAGCGTCGAGCTCTTCTTTCAGATCAGCGGCGAACCGGCGATACCGGATTCGCGCGCGCAGACGGCGCAGGAACGCGAGCATGGCGCTCTCCCGTCGAAAAACGATGGGGAACTATGCGATCGGCCTGCGGCGCCTGTCAACTCTGCCGTCGTCGCCGGCGGGCTCACTGCCCGCCGGGCTCCGCAGGGCTGAAGCGCTGCGGCTACGTCTACGTCGCCTCGGAAAAGCGTCTAGCGGAAATCGTTGACGAGCAGCAGATCGGAGCCGCTGTCGTCGAGCGTCGTGAGCAGCGCGTATCGTTCGTCGGGAGAGATCGACACGGCGTGACCGTTGGGCCGCTCGGTCAACTTGGCCATCTCCACGATCGCGCGATCGCTGAAGCGCAGCATGCGCAGCGACCAGTACGGGCGCGCCCTGGACGGCAGGCCGACGAACCACACGCCGGAGCGCGTCGCCGTGAACGGGAGCACGGCGTACGTCGGCTCGGAGACGACGGCGACGTCGCCGCTGCCGTCGAGCCCGATCTGGTAGATCGGGCCGCTGTCGCCGCTTCGCTTGTAGAACAGGTGCGCACCGTCGGGCGCGGCCACGCCCGCGTTGCCGCCGTTCCGCGTGATCTGCGTCGCCTCGCCACCTTGCGAGGATATTTTCCAGATCTCGCTCCGGCCGCCGCGATCGGACGAGAAGTAGATCCAGCGTCCGTCGGCCGACCACGCCGGCCGCGCGTCTTCGCCCGGCGTCTTCGTGAGCTGCCGCACCGGGCCGCCGTCGGCGGGGACGACGAAGATGTCCGAGTTGCCGTCGGGGCGGCCGTCGAACGCGAGCTGACGTCCGTCCGGCGACCAGCGCGACGTGCCGGGCACCGGACCGTTGAAGCTCGTCAGCGGCCGCGCATTGCCGCCGTCGGCATCCATCACCCAGATCTCGCGCGCGCCGCCGCGGCTCGATGCGAACGCGATCCGGCGGCCGTCGGGCGAGTACTCCGCGCCGCCGTCCCAGAGCGTCGATTGCGCGAGCGGACCGGACTTCGACGGGTCGTGCAGATCGACGCGCCAGATGTCGTCGTTGTCGCCGCCGCGCGCGAACACGAGCTTCGTGCCGTCGCGCGACATCGCCAGCGCGGTGGCGTGATCGAGGCCCGCGAGCCGCTGCGCCTTGTCGGGCGCGGCGATCGGCACGCGGACGACGCCGCCGTTGCTGGACGAGGATCCGTCGATGAGCAGCAGGCTCTCGCCGTCTGCCGTCCAGACCGGATTGTGCAGCTCCTGCCCTTTGTAGCCGAGCGGCGCCGGCGGACCGGCGGGCTTGCCGTCGGCGCTCACGGACACGATGTGCACTTCGCCCGTGAAATCGCCTGTCGTATGCGTGTACGCGACGCGGCGGCCGTCCGGCGAGAACGCGGGCTCCGCGGATCCCGCGAACGCGGGATCGATCGCGACCCAGGAGACGCGCTCGCCCGTGTTCGGCGACACGAGCTCGATCCCTCCCGCCACGCTCGTGCGCGCGTTGACCGGGCTCACGGCAAGCCAGCGGCCGTCGGGCGACCAGGCGATGCGGCTCGGGCGGCTGTTCCACGAGACGAGCTGGCGCTCGGGGCCGCCGAGCGGAGAAATCAGACCGAGCGTCACATCGCTTGTCTGCGACGTCGCTTGCCACAGCGCGATGAGCTTGCCGTCCGGCGACCACGCCGGACCCGCACGGAACGCGCCGTCGTCGGCGAGCCGCCGTCGCGTGCTGGTGCCATCGGTGAGCTGCACGTACACGTCCGGGCCGCCGTTGCGATCCGGCGACCACTGGAACGCGACCTGCGATCCGTCGGGCGAGAACGACGGCGAGTTCTCCGTGCCGGGCAGCGCCGTGAGCGGGACCGGAATCAACGTGACTGGCGCGCCGGGCGCCTGACGCCACCAGATCAGCGCGGCGGCGACCAGACCGAGGATGCCGGCGATGCCGACGCCGAGCGCGGCGACGGCCGTGATGCCGGCGGGCAGCCATCGGCGCGCCGGCGTCGGTTCCGGCGCCGCGAGCGCGCCGCTCGTCGAATCTTCGCGGAGCTCTTCGAGCGTGACCTTGACGTCCGAGGCATGTTGCGCGCGGCGCGTGAGGTCCTTGCGCAGACAGCGGCTGACGAGCCGTTCGACGGCCTGCGGCACGTCGTGCGTCAACGGCTTCGGCTCGGCGTTGATGACGGCGGCGAGCGTCGCCGGTGTGGAGTCGGCGCGAAACGCGCGCTGGCCCGACAGCATCTCGTACAGGATCGCGCCGAACGAGAAGATGTCCGATCGCTCGTCGACCTTCCGGCCTTCGGCCTGTTCCGGCGACATGTACGCGATCGTGCCAAGGATCGTCCCCGCGCTGGTGTCGATGGCCGTCTGGACGCGCGTTTCGTCCTGCGGCGCCGAGAGCCCGCGCGCGGCGAGCGTGGCCAGACCGAAATCCAGAATCTTGATCTGATCCTGATCGGTCACCATGATGTTGCTCGGCTTCAGATCGCGGTGCACGACGCCGGCCGCGTGTGCAGCCGCGAGCGCGTCGGTGATCTGGATGCCGTACCGCAGCGCATCCGCGAGCCGCAGGCCCTTGTGCGGGATCAGGCTGTCGAGCGTGCGCCCGCGCACCAGCTCCATCGCGAGATACTCGATCTCGCCGGCCGATCCGATGTCGTAGATCGTGACGATGTTTGGGTGCTGGAGCGAGGACGCGAGCTGCGCCTCCTGCACGAACCGCCGCCGACGCTCCTCGTCGACAACGAGGCTCGCAGGCAGGATCTTGAGCGCGATGCTGCGGTTCAGCCGCGAGTCGTGGGCCTGGTAGACCTCGCCCATGCCGCCCGCGCCGAGGAACGCGACGATCTCGTAGGGACCGATGAGCGTGCCGGGATCGAGGGGCATGGCTGGGGGCGGACAATCATACTCGGAGGGCCGGTCCCTTCGGAGGGCGGGGCGGCCTTTCGGAGGGCCGAACCTTTCGCCTTCGCGCAAGGCTTCGGCGAACCACCGTAGCCTCGGCGGAGGCGGTCAGGTTCGGCCGAGCGGGCGGACCTGAACGTCCGCCCCTCCGACGACGGCTCTTGAAGAGGGGAGCACGAAGACATGGAACCACGGGTCGATATCGCGAAACAGGTCGGTACGCCGCTGTATCAGGCGATGCGCGCGCTGCAGCAGGCTGTCAACGACAGCGGGCTGGAGCACGGCCTGCTCGAGCTGGTCAAGATGCGCGCGTCGCAGATCAACGGCTGCGCCTACTGTCTCGACATGCACTCGAAGGACGCGCGCGCGGCGGGCGAGACCGAGCAGCGGCTCTACACGCTCGACGCGTGGCACGAGACGCCGTTCTTCACCGAGCGCGAGCGCGCCGCGTTGGAATGGACGGAGGCCGTCACGCGCGTCGGCGAGACGCACGTGCCCGACGAAGTCGCCGCGCGCGTACGGCAGCACTTCGACGAGCAGGAGCTCGTCGCGCTGACGTTCGCGGTCATCGCGATCAACGGATGGAATCGCCTTGCCGTCGCGCTGCGGTTCCCCGTCGGCACGTATCAGCCGAAGCGCGCGCATTCGAACGGCTGATTTCGCGCGGGATCCTGCGAAAAACCGAGCGCCCGGTCGGCGCGCGGCGACAATCATCTGGCGTCCGTCATCGCGGCGCGTTACCCTCACCACGGACGCCGATGACACCCGAGCGCTGGCGGGAGATCACGGACGCGTTTCAGGCGGCGCTGGCGCGCGACACGGTGTCGCGCGAGGCGTTTCTCGACGAGCGGTGTCGCGGCGATGCCGACCTGCGCGCGGAAGTCGCGACGCTGCTCGCCGCGCACGTCGACGCCAGCGCGCTCGATCGGCCGATCGCCGGTGTG
>CAZNMF010000396.1:0-6667 GCA_964573795.1 uncultured Solibacteraceae bacterium
CTTATACTCACATCTCAATTGTGAGCCTTCCTTCCGGGCGCGAGTGGATGCGGCCGTCGGCATTTCAGCAGCCGCTCCTTCGCTTTTCCCTGCTCGTCATCGTCGATCTCGCGCTGTGCGCCGCGAGCTTCGGAGCGGCGCTGGCGCTGTACGGCAGCGGCGCGATGGCCGATGCGACACCGGCGGCCGCGCGGACCGTGCTGGCGGTGCTGCTGATCTGCCGCGCGGCGGCCAACCTGTCGTGCGGCGTCCATCGCACGTCCTTCGGCCTCGCCAGCCTCCAGGACGCCATGCGCGTCGTCGTCGCGGCCGGGCTCGGCAGTCTGGCGTTCGTGCTGGCAGCGTCGGCGCTCGCGCGGCGGCCGGCCGGCGCCGTCGTCGTGCTCGAGATGCTGATGACCGGCGCGGCGATGCTGGCCCTGCGCTTCGCGCCGCGCGTCGTGCAGACGTACCGCGCGCGGTTCGCGCGGCTCCGGCGCGGCGACGTCCGCCGCACGCTCATCGTCGGCGCGGGCGCGGCCGGCGAGATGCTGTATCGCGATCTGCAGCGATCCGGCGAGCACGACTACCACGTGCTTGGCTTCATCGACGACAACCCGGCGAAATGGCGCAGCCTCGTCAGCGGACGGCCGGTGCTCGGCGGCGTGGCGGCGCTGCCCGCCGCGATCGCGAAGCACCGGATCAGCAACGTGCTCATCGCCGTGCCGCGCGACTCGCAGGAGCTGATCCGCAGCGTCGTGACGACGTGCACGGGCCTCGGCGTCAACATCAAGACGCTGCCCGTCTCGTTCGTGTACTTCCAGGACCGCGGCGCGGCCAGCATGCTGCAGAACGTGTCGCCGGAGGACCTGCTGTCGAGGCGGCGCGTGGCATTCGCGCCGCACGAGCGATCCGCGTTCGCCGGCCGGCGCGTGCTCGTCACCGGCGCCGCCGGATCGATCGGCAGCGAGATCTGCCGGCAGCTCATCGAGCTCGGCGTCGGCCAGCTCTTCGCAGTCGACATCAACGAGAACGGGCTGTATCTGCTCGAACAGCGGTTCCGCCGCCAGGCGCCGGCGGCGGGTCTGGCGACGTATCTCGCGGACATCCGCGATGCCGGCCGGCTCGACGCGCTGATCCAGCACTGCCGCCCGCAGGACGTCTTTCACGCGGCGGCGCACAAGCACGTCCCGCTGATGGAGACGGCGCCGTGCGAGGCGATCAAGAACAACGTCATCGGCACGCGCAACCTGCTCCTCGCCGCCGAACGGTTGCCGGTCGAGTGCCTCGTCTTCATCTCGACGGACAAGGCCGTCGCGCCGTCGAGCGTGATGGGCGCGACCAAGCGCGTCGGGGAGATCATGACGCGCGCCGTCGCGCGGCGATCGGGCGTGCGCGGCTGCTCCGTCCGTTTCGGCAACGTCCTCGGCTCGGACGGATCGGTCGTGCCGCTTTTCAGACAGCAGATCGAGGCCGGCGGCCCCGTCACGATCACGCATCCGGACGTGCGGCGGTACTTCATGACGATCCCGGAGGCCGTCAGCCTCGTGCTGAAGGCGGCGTACGGCCGCTACGGCGAGCTGTGCCTGCTGGACATGGGCGAGCCGATCCGCATCCTCGACCTCGCGCGCCAGATGATCGCGCTGGCCGGCCTCGTGCCCGACCGCGACATCGAGATCGTCGTCACCGGCCTGCGGCCGGGCGAGAAGCTCAACGAAGAGCTGATGACGGAAGACGAGGAAGTGACGCTGCGCGCCGAAGACAAAATTCAGGTCATCAGCGGTCCGCCGCCGCCCGAGCACCTCTGGGAAACCGTCGCGCAGATCGAGGAGGCCGCGGCGCGTGAGGACACCGCCCGCGCGCTGGCGCTGCTCCAGGTCATCGTCCCGACGTACCGCCGGTCGCCGGCGCCCGTGTCTGCGGCCGCGTCCTGACGGACGTGTCGATCGCAGCGATCTCGTCGATCGCCCGATCAGTGCGATCGCCAGATCGTCGACAACACGTAGAACACCGCGCCGGCCATGGCGATGTCGCGCGCCCAGGCGGCGTAGGCCCGCGCCGGCGGCCGCGCGAAGCCCGCCGTCAGGCCCATCGCGAGCATGAACGCGGCGAAGACTTCCGGCACCAGCCACGGCTGATGGAACGCCGCGCTGATGAGAAAGGCCATGACGCCGAGCGACATGCCGTCGTACTCGGCGGCGTCGACGGCACGACGCCCAATCCACGCCGGTCCGACGACGGCCGCCAGCAGCCACAGGAAGATGACGCCACCCGGAATGCCGAGCTCGGCGGCGATCTGGAGGTAGTTGTTGTGCGCGTTCTCGCCGTTCGGCGCGAAACGGATGAGCAATGCCATGTCGGGCGTGACGAAACGTCGCGATCGCGGGATGTACTCGCTCAGCCCGACGCCGAACGCCGGATATCTCGCGATGGTCCGCGCCACGACGGTGGTCATCTGCATGCGCACGCTCGCGGCACGACCCAATCGCACGTGACTGTGCGATTCGGCGATCGACGTAAAGGTGGCCGCGCTGATCGCCAGGAGCACGACAACGCCCGCGATGCGCGCGCGCCACGATCCCGGCCCGCGCACGAGCCGCGCGCACGCCACCGCGATGACCGCGCCGATGGCCGCCCGCGATCGCGCGAGCACGAACGCCGCGGCCGCCAGCGGCGCCGCGATCGCCAGCATCCAATAGTGGCGCCGGCGCCATCCGACGACGACCGCGGGAAGCAGGAACAACGCGAAGTAGGATCCGGCAGCGTTGAGATCGGGCTGGAGCACGCTCAGCCGAAGGTCGCGCCATGCCCGCGCGAGCGACGCGAGCGTCCCGGCGTCGCCGCTGATCACGATCTCCGCCAGGCGCACGAGCGTCAGCAGCGCGCCGGCGATCCCGGCCACGATCCAGATGCGCATCACGAACGACGCCCGCGACGGTGACGCGCGCAGCAGCCGCTCGACATAGACGGCGAGCGTGAGCCCCGCGATCCATCGCACGGCCGTGTGCAGCACGGCGAAGTCGCGAAAATCGAGCCAGTACCGCACCGTGAGGTGCCGCCAGATGTCTTCGAGGAGCGGCCGCCTCGGCGCGACGACGTGCAGGCCGTGCAGATCGACGATCGCCGACGCGATCACGACGGCGCCGAACAGGAGCGCCGGAGGCCCGAGTCGCGTCGCCGGTCCGCGGCCGGGCACGGCGAGGCGCCACGACGCGCCCGCCACGCACGCCAGCATCAGCGCGTCGGTCAACTGGGCCGGCGCCGGCACCCAGCCCGCGAGCGCGTCGATGGCCGTGGTCAGCGGCAGCGCGATCGCCAGCGCCGCGACGCCGCCAATCGGCGACAGCGCGCTGAGCACGCCGAGCGCCAGCAGCGCGAGCTTGAGCCACCAGACGATTTCCGGCTCGTGCGGAAGCGCGCTCAGCGGGATCGTGAAGATCGCCGCGGCGCACAGTCCCGTGACGCGGCCCACGAACGGCGATGTCCGCCAGTCGATGCGCGTCACGCTCATCCTTTGATGCGAACGAACAGCCACACGAACGCGGCGAGGACGCCGGTCACGGCGCGATATTCACGATTGGCCGTGACGCGGGCCCAACTGAACGGCCGCGCGATTGGCGCAGCCAGGCCGGCCCGATAGGCGGAGTACTCGCCGGAGAACCTGGCGTCGAGCGTCCGCTCCTCGAGTCGGATTGCCGCGGTCAAGGTGATGCCGAGATACAGCACGGTGAGCACCCACACGACGGGACTGCGCGATGCGAGCGCGAAGCCCGCGCCGATCAGCGTCGAGCCGGCGTAGAGCGGATGCCGCACGAACCGGTACGGCCCGGAGCGCGTGATCTCCCGGCCTTTCTCGATGTGGCCCGCGGCCCACACGCGCAGCAGCTCGCCCGACGCGGCGATGGCGAGGCCGATCCACCACGACGACCACGACGGCCGCACGAGCGCCAGCGCCACGGCCGCGCACAGAAATCCGATTGGCACGCGCAGCCGCGCGAATCGCCTCAACATGCCGCCCTCGCCGCGGCGGCCAGACGCTCGTCGATCGCGCGCCGGACGTCTTCGACGGACACGTCGAGCAGACACCAGCGATCGGACGAGCGATGACAGACACGCTGATAGTGACAATCGCAGGCGCCGTAGCGCGAGACGACACGATCGTCGGCGTCCCACGGGCCGTTGCGCGACGGATCGGTGGGACCGAAGATCGCGACGATCGGCGTGCCGACGGCGCCAGCGATGTGCGTCGGCCCCGTGTCGCCGGATACCATGAGGCTCGCGGCGCGCGACAGCGCGACGAGATCGCGAAGGCCGGTCGCCGGCGCCGCCGTGGCCGCGCCGCCCGACAGCCGAACGACCTCGGACGCGAGCCGCGCTTCGCCCGGGCCCCACAACGCAACGGATCGCAAGCCGCGATGCTCGCGGAGCCACGCGGCCACCTGCCCGAATCGATCGGCCGGCCAGCGCTTGTTGGGCCACGCGGCGCCGCAATTGATCAGCGCGAAGCGATCGATCCCCTGCGCGCGAAGCGTCTCGAGCGCCGCCGACGTTACGGGCGCCAGCGGGAACTCACGCGGCATCGTCGCCGCCCCGAACGCGGCTGCGAGGGCGAGATTCTTGTCGATCACATGTCGTCCTTCGCCGACGTCGATGCGTTCAGTGTAGAGCCATGCCGCCGCCCGCTCGCGCAATGCCGCGCGGTCGAAGCCGGCCACGCGCGCCGCGCCGGAGAGACGCGCCAGCGCCGCCGATTTGAGCAGACCTTGAAAGTCGAGGGCCGCCTCGTATCGCTGCGCGCGCAGGCGACGGCGCACGTCTCGCCATCCGGCCAGCGTCGGCCGATCGAGCGTGACGATCGATGCGATCGCCGGCACGAGCTCGAGGAAGTCGCGATGGACGCGATCGACGAGCCAGTCGATCGCCGTATCCGGCCGCGCCCGATGGAGCGCGGCGACAGCCGGCAGCGTGTGCACGAGATCGCCGAGCGATCCGAGACGGACGACGAGCAGCCGCGGCGCCGCAGCGTCAGACATCCGGCGTCCCGGCCGCGCGCTCGTTCCGCAGCCGCTGCAACAGGCCGCTCGTGGAATGATCTTTCGGATCGCCGACGACGGCGACGCGGCCGCCGTAGTCGCGGACGACGTCCTTCTCGGGCACGGTGTCGACGGTGTAGTCGGTGCCCTTGCAGTGGACGTCGGGCTTCAGCAGCCGCAGCAGCCGCTCCACGGTACGATCCGGAAACGTGACGACGTAGTCGACCGCGCGCAGCGACGCGACGAGCTCCGCGCGCGCCTCAGCCGGCAGGATCGGCTGGCCCTCGCCCTTCAGCGCCCGCACCGAGGCATCGTCGTTGACCGCCACGACGAGCCGATCGCCTTCGCGCTTCGCGCCTTCGAGATACCGGACGTGGCCGACGTGCAGCACGTCGAAGCAGCCGTTGGCAAACGCGATCGATCGTCCGGCCACGCGATCGGCGGCGACGAGAGCGACGAGCTCGGTGTCGGTGACGACGCGGCCCATGGGTGGAGGTAATCGTACAACGGGCTTACGGCTTACGGCTTACGGCTTACGGCTTACGGCTTACGGCTTACGGCTTACGGCGGATTCTAGGCTTCTGGCTTGCAACTTCTAACTTTTCGTCGCGCCTCACGGCCTCGCGCAGCTCCTCGCGCGTGACGGTCGCCGTGCCGCGCTTCATGACAACCAGGCCGCCCGCATGATTGGCGAGGCGCGCGGCGATGCCGAACGATGCGCCGGCCGCCAGCGCGAGCGCGAAGGTGGCGATGACGGTGTCGCCGGCGCCGGTGACGTCGGTCACCTGATCGGATCCGACGATCGGAATGTGATCGGTGGGCCCATCCGGCTCGAACAGCGCCATGCCGCGACTGCCGCGTGTGATCAGCACGGCGCGGCAGCGCAGACGGTCGAGCAGCGTCCGCCCCGCGCGCTCGAGCACCCCGCGGTCGTCGTCGATTGTCACGCCGAGCAGCGCCTCGACCTCGGGCTCGTTCGGCGTGCACGCCGTCATGCCGGTGAAGCCGTCGAGCGCGTAGCGCGAGTCGACGAGGACGAGCGGCGGTCTGCGCACGCGCGACAAGGCCAGCGCGCGCTGCCACAGATCCGGCGTGACGAGCCCGCTGCCGTAGTCGGAGATGATGACGACGTCGACGCGGCGGATTGCGTCGGCGAGCGCCCGTTCGACGCGGCGCCGGATCGCCGGCGTGATGCGACCGCCGGCGCGATCGATGCGCACGACCTGCTGCTTCGCCGAGTGCACGCCGCCGGCGAGAATGCGTGTATTCACCGGCTTGTCGTAGCCGCTCGCGCGGCGGATGCCGGCGACGTCCGCGCGGGGCCGCAGCGCGGCCACGAGCCCGGTGCCCGCGCGATCGCGGCCGGTCACGCCGACGAGCCGCACGCGCGCGCCGAGCGCGGCCGCGTTGTTCGCCGCGTTGCCGGCGCCGCCCGGCACGACGTCCGTCGAGTCGTAGCCGAGGATCAGCACCGGCGCTTCGCGCGACACGCGATCGATCTGTCCGTAGATGAACTCGTCGGCGACCAGATCGCCGGCGACCAGGACGCGCACGCGCGAAACGCGCGCGAGCACGCGCGCGGCCTCGGCCGCCATCAGAGCGTGTTTCATAATCGTCAAGTGCGCCGAAGGCGCCACGTCAACTTCGAACTTCGA
>CAZNMF010000397.1:0-10752 GCA_964573795.1 uncultured Solibacteraceae bacterium
CAGGTCACGGGCGACTTCAATGGCGACGGACGTCCCGATCTGATCTTCGAGCACGCCTCCGGCCAGATCTACGTCTGGTTCATGAACCGGGACGTCATGACGGGCGGCGCATATCTGAATCCGAGCGCGATCGCTCCGGCCTGGCAGATCGCCGCCGTGGCCGACTTCAACGGCGACGGCAAGTCGGACGTGCTCTTTCAGCACACCACGACGGGACAACTGATCGTGTGGCTGCTGAACGGCGTGACGAAGATCGGCGAGCTCACGCCGCTGCCGACGCCAACGCCATGGCGCGTGCGAGGCGCCGGCGACTTCAACGGAGACGGCATGACCGATCTCGTGTGGCAGCACCCGTCCACCGGTCAGCTCTGCGCGTGGCTGATGAACAACGCCGGAGGACGGCTGAGCGTCGAGTATCTCAATCCGTCCCAGGCCGATCCGGCGTGGCGCATCGCGGGCGTCGCCGACATCAATCACGACGGCAAGGCCGATCTCGTCTGGGAGCACCGCGTGACCGGGGCGTTGGCCGTGTGGCACCTCGATCGACTGACCGCCACGTCTGCGCCGGCGCTCTCACCGGCGTTCGTGAATCCTGCGTGGATCCTGAAAGTCGTCGGCGACTTCGACGGTGACGGCGATGCGGATCTCGTGTTCCAGCATGCGGCCACAGGCCAGATGTACACCTGGTACATGAACGGGCTGTCGATGATCGGCGGCAGCTATCTTTCGCCCGCGCAGGTCAACGTCGCCTGGCACATGGCGGGTGATCGCTAGCCCGTCTTCCGGATCGATGTGGCCGGTTACGACGCGCGCCAGCGCGGCAGCCTGGACGTCGGGATGCGCGCCAGCGGCTCGGCGCTCGCATCCTTCGCGGACAGCAGCGGCTGGCTCACCGGCCAATCGATGGCCGCGTCCGGATCGTTCCACGCGATGCTGAGCTCCGTTTCGGGGTGATACTGCTCCGTGCACTTGTACGAGAGCAGCGCCGACGCGCTGAGCACGCAGAACCCGTGCGCGAACCCTGGCGGGACGTACATCTGAAGATGATTGTCGCTCGACAGCCGCTCGCCGACCCAGCGGCCGAACGTCGGCGATCCCACACGCACGTCGACGGCCACGTCGAACACTTCGCCGTCGAGCACCTGGATCAACTTGCCCTGCGCGTATGGCTCCTGTACGTGCAGCCCGCGCAGCGTGCCCTGGACGGACCGCGACACGTTGTCCTGCACGAACGCCTCGGCGACGCCGAGATCGCGATAGCGCTCGAGGTGCCACGACTCGAAGAAGTACCCGCGCCGATCGCCGAACACGCGCGGCTCGATCACGATCACGCCGTCGAGCGCCGTTCGCCGGCGCGGCATCGTCATCAGACGCTCAATCCTTCGCAGAAATAGTGGGCAAATTCGGCCAAACGACGTCGCGTCCGTAGGGGGATCGGGCGCGCGCCCGTATACTATCATCCGTGTTCTCGCCTCGGTCGCACCCGCGATGACGACGGCCGATGTCCCGCGTGAACGTCCTCTTCCTGACCCACAGGCTTCCCTACGCGCCGAATCGCGGCGATCGCGTTCGTGCGTACTTCCTGCTGCGCGAGCTGCGCCGCCACGCCGACGTCACGCTGGTCTCGCTGGTCCACGACGAAGACGAGGCGAGCCACGCGTCGTCGCTGCGCGATCTCGTCTCGTCCACGTACGTCGTCCGCGTGCCCGCGTGGCGCAATCGCATTCGCAGCCTCGCGGCCCTGCCCACGCAGCGGCCGACGACGCACACCATGCTCGACGCGCCGGAGCTGCGATCGACCATCGCCACGGCGGTGGCCACCTCACCTCCGGACGTCGTCTTCGCGTACTGCTCGGGCATCGCGCCGTGTGCGCTGGAGCCGCCGTTGGCGGAACGGCCGCTCCTGATCGACATGGTCGACGTCGATTCGGCCAAATGGGCGGCGCTGGCCGCCGTGACACGCTGGCCGCTCTCGTGGGTCTATCGGCGTGAGGCGCGCACGTTGCGCGCCTTCGAGGCGGTGATCTCTACCCGCGCCGTCGCGACGCTCATCACGACCGAACGCGAAGCTGAGACGCTTCGAGCGATCGCGCCGACGGCCCGCGTCGACGTCGTCGAGAACGGCATCGACGTCGCGTCCCTCCGGCCGCAGACGCCGCCGGCTCCATCGTCGGACGTCGTGTTTTGCGGCGTGATGAATTACGCCCCGAACGAACAGGCGGTCCTCTGGCTGGCGCAATCGATCTGGCCGCGCGTGCGCGCGCGGCGATCGGACGCGACGCTGACGGTCGTCGGATCGCATCCCACACGCGCGATCCAGTCGCTCGCAAGCGACGCGCAGGGCATCCGGATCACGGGTGCGGTGCCCGACGTGCGGCCCTATCTCTGGCGCGCGGCCGTGGCCGTCGCGCCGATTCTGACGGCGCGCGGCATTCAGAACAAGGTGCTCGAAGCCGTCGCCGCCGGGCTTCCGACGGTGGTCACGCCGAACATCATAAGCAGCCTGCCGGCGACGATCGCCGACGCGTGCGTCGCCGCTGAAACGGCGGACGCTCTCGCGGACGCGATCGTCGGACTGCTCGAGCACTCACCCGAGCAGCGGCGCGCGCTCGCGGCTCGCGCCCACGTCGACGCGCTTACGTGGGAGCGACAGCTCGCGCGGGTGCCGGAGATTCTCGCCGAGGCCGCGAGGCGACGATGACGATGCCGCGCCTGTCGTTCATCATCCCCGTGCGCGACGACGCCGGCCGTCTTCGCCGATGCCTGGACTCGATCGCGGCGCAGCGCGCGGCCGCTCCGATCGAGATCGTCGTGGCGGACAACGGATCGGCCGACGCCTCGGCGGATGTCGCGCGGGCTGCCGGCGCAACTGTTCTGGTACTTCCCGGGCTGGCGGTCGCGCAGCTCCGCAACAGGGCCGCGGCCGCCGCTCGAGGTGATCTGCTGGCCTTTGTCGACGCCGACCACGAGCTGACCGACGGTTGGATCGCCGCTGCGCTTGCGGCCCTCGACGATCCGCACGTCGCCGCCGCTGGCGCCGAATATGACGCGCCAACAGACGGCACCTGGGTGCAGCGCATGTACGATCGGCTGCGCGCGCACCATCCCGGCGTCACCGCCGTCGACTGGCTGCCGAGCGGCAACCTCGTCGTCAGGCGCGAGACGTTCGCGTCCATTGGCGGCTTCGACGAACGGCTCGAGAGCTGCGAGGACGTCGACCTCTGCCGCCGCATTCGTGAAGACGGCGGGGCGTTGCTATCGGTCGCGGGCTTGCGGAGCACGCACGTCGGCGATCCGAAGACGCTGGCCGCACTCTTCTACGCCGAGCTCTGGCGCGGCCGCGACAACCTCACCGTGAGTCTTCGAGAGCGGCTGACGTGGCGTTCGGCCCCAAGCGTGGCGATGCCCATCATCAACCTCGCGGCGATCGTCGCGATCGTCGTGGGGCTCCTGCTCTGGCGATGGCATCTCGGCGCGCTGGCCGCGGCCGGCGTAACGGTGATCGCCGCGACGACCGCGCTTCGCGCCACGCGGCTCATTCTGCGGGCACCGGCGGACGCGCCGCGGCTCGCCGACTTCGTCCGGGCGATCGCCGTCGCCGCGACGTACGAGATCGCACGCGCGCTCGCGCTCGTCGCCAAGGCCGGGCATGGGGTCAGGAGGAAGGCATGACGACGACGGCCGGGGGCAACCGCGTCGTTCGCGTGCTGGAGCTGCGTAGCGTCCGAGGCACGGGCGGCGGGCCGGAGAAGACGATCCTGTTCGGCGCGGCCAAGGCCGCTCCGCACGTGCACGTGACCGTCTGCTACGTCCGGGATCGCCGGGACGAGACGTTCGGGCTCGATGCCCGCGCGCGCGACCTGGGCGTCGACTACGTCGAGGTTTACGAGCGGCACTCCCTCGATCCCGCTATCGTGCCGCAGCTCGTCGACGTCATCCGCGAGCGACGGATCGACGTCGTCCATGCGCACGAGTACAAGACGGACCTCGTCGCCTTGTGGCTGGCGCGCCGGACCGGCGTCGTGCCGCTTGCCACGGCGCACGGCTGGACGGGACACAGCGCCCGCGAACGGTTCGTGTACTATCCGGTCGACAAGTTCCTGCTCGCGCGATACCCGCGCGTCATCGCCGTGTCGACGGACATCAAGAACGAGCTCGTGCGTCGTGGCGCGCGCGACGACCGCGTCACCGTGATCCTGAACGCGATCGATCCGGCCGCGTTCAGCCGCTTCCCGGAACGCCGCTCGGAGGCGCGCCGCGCGCTCGATCTCGCCGACGACGCGATCGCGGTCGGCGCGGTCGGCCGTGCCGAGCCGCAGAAGCGCTTCGATCTGTTGATCGACGCCATGACGCCGCTGCTCCGCGCACGGTCGCGCGTCAGGTTGTTCATCGCCGGTGACGGCAGCGCGTTGCCCGCACTGAAGCAACAGGCTGCGACGCTTGAGCTCGGATCGCAGTGCGTGTTTCTCGGCCATCGGCGCGACGTCGCCGATCTCCATCAGGCGCTCGATCTGTTCGTCCAGTCGTCGGACTACGAAGGCACGCCCAACGCGGTCCTCGAAGCGATGGCCATGGAAACGCCGATCGTCGCCACGGACGCCGGCGGCACGCGCGAGCTCGCCTTCGACGGTGCGCATGCGCTCATCGTCCCATGCGGCGACGTGCAGCGGCTGCGGGCGGCCATCACGAACGTCCTCGACGACCCGGCGTCGGCGCGCGAACGGGCCGTCCGCGGCCGCGAGCGCGTCGAACACGACCTCTCGTTCGAGGCGCGAACGCGGCGGCTCGAGGCGATCTACGCGGAGCTGGTCCATGCGTGAGACGCTCAAGCTCTCCGCGCACGTGCTCGCGACGATTGCCGCCCTGCCGGCGCTGCTGTCGTACGCCGTGCGCAGACAAGTGCTCGGACCCGACAGAGCGCTCGAGGGTTCGACGCAGGCGCTGGCCTGGATTCCCGGTCTCGTGGGCGTCTACGTGCGGCGGGCGTTTCTCACGTGGACGATTGCGGCGTGCGACCGGAGCGCGTCCGTGCACTTCGGCACCATCTTCAGCCAGAGCGGCGCGCGTCTGGACGCGAACGTCTACGTCGGCCCGAACTGCCATCTGGGCCTCGTGCATCTGGAGCGCGATGTGCTGCTCGCGGCCGGCGTGCACGTGCCGAGCGGCGCCAGGACGCACGGCACCGCGGATCTCGATCGGCCCATTCGGGAGCAGGATGCGTCGCGGTCGCTCGTGCGCATCGGCGAAGGCAGCTGGGTCGGAAGCGCCGCCGTGGTGCTCGCCGACGTCGGCAGACATTCCGTCGTCGGCGCCGGATCGGTCGTGACGAAGCCGATCCCCGATTTCGTCGTGGCCGCCGGCGCTCCGGCCCGCGTCATCCGATCGCGACAGGCCGAGTCCGCGGACGATCGCTAATTGTCGATGCGCGCGTCACTCCCTCGTTGATGGACGAGCGTTGAACCACGCGCTACGGCAACTGGCGCGCGATGGGAGGCCCGATCACGTTGGCGACGCCTAGGGGCAGCCGCTGCCAGAGGCGAATCGCCCGCTCGAATCTGGGATTCGTGGGTCCCTGATCCGGCGGCTCGCGGCGGGAGATCAGCACGTACTCCCAGTGCAGCGGCGTCTCGATCGCGCCCCACTGCAATTTGAATTGGTGGGTGCCGCCGCCGGGCGACGAACGGCCGAAATCGAACACCGACGCGCGATCCTGGACCGCGCGTTCGAGCAGCGTCCAGTAGAGCAGCATGTTCGGGCACAAGTGCCGGTACTCGCGCAGTGACGAGGCCCATGGATTGAGGACCGTCTCGCGAAACGCGATCACGATGCCCGCGGCGACAGCCTGGCCTCGATATCGGACGACCGTGACGCGCGCGCGTGACGGCAGCAGGCGCAGCGTCTCGACGAACAGCCGCTTCGGATAGACCGGCGTGCCGAGATCGCGCATATTCCGAGAGAAGACGCGATAGAACTCGTCGACCAGCTCGGCGCCTCCTGTGATCGCCTCGAGCCCCTCCTTCTGCGCCTTGCGCACCTGATTGCGCACTTTGCGGTCCAGAGTCGACCAGAGCGCGTCCGGCGCGGACGGCAGTGAGCGGCGCATCGCCAGCTTGTGCTGTCTGAACGGCAAGGCTTCGAACACGCGCGCGACGTGCCGCAGCTCGACGTGCGACGCGCCGAATACACGCGCGCGCGCCGTCGCGTCGGCGAGCAGCGCGTCGCGAGCACCGGCATCATCACCCAGCAGGCCGCCGTAATTGAGAAACGGTACCGCGATCGCACTCCGGCCGAACACCCGCGATCGGAAGAGGACGAGCGGCAGAACGCCGACCGAGCGGCCGTCCCGTCGCGCGATCAGATAGGCCGTCTCGTGGCCGAGCGCTCGCTGGAACACGTCCCGCCACGCCCAGAGATGATCGGCCGTGGCCTCCGGATGCGACTCGACGTAGCGATCCCACTCGGCCCCGTCGGCCGCCAGCTCAACGGTCACGGCCTTGGCCGGCGCGGCAGGGGACGCGCTCACCACGCGTACGGCAGCGGCATCGCGACGTGCGCGTGCGCCATCGTCGTCTGCCGCGCGCGATCGACCAGCACGTCGATCGCATCGAAGCGGAAATCGGTGAGCAACTGGCGAAGTCTCGCTTCCGTGTGCTCGAGATTGCGGTAGTGGCGGAACCGGCCGAGCCGGCCGGCGGGCAGGCGCGGCTGGCCGGGATCGATCTCCCACGGATGGAGATAGAAGACCGCCGGCCGCTCTTCGAGACGATTGACGCGGGAGATGCCCCACTTCGTCCACCAGTACGGCAGCAGCCGGAAGTAGCCGCCGCCGGCGACGGGCAGGTTCAGCGGGCCGACGCGCGTCGTCGAGCCGGGCACTTCGACGATCTCGCGCTCGTTCCGATCGATGACGTACGGCGTCCGCGCGGATACGGGGATGCCGTAGCGATCGTGGCGGATGGGAAAGATACTCGAGTCGTACTCGTAGCCCTCTTCCGCGAGCACGTCCAGGGCCCAGAGCGATCGCGGTGTGATCGAATAGCTCGGGGCGCGATAGCCGACCACGCGCCGGCCGCTTGCATCTTCGAGAATCTGCTTGGCGCGACGGACATCGTCGCGAAAGCCGGCGGGTGTCTGGTCGTAGATCAGACGATGCGCGTAACCGTGCGAGGCGATTTCGTGGCCGCGTGACGCGATCGTCGCGACGAGGCCGGGATGGCGCTCGCCGACCCAGCCGAGGACGAAGAACGTCGACCGGACGCCGAACGCGTCGAAGATGTCGAGCAGGCGGCGTGTGTTCGCGTCGACGCGGCTCTCGAGCGTGTCCCACCGCGACCGCGGAATCAGGCCGTCGAAGACGCTGACGTGAAAGTAGTCTTCGACGTCGATGCTCATGGCATTGACGATGCGGCTCGTCTCCGGAGCCGGCTGTGGCGCCATGGTCAGGCGCCCCTTTGCAGGACCACGGTCTTGATCGTCTCGAACATGATGTACAGGTCGAGGCCGATCGAGAGGTTCTTGATGTAGTAGAGGTCGTACTGCAGCTTCTGCAGCGCGTCCTCCGTGCTGGCGCCGTACGTGTAGCGCACCTGCGCCCAGCCGGTCAGCCCGGGACGGACGACGTGACGCTGGCCGTAGTACGGAATATCTCTCGTGAGATCCTTGACGAACTCCGGCCGCTCCGGGCGAGGTCCGACGAAGCTCATCTCGCCGATCAGGATGTTCCACAACTGTGGGAGCTCGTCCAGGCGCGTGCGTCTCAGGGTGCGGCCGATCGGCGTCACGCGCGCGTCGCCGTCCTTGGCGGCCCACACCGGACCCGTGGCCGCCTCGGCGTCGTCGCGCATCGTCCGGAACTTGTAGACCTGGAAGATGTGGCCGCGAAGGCCGACGCGCCGCTGGCGATACAGGATCGGTCCCGGCGAGCTGAGACGAACGGCCAGCGCGATGATCGCCATCAGCGGCAGGCCGACGACGAGCCCTATGGACGCGAGCACGACGTCGAGGCTGCGCTTCGACATCGCGAGCGTCCGGCTCTTCTTGAAGCCCGCCGAGAAGATCAGCCAGCTCGGGCGCAGATTCTCAACCGCAATCTTGCCCGTGTACTCCTCGTACACCGACGGAAGATGATCGAAGGTCACGCCGTCGAGCTTCATGTCGAGCAGCTTCTCCATCGGCAGCTTTCCGCGCGCGTCGACGAGGCTCACGACGACGCGGTCGACGCCTCTGGCCCTGACGATGGACGGGATGTCCTCGATGGTGCCAATCACGCCGGGATTCAGCACCGCCGCGCCGACTTTGGACGGATCGGCGTCGACGAAGCCGACGATCTCGACGCCGAGCTCCTGCCGGCGCTGGAACAACTCGCTCGCGAGATCCACGGCAACCTGGTTGGTCCCGACGAGCAGCAAACGCTCGCGCGGCCCCACGCGTCCGCTCAGCCACTCGAACGCCAGACGCCATCCGGCGACGACCAGAAGGATCAGCACTGCCGCGATCATGAAGATGCCGCGGCCGATGATCAGATCCGGAAACCAATAGTAGATGGCCGCGAGCACGAACGAGGCGGCGCCAAGGGCCTGCACGAGGCCGACGAACAACTCGCGCCGATCGGCGACGCGCTTCAGGTCGTAGAGATCGGCGTAGTACAAGGCGCTCTGCACGACGAACGCGATGAGGATCGCCTTCCAGAGTCGATGGTCTTCCGCGAGCGCCATCGCGGACCATTCGCCGAAGCGCAGGTAGACCGCAACGGCCACCGCGCCGACGATGAGGACGCTCTCACAGGCGACAAGCGCGGCGGAACGCCGGGTCCAGGGAGACACGACACCTCTCAGCCGCGACCAGCGGCCTCGGAACGCTGCGTACCGTAGTAGCCGCCGTAGTATTTCCGATCGAGCCCGGCGACGAGGGACGTCACGCGATTGAGGACGACACCCAGGACGCGCTCGCGTCCGATCGTCTGGATGGCTCGCTGCACCAGCTCGTACGGCGTCGCGCCTGCCCGGACCACGAGAATCGCCCCGTCGGCCATCGCCGAGAGCAGATTCGCATCCGACAGCAGGCCGATCGGCGGCGTGTCGATGATGACCCAGTCGAACCGCACGCGGGCGTCGTCGATGAGATCGCGGACGCGCTCGGACACGAGGCCCGCCATCGGATCGGCGCTCGCGCGTCCGGCCGTCAGCAGGGACAGGTGCGGCGAGACGTGATGGACGGGCAGCGGCTTGTCGTCCGAAGCGGTCAGCACGTCGTTGAGGCCGGGCCGGCTCTCGACGTTGAAGACCGAGTCCAGGGACGGCTTGCGCAGGTCGCCGTCGATCAGCAACACATCGCGCTGATACGACTCGCTGAAGGTCAACGCGAGATTGGTCGCCGTCAGGGTCTTGCCTTCGTTGGCGAGCGCGCTGGCGACCATGATGACTTTCAGATTCGACGCAGCCTGCGCCGCGTGCAGCGTCGCGGCGAGCCGGCGATACTGCTCGCGAGAGATCGGGTCGGTGTCCTGATCGACCATCGTCTTCCGGGACAAGTCGACGCCGAAGCGATCGAGGATCGACGAACGCGACCGGACGTCATCGGCGCGCGGCGTCACCGGTCGAAGCGGCGCGCTGGCCGCGACGGAGACGACGTCCGCGCTGGCCGGGCGCTGGCCGATCTCGCGCGGAAACGCATCAGGCGCGTCGAGTGGCGCGCGCTCCCCGACGGGCGGATCCACCGGATCGAACCGCCCCTGTGCTGCACGCTTCATCGCCTCGTCCACTCGCCCCATCGAGATGACTCCAGTCAGTTCCAGAAGAATGAAAATCTCTTGCGACGCACCGAAAACACGCCCTTGGAAGTCGGCTCCGATGAGGATGGCCCCTGATCGCCGACCTTCGAAAGGACCGGCATCGAGGTCGACAGGACGTCATGCGTCGCGGCCGCAGGCGGACGGGACGGCGTTGCCGCCGGTTCGGCCAGTGCCGTGCGGAGGTCGAAATCGCTGCAGACCTCCCGCACGATCTCGCTGGTGACCGGCTTGACGCCCGCCGCGAACCCGCCGAGCAGCGCGTTGTCGGCGATGACATTGATCGTCCTCGGCAGCCCGCGCGCGGCCTGGAAAATCAGGCCAACGGCCTCGCGCGTGAAGACCTGCGCGCCGACACCGCCGGCCGCGCGAATCCGTCCGGCCACATACGTCTCGGTCTCGCGCTTCGTGAGAGGTTGCAGCTCGCATCGAAGGGCGATGCGCTGCTTCAACTGGCGTAGCGCCTGATCGTTGAGGCGATCGGCCAGCTCGGGCTGCCCCGCGATGACGACCGACAACAGCTTCTCGTCGTTGGTCTCGATGTTCGCCAACAGCCGGATCTCCTCGAGCAGATCGAGCGACAGGCTCTGCGCCTCGTCCACGATGAGCACCGTCGTCTCACCGGCGGCGTGACGCTGCTTCAACAGCGCCTCGAGCTCGACGAGCATCGCGGTCTTCGATTGGGCCGCGCGCGGTGACAATCGGAAATGGACGGCGAGCATCTCCACGAATTCCTCCCTCGTGAGGGTCGGATTGTGGAGGTGCACGCAATGCACGCGCCCGGGCTGGTTCTCGATCGCGGACCGGATAATCGTCGTCTTCCCCGCGCCTGCCTCGCCGACGAGCAGCGTCACGCCCTTGCGGCTGAGAATCGCGTACTCGAGATTCCGCAGCGCTTCTCGATGCGAGGCCGTGAGCACGAGAAAGCGCGGGCTCGGCGTCAAGTCGAACGGCCGGGTCGTCAG
>CAZNMF010000398.1:0-7138 GCA_964573795.1 uncultured Solibacteraceae bacterium
CGTGTGCAGCACTTCGGGCGACGGCTGAGCCGTGGCCGATGCGAGCGTGACGGCGATCGGCGCGACCGGATCGTCGGTCGGCGCCGCCGGCGGCGCGACCGCCGTGGCCATCTCGGACGTGGCCGCTGCCGCAAGGGCGGCGTCGGCCTCGAGGTCGTCCGATCGCCAGGACTCACGCTCGTCGATCGAGGGCATCGCGCCCTCGCTGCGATCGTGCAGCTCGGCCAGGCCGCGAATCGCGGCCAGGTTGTCCGGCGCGCGCCGCAGCACGCGCTCGAGCTCGGCGCGCGCCTCGTCGTACTGGCCCTTGTCGAGCAGCGACCAGCCGAGCGTGACGCGGGCGGACAGTTGATCGGGGAACTTCTTCAGGCCGTCCCGGCAGAGCGCGATCGCGCGGTCGAGATCGCCCGCGCGGCGGAAGCGTTCGGCGTTGCCGCCGAACGCCGGCGTGTCCTCGGCAGGAACTTGTCGGCTTCGATTGAGGAGGATGCCTGCCATACCTAATTCAGAAAAGCTTGCGGGGCAATCCGACGACCCACGGCGCGGCCGGCGCACGCGCCGGCCGCGCCGTGGGCATTTCCGTTCGTGACTATGGCGTCGAGACGGTGACCGACCCGTCGCCGAACGACGCGGTCCGGCCGGTGTCGTCCGTCACGATGAGCACCACCTTGTAGGTCGCTGACGTGCTCGCCGCGCCCGCCGCATAGGCGTGGTGCGTGTACGGCGAGTCCCCAACCACGATCGGGCTGCCATCGCCGAAGTTGAACGAGTACTGGACGATCACGTGTCCAGGCGTGGCGGTCGACGTCGACGCATCGAACGTGAGCAGGTCGCCGGGCTTCACCGAGGAGCTGGGCGAGATGACCAACTTGGCCGACAACTGCGTCGGCGTGGTGAGGGCCGCGACCGTGACCGTCTTCGGCGCGCTCGTGACCTCGCGTCCGACGTTGTCGCGCACGGTCAGCGTGACGTTGTAGGTGCCAGCCAGGCCGTAGCGATGACGCGTGGTCGGGCTCGACGACGAGTCGGACCGGCCGTCGCCGAAGTTCCACGTGTAGGACACGATGTTGCCCGTCGACGCCGATCCGTCGAAGAAGATGTCGTCGTCTTCACGCGGGTTGTTCGGCGACAGGAAGAAGGACGCCACCGGACCGTCGCCCGGCGGGACGATGACGCCGGGCCGCGCGAGACGAATCTCGGCGTAGCGCGGCGTCGCGCCCGCGTAGTCGTTGCCGACCGGCGTCACGACGACGGTCACCAGGGTGTCGGCGACGGCCGACGGCGGCGGCGCCGCTGGCGCGCGGTACGTCAGCCGCGCCACGCCGCTCGTATCCGTCGTCGCGACCTTCGTCGACAACGTGCCGAGGTCGTTGGGCACGCCGCCCACGTAGGTCTCGATGCGCACCGTCACCGGATCGCTCTTCGGCTGGCCGTTGGAGTCGCGCGCGGTCACCTGGATCGTCGCCTGCGACTGGCCGTCCTGCGTGATGACGTCCGGCGTCGCGGTCACCGCCAGCGACAGGCCGAGCTCCGACGGGCCCGTCAGCGGCGGCGCCGTTTGTTTGTCGAGCGAGCAGCCGGCGAACGCCAGCACGGCCGCCACAGCGAGTAGTCGTTTCGTCACGTCAGCACTCCATCTCGGAAATTGCACGCCTCGACCCCTCAGTTGCCGCTGTCGCTGTCGTCGCTACCGGAATCCGGGTCGCCCCAGTCGGCGAACGTCACGCCGATGTTGCCCGTGGCGCTGACCTCGCGGCCTGCCTGGTCCGTCCCGTAGAAGGTCACCTGGGCGATCGTCGAGATCGCCCGCGCGCCGCCGCCGATGGCGAGCTGATTCAGCGGCGCTTCCTGCTTGGCCTGGATGCGGACCAGCGTGAATCCCGCCGTCGCCGCGTCGCTCGTGGGCACCGTCACCGTGAACGCGCCGTCGAACGGGTATGGCACGTCGACGCCCGGCGTGTTGCGGCCGTCGGTGCGGACGAAGTTCACGTGATAGCGCGTGACCGTGACGCTGTTCAGATCGGACGGCGTCGAGCCGGGGCTGTCCGGGTTCTGGTTCTTCATCACCAGCCGGAAGGACACGGAGCCGGGATCGTCGAAGATCGTCGGCACTTCCTTGACGACGGTGACGACGTCCGAGTCGAGCGTGTTGCCGAACTCGCCGGGCTTGGCGCCCGACGCGGCCTCCAGGCTGTCGATGACGAGCAGCGACGACGACTGGCCCTGGCGCTGGGCGGCGGTGCAGCCGGTCAACGGCGAGAGCGCCGTCGCCGCGGCCACCAGGCCGGCGGCCACGCGGCCCGCACGGCCGCTCCACATACGAACCACAACGGAATCGCGTCTCATGGCTACCCTCGGATGATGCGCGGCGTGATGAAGATCAGGAGTTCCTGCGACGTCGTGTCCGACGTGTTGTTCTTGAACAGCCAGCCGAGCAGCGGAATCCGGCTGACCCCGGGCGTCCGCTGCGTCGTGTACTGGTCGTTGCTCGACACGATGCCGCCGATGACGGTGGTGGCGCCGTCGGCGACCTGCACCTCCGTCCGCGCGCGGTCCGTGGCGATCGACGGGCCCGCTTCACTGCCGAACAACTGGCTGGGCGATCCGTTCTCGAGCTGGATGTTCATGATCACGGTGTTGGCCGACGTGATCTTCGGCGTCACGAGCAGCTTCAACGCCGCGTCCTTGAACTGGATGCTCGTCGTCGCGGTCCCGCCGGCCGTGGTGACGACCTGATACGGAATCTCGAAGCCCTGCGTGACTTCCGCTTCCTTGTTGTTCTGCGTCGTGATGTGCGGCCGCGAGATGACCTTGGCCACGCCCTGCTGCTCGAGCGCCCGCAGGGTAACGTCGAGGTTGAACGCGCCGTTGATCGCGCCGAGCGCCAGGCTCATCGCGTTCTGCCGCTGATCCTGCGACTCGGCCCTCGGCGCCTGGATGCCGCCCGGATTGATTGTGCCGGAGAGCACCGCCGAGTTCGGGAACGTCAGGCCCGATGTGTTGCCGAGCGCGGGCACGGCCTGTCCGGAGAGCCCCCAGTTCAGCCCGAGTTGCGTCTGCCCCGTGTTGGTCGTCTGGACGATGCGCGCTTCGATCTCGACCTGCGGCTCGGGCTTGTCGAGGTCCGCGACGATCGCCTTGATCTCTTCGATGTTCTTCGGCGTCTCCTGGACGACGAGCATGTTCGTGCGCTCTTCGGCCTGCACCGATCCGCCGCCGCCGGAGGTCGAGCCGCTCGCGGTCTGGCGGCGGCCGAAGCCCAGCGTGCCCAGCAACTGCGCGATGTCCTTCGCGACGGCGTAGTTCAGACGTAGCCGCACGGTCTGCAGCTCCGGCGCCTGCTCGTTCGCGACGCGCACTTCGAACGCGTCCTTCAGCTCTTCCTTCTCACGGTCGCGCGTGAGGACGCGGATGACCGAGCCGTCGAGCTGCGACGAGAGCTTGCCGGATCGCAGGACGATCTCCATCACCTGGTACCAGGGCACCTGCGTGAGCTTGAGATCGATGACGGCTTGCGGGTCGACGCTCGGGTCGATGATCAGGTTGGCGCCGCCGATCTCGGCGAGCTGGCGCAGCACCGTCCGGAGGCTGGCCGCCTGATAGTCGACGTCGATCGGCGCGCTGCTGAAGTTGCGGAGCGCCTGCGCGGTCGCCGGCGCCGGCGCCTGCGGCGCCGCGCCCACACCCACGAGCGTCGTCGCGGCGACGAGCGTGATCGCGACGAGCCAGTAACGAATGGTTTTCATTGGATGCCCTCTCCTGCCGGACGCAGCGACTTGCGCACCTGACTCGCTCCCAACCCTTCGGCCTGTTGACTGAACACGACGCCGTCGGCGTCGACGGCCACGACCGTCGCGTCGAACAGGCGGTCCTTCGGCCGAATCGTGAAGGACTGCTTGTTCGGCCCCTCGAGAATCGCCATCATCGTCGTGCCCGCGCGGATGACGCCGCGGATCGTCACGTCGTTGAGCGAGACGCCCCCGAGGCCCGTGCGCCCGCGCGTGCCGTCGTTGGCCGCCGAGACGGCGCGCTTGGGCACGATCAGGCTGGCGAACGGATCCCGCCGTCCGCCGTCGTCATAGCCGCTCGGCAACTGGCCGACGCGGCTGCCGACGGGGATCGCCGGCACGCTGTCGGCGACCGGCACGAGCGCCGCCTGCGTCGACGGCGTCTGCGCCGCCGCGGGCGCGGCTGCGGCGATCACCAGCAGCACGGTCAAGGCCTTCATGGCTGTCCTCCCGAGATGTCCGCCAGGTCCTTCTGGAACACGAAGGTCGTCGCGACGCAGGTCGCGCTGATGGTGCCGCGGTTGGTCGCCTTCGCCTTCGTCTTGATCTGCAGATCGGCCACCGACATCAAGCGCGGCATCGCCGCGATGCGATCGAAGAAGCGGCCGAGGTCGTGATAGTTGCCCTCGAAGCCGAGCTCGATGGGCCACTCGGTGTACTGCGTCTTGGTGACCATGGCCTTCGGCTTGAAGCTCGCGATGTCGAGCAGCGAGTCGCTCGCCACGTCGTGCAGGTTGCGCAGCACGTCCTGCGGGTCTTTCTCTTCGGGGATCACGGCCTGCGTCTCGCGCAGCGCCGTTTCGAGCTGGCGCACTTCGCGCTGCGCCGCAGGCATGCGCGCGGCGACGGCGTGGGCCTTGCCCAGATCGGATTCGAGCGCGGCGAGCTTCGCGCGGCGCGACACGATGTCGGCCTGCGCGGGCCCGAGCAGCACCTGCCACGCCGCCGCGGCCATGAGCACCGACAGCAGCGCGAAGACGATCAGCTGCGCACGCGGGGAAAGATCTCTCAGACTCTTGGCCATCCCTACACTCCTGGACGCGCGCCGGCCGCGCGGGCGGCGGCGCCGCCGCGCTTCGGGGCCGGAGCCGCCGGCGGCTCCGGATCCAGCGACTGCTGCGACACGGCATCGGCCTTCACCGAGAACTTGATGACCTCGATGTCGTCAATCGCGTCGGTTGCGGTCGTCAGAATCTCCACGGGCTTCTTGAAGTAGCCGGAGTTCTGCAGGCGCTCGGTGAAGTCGGTGACCGCGGTGAGCGACGTGGCGCGGCCGTCGATCTGCACCGACGGCCCGGTCTGCTTCATCTCGAGCAGCCACAGCCCGTCGGGCAGGCTCTGGCTCACGGTCTCGAGCAGCGCGACCGGCTCGCGCTTGGCCGCGCGCAGGCGATCGATCAGGCTCAGCCGCTCGGTGAGCTCGTTCTTGCGCGCGGTCAGCTGGTCGACGACTTTCGACGCCGCCTTGAGGCGCGTCAGCTCGGCCTGCGACGCGATGACCTTCGCGTCGATGGTCGTGCCTTCGCGGTGCAGGTGGTACCACCAGCCGCCGACGCCGGCTGCCGTGATGGCCAGCAGGCCGAGGCCGGCGAGCGCGGCGCGCTGATCGCGCGGCAGCCACTCGCGCGCGGGCGCGGCGCCGGGGTTGGTCGCGAGGAGGTTGACCTTGATCATCGATCGCCTTCCTGTCGCATCGCGAGACCGACCGCGACGGCGTATGCGGGGCTCGTCACGTCGGCGCCGATGGCGCGGCTGGGGCGCGTCACGCGCCGGAACGGGTCGAACACGTCGACGGGCGCGCCGAACTCGCTCGCCAGCAGGTCGACGAGGCCGACGGCCTGATACGCGCCGCCGGACAGCACGACGCGGCTGAGCTTCTCGACCGGCGCCGTCGCGCGGTAGAAGTCCACGGTCTTCCGCACTTCGAGCACGAGCTGCGCGCTCGCTTCCCGCAGGACTGCCGCAACCTGGTCGGGGCTCATGTCGCCGGGGAACTGGCCGTGCAGGATGCGCTTGGCGGCCAGCTCGTCGACGCCGCTCGGGCCGAGCTCGCGCTGGATGGACTCGAGGTGAATCTGCCCGCCGATCGAGATGTCGCGCGTGAAGACCGGCTCACCCTTCTCGAGCAGACAGACGATCGTCACGCCGCGGCCCACGTGAATGAGCGCGGTGAGCGCGTCGGCGCGCTCCGGGTAGTTCATCTGGTAGGCGTTGGCGAGCGCAAAGGCTTCGATGTCGAGCACGACCGGCTTGCGGCCGGTCTGCGCGATGATGGACGTGCGGTCGTCGATGCGGTCCTTCTTGGCCGCGACGAGCAGCACGTCGAGCGAGGTCTTCGCCGCGTCGGCGCTGTTGCCGACGACCTGGTAGTCGAGCTGGACTTCCGACAGGTCGAACGGGATGTACTGCTCGGCCTCCCAGGGAATCGCTTCGTTCAGCTCCGCCTGGCTCATCGCCGGCAGCGACAGGCGCTTGACGATGACGGCGTGCCCGGCGAGCGCGGCGACGACGCGCGCGCGGCGGAGCTTGAGGGAGTCGAGGAGCTGGCTCACCGTCTCGCTCACGACGGTCGGCTCGGCGGCGGCGCCGTCTTGCACGCTGCCCTCGGGCAGCGGCGCCTCGGCAGCGGCGACGAGCGACCATCCGCCGCGGCCGCGGCGAAGGACGACGGCCTTGACGGCACTCGAGCCGATGTCGAGGCCAACCATGGGTGGACGGAACGCAGCGCCAAGGACCATAGCGGACGGTCAACAAGGCAAGGGGAATGCCAAGACGGCGATCGTGCGTCGGAGTCAGCCGCCCCGCGAGAAGCCTGCGCGTGCAACGCGAAAAACAGGCCGCGAAACCGACAGTTGTCGGGGCGGCGACACTTTCGTAAACGTGGAGCCTCGCCGCGCGACGTGCAGAATCACGCAGGGCTCGATTGACATTTTTTCAATCGGCTCTTATGATTTCGGTTTGCCGTTTCGTTCATCCGGCTGAAAGGGCAAGGCATGGCCACGGGTAGGACCACGACCGTCGCAACCGAACGGAAGTGGCATGTGATCGACGCAGAGGGCAAAGTGCTGGGGCGCGTAGCGACCCAAGCCGCCCGTCTGCTGCAGGGCAAGCACAAGGCATCCTGGGTGCCCTTCCTCGATCAGGGCGATCACGTCGTCATCGTGAACGCCGCGCGCGTCAAGCTGACGGGCAAGAAGGAAGAGCAGAAACTCTATCGGTACCACAGCGGGTACGAGGGCGGTCTCCGCGAGGAGCGCGCCAAGGTCGTCCGCCAGAAGGATCCGGTGCGGATCGTCGAAGAGGCCGTGCGCGGCATGCTGCCGAAGACGAAGCTCGGCAGCGCGATGTAC
>CAZNMF010000399.1:0-3058 GCA_964573795.1 uncultured Solibacteraceae bacterium
GCCGCTTCCGCGGCCTTGCGCACGCGCGCGTGCAATGCGGTCCATCCGAGTCCGAGCCCCGGCCGATGATCGTCGGGGAACGGGCCGACGACGGTGTGTTTGAAGGTGAGACGTGTGCCGTCGGGCGTCTCGGCGAGGCGATAGATCAGATTCGATGTCGCGGCCGTCGACATGAACAGCGGTCCCCAGATCTCGAGCAGCGTCGGACGTTTGATGCTCTGCACGAAGCCCCACAGATGGCCGTCGTCGCCGCCGAGATCGCGATACCAGCGGCCGCCGGGATGCGGCTCGAGGATCATCGGCAACGGCTTGCCGTCCGGCGTCTCGTTCAGCCGCCCCATCTGCGCGAGCAGCGAGGCGAACGTCTGCTCCATCGACGCGCGAACGAGGATCTCGTCCGTCAGCACGAAGCTCTGGGCTTCCAGAACGGGTACGGGCGTCGTCATTTCCTGTCCTCCGCGTGTGCTTTGATGCGCCGGAGCTGTCCGCGCCAGTACTGCGCGAACAGGCCGGCCCACTCGTGAATCGTACGCAGTCCTTCGGCGTTGATGCGATACAAGGCCCGCCGGCCATCGCGCCGGACCGTCACCAGGCCGACGCTGTGGAGCACGTGCAGGTGCTTCGAGACGGACGGCTGCTCCAGCTCCAGCGCATCGGCGATCTCGCCGACCGATCGCTCGTCGCCGGCGAGGAACTCGAGGATGTCGCGCCGCCGCGGCTCGGCAACGGCGTTGAAGGGATCGGATCGCGTCGCCGCGCGAGGCATGCGTCTTTATATATTCCCATATGAGAATATGTCAAGCGTGGCCCCGGCCGGCGTTGCTCGCCGCAGCCTCGGTCACGACGCGCGCGTCTGTGCGGGGGCGTCGGCGTCGAGGCGATAGCCGATGTTCCGGATCGCGACGAGACGGCCGCGCAGCGACGGCAGCTTGCGACGCAGACGGGAGATGTGGACGTCCACGGTGCGATCGTCGCCGGTGTAGGAGTAGGCCCAGACGTCGGTGAGCAGCTGCTGCCGCGTGACCACGCGGCCCGGCCGCTCGAGGAGATAGCGCAGCACGAGGAGCTCGCGGCTCGTGAGCGCGATGGGCTCGCCGCGCTCGGTCACGATCAGCCGATCCGGATCCAGCGCGAGCTCGCCGAGACGCAGCGCGTTGTGCCCGTCCGCCGTGGCCGTCACCGCCGCGGGCAGCACGCGGTGCAGCAACCCGTGCACTTCGAACATCAACGACGCCAGACGTTGCTGCACGGGCTCGATCGCCGACGCCGCGTCCGACGCGCCGCCCGTCGCGCTGGCCGCGAGCGTCGCGACGCCTTCGATGGCAACCGTGACTCGACGTCTGATGACCGGAACGACGCGGATCGTCACGGGCACGATGGCCTCGTCGCGCGAGACGTGCAGCGTCAGCGTGGCGGGACGGCGCACGCGCAGCATGCGCCGCATCGCGAGCCCCTCGCCCGGCGTGACGATGGCGCCGCAGATCGCGGGATCGCGATAGAGCTCCGCGGCCGTGCGGCCCGTCAGCGCCTCGACGGCCGGGCTGACATACACGAGACGACGCCGCGGGTGCAGCGCGTAGCGGAAATAGACTTCAGGGGCCGCGTCGAGGAGCGTGCAAAACCATCCGGTCGTCGCACTCATGCGCTCAGCGTAGGAGCGAGGTGTGACAGGGCGGGACCCGGGGCACATCGGGTCATCGGGTCATCTAGGCGGACGCATGACGGGGGACCAAAGGACCAAGAGACGAAGGAACGAAGGGACGAAGGGACCGGAGGATACCCGTAGGGGCGGCCCTTGTGGCCGGCGCAGGGACGGGGACGAAAGGACCAGACATCGGGTCATCGGGTCATCTGACGGCAGCCGCGGGCCCACGACTGCCGTCAGAGCGTCGAGGATCAGAACCCGATCTTCAAGGCGCCGTAGAGCAGGCTCGAGTTGATCGCCGGCTCCTCGGTCGCGATGCGCGTGTAGCGGAAGCCGATGTCGGCCGAGAGCGTCGACGACATCCGCGCGTTGACGCCGCCGCCGAGCGCGAACAGGAACTTCGTCGCGCTCGCATCGTCGCCGAGCTCGTCTTCGACTTCGTCGCTGATGTCGATGCCGAGCACCTCGGCCTCGTCGACCTTCGCGTTGACGTGCGCGACGCCGACGCCGCCCTCGAGGAACGGCGACACGGCCCCGCGCGACGGGTTCCAGCGCAGGCCGCCGAACCCGTACATGGCCGGAATCGACACGCTCAGCGACACCGGCACGCCGGCCTCGAACGCGAGGGCGTCGGCGAGATTGTCGATCTCGTCGCGAATCTTCTTCGGCAGGACGTTGCGCATGTAGCCGACCTCGCCGATCACGAACAGGTCCGGCGCGATGCGCGCGCCGCCCTGCCCCGCCACGGCCGCGCTCGTCACCGTGCCGAACGTCACTCCGCCGAAGCCGCCGACGAATCCCTGCGGCGTGGACGATGTCCCCTGCGCCGACGCCAACGCCGGCGCGCTGCAGGCCGCCGCCATCGCCATCACGACCAAGCTGCGATTGAGTCTCACGTCTCGTCTCCTCTCGGCGCCCCTCGTCGGGCGCCTCGTCCGCGCGTCACCGCGCCGGACGTCGGCACTCTATAAAGCGAGGATTGCCGATCGATTACCGCGAACCTAACTGTTGGCAACACGCCGCGCGGGCGCGTCAGCATCAGACCTGTTGACTTCTGCCCGCCGCACCGGCATCATCTCGGACTTCATCGTGCCGACCGCCCTGCCGCATCCGTCGTTCACCTTCGCGCCGCGCACGCGCGCGCGGTGGATGGGTGTCGACCTCGTCGGCATGTCGCTCGTCCGTCGCTTCTGGTCGTCGAAGCGCCACCTCGGCTCAGGATGATGTAGCCCCGTTTTCCAACTCGACGACTCGAGGGCCATCATCCCCACCACGGATGATGGCCCTTTTGCTTTGTGTGGTGAGCAGGACGGAGGACATGACTCGCACCGCCGCGGCCGCACGGTCGGCCGGCCTCGACTTCCCGCCCCTCGTCTGGATGACGCTGGGCGGCACGCTGCTGACGCGGACGGC
>CAZNMF010000400.1:0-24191 GCA_964573795.1 uncultured Solibacteraceae bacterium
GTCAATCATCGCGCGCGGGTGCATGGCCGCTCGAAGTACGGCATCTCCCGCACCGTGCGCGTCATCCTCGACCTGCTCACCGTCAAGTTCCTCCTGAGCTACTCGACGCGGCCGCTACAGATGTTCGGCCTGTTGGGCATCATGCTCGGCGGCATCGGCGGCGTCGTCCTCACGGTGCTGGGCCTCGGCCGGCTCATGGGATCGATTTCGCTCGATCAGCACCAGCCGCTGCTGCTCTTCGGCGTCCTCACCGGGTTGGCCGGCCTGCAATTGCTGACGATCGGCCTGCTGGCGGAGATGCAGGCGCGGACCTACCACGAGTCGCAGGGCAAGCCGGTCTACGTCATTCGGCGTGTGCTGGAGACGATTGACGGCGACGAGGCGTAATCCCTCTGTTACCATGTCGAGGCTGCCGCGCACGCCCGCGCGGCGCGTGAGACGGATATGGCGATGCGTGGAGGCAGATTGATGAGGCGTGTGCTCGCGGCAGGCATGATGATGACGGCAGTGTTGTGGACAGCGTCCGCCGCGGGACAGACCCCGTCGACGCCTCAGGCGTCTACCGCATCGACCGTCAAGTCCTGGTACATCGGCGCGAACACGGGCGCCGCCGTCGTCGAGAACTTCAGCGCCGTCGTCGGCGCAGAAGGTGGTAAGCGGTTCTGGAAGAATCTCGATCTCGTCGGCGAGATCGCCTGGGTGCAGGACGGGGTCAGCCGCCGGCAGCTCGACAAGGTCGACACGCTCGCGCGCAGCATCGCGGACAGCCAGCACGGCACGGCGTCGAGCGACATGCGCGTGCCCACGCTGTACGGCGGCCTCGGCGGCCGCTGGGTGCTCGAGCAGAGCGGCAAGTTCCGGCCGTACTTCCTCGTCACCATCGGCGCCGCGAAGATCAATCTCAAGCCGACCATCGGCCTCAACGGCACGGACGTGACCGGCTCGGCGGCCACCTACGGTGTGACGCTGGGTCAGGACGTGATCGGCAAGTACAACCACTTCGCCACCGAGGGCGGCATCGGCGTGCTGATGAGCTTCGGCCAGTGGTATGCCGACGGCGGCGCGCGGCTGCTGAGCGTGAGCTCCGATCAGCGCACCAACATCGCGCGCATCGTCATCGGCGGCGGATACACCTTCTGAACGATCCGGCTCCGGCCCGTGTGAGCGACCCGGCCACGTCGACGCGTTTCCGCGCGTCGAACGTGACGGTCGTCGTGTCGAACTACAACGGGCTGGCCATCCTGCCGGACTGCCTCGCGTCCATCCAGCGTCTCGTCGCGCCGCCGGGGGAACTGCTCGTCATCGACGACGGCTCGCGCGACGGCAGCCCGGGGCTCGTGCGCGAGCGCTTTCCGTCGATCCGCGTCATCGAGCTCGGCGAGAACAGCGGCGGGATCCTCAACAAAGTCCGCAACCGCGCGCTGGCCGAGGCGAAGACGGACTTCGTCATGCTCGTCGACAACGACGTGCTGCTGAAGGACGACTGCATCGAGCAGCTCCTGCACGGCATGGCGACGCTGCCGCAGGCGGCCGTGTGCCTGCCGCGGACGCTCTACGAGCGCGATCCGTCGATGATTTATCAGGACGGGCAGATCCTGCACTACGTCGGGACGAGCCTGGCGCGCAATCGCAACTTTCCCGTCGCCCAGGCGGACAACACCCCGCGGCTGACGATCGGCTGGGGCGTCCAGCTCATCGACAAGCACCAGGCGGCGCTCGTCGGCAACTTCAGTCTCGGCTACGTGATTGGATGGGGCGACGACGCCGAGTTCAATCACAAGATGAACCTGCTGGGACACTTCTGCTACCACATCCCTGCGGCCATCGTGTACCACAAGCGCGTGCAGGGGGCGAAGCGCTACTACGCCTCGGTGCGGAACCGCTGGCGCTTCATCCTCGAGCACTACCAGACGCGGACGATCCTGCTGTGCGCGCCGGCCCTTGCGGTGTACGAGACATCGCTTCTCCTGTTCCTGGCCAAGAAGCGCGAGTTGCGTCACTATCGCGCCGGCATGGGCTACGTGCTCGCCAATCTCGGCCCGATCCGCGAGGTGCGCCGCCGCATCCAGTCGCAGCGCGTCGTGCGCGATCGCGACGTCATGACGAGCGGCGACATCTTCATCGCGCCGGAGTACGTCGACTCTCGGGTCCTGGCTTTCGGCTACAAGCTGATGAACGCGTTCCTGAACGCCTACTGGACACTGGTCCGCAGAGTGCTTTGAGCCGCCCCTCGATTGCGCTCGTCAGCACGTACTATGCGCCGCTCATCGGCGGGGCGGAGACGGCCGCGTCGCAGCTCGCGGCGTTTCTCGCGTCGCAAGAGCGGCGCGTGATCGTCATCACGAAACGGCTGGCGCGGGAGCACGCGCGCGTCGAGCGTACGGGCGGCGTCGAGATCCGGCGCGTCGGGCCCGTCGGCCCGCCGCGCGGCTTCGCCAAGTGGATCGCCGCGCCCGCGTTCTTCCGCGCGCTCCTGCGCTTCCGCCACGAGCACGACGTCGTCATCTGCGTGGACTATCGCGGCGTGGGCCTCGCGGCGCTCTGGGCCCGCGCCTGGACGAAGCGGCCCGTCGTGTTCCAGGCCGTGACCGACGGCGTCATCAGCGGCGGCGCGGTGCGGGCCGCGCTCTCGCGCATGGGCGCGCCCGCACGTGTGATCGACGCGGCGACGTGGCCGATTCGGCGGCTCTATCGCGGCGCGGACGCGTATTGCTGCATCTCTCGTACGATCGAGCGCGAGACGATCGCGGCAGGGGCGCCGGCGTCGCGCGTGCACTATCTGCCGAACCCTGTCGATCTCGCGCTGTTCCGGCCGGCTCCGGCGGAGGAGCGCGCGGCCGCGCGCGCACGGCTCGGTATCGACGCCGCGGCCGTCGTGGCGATCTTCGCGGGCCGCTTGAGCCGAGAGAAGGGACTGCTCGAATTGATCGACGCCTGGTGCGAAGGGGTGCCCGTTGGCTCGCTGCTGATCGTCGCCGGCGCCGAGATGCCCGGCCATCCCTGGAACGTCGCCGCCGAGGCCCGCGCGCGCGCCGAGCGTGCGCCGACGCCCGTGCGGTTCGTCGGCGGCCAGCCACAGCCGGATCTCGCAGCGTGGCTGCGCATCGCGGACGTGCACGTCCAGCCGTCCCACTTCGAGGCGTTCGGCACGTCGGCTATCGAGGCGATGGCCTCGGGGCTGCCGGTCGTCGCGAGCGATGTCGGCGGACTGCCTGACTTCGTGAAGCCGGACGTCAACGGCGTGCTGGTGCCGCCGCGCGACCCGCGCGCGCTCGCCACGGCGCTGCGCGCGCTGCTGGCCGACGCGCCCAGACGCGCGCGCCTCGCCCGCGGCGCGCTCGAGACGGCACAGGCGTTCGAGATCGGGCGCGTCCTCGGCGCATTCGCCGCGATCGTCGATCGCGCCGTGACGGATCATGCCTGACGCCGGCGCCGCGTCCTCGGGCCGCGCCGCGACCTCGCGCGCGGCGTTCGTGCGCAACGTCGGATACTCGGCGCTGTCGGCGGCGAGCAACGGCCTGCTGCTCGTCCTGGTCGTCGTCGCGACGCGCGGCCTCGGCGGCGCGTACGACCTGTTCGCCTACGCGCTCATCCTCGCCAAGATCGGCGAGACGCTCATGGACTTCGGCCTGCAGCAGGCCACGATCCGCGGGATCGCGCGCGACCGGACGATCGCGCGCACGATGTTCACCAACAGCGTGTCGCTCAAGGCGCTGACCGGACTGGCGGTCGGCATCGCGCTGCCGCTGGTGCCGGCGATCTTCAATCGCGACGCGCTCTGGCCGTGCGTGCTGATGCTGGCCGGCTCGATCCTGCGGTCCTATGTGATGACCGTGCGCGGCGTGCTGCAGGGGCTCGAGCAGTTCGGCCACGACGCGGCCATCGAGTTCGGCGATCGCGCGCTGATGCTCGTCTTCGGCGCCGCCGCGGTGGCGACGGGCGCGGGCGTCGTCGGCCTGTCGGCCGCGTGCCTCGCCTCTCGCGGCGTCTCGCTCGCGTGGGCCGTCGCGGTCGCGCACCGGCACGTCGGCGCGCCGGTCCCGGCCTTCGACTACGCACGGTGGCGCGAGCTCGGCCAGCTCGCGGCGCCCGTCGGCGCGTTCCTGATGGTCGTGACGGTCTTCTCGTACATCGATGGCCTGATTCTGGACGCGCTGAAGCCGCGCGCCGGCGAGCTGGGACTGTACGCCAACGCGTACAAGCTCTACGAAGCGACGACGTACGCGAGCAGCGTGCTGGCGGCCGTGCTGACACCGCGGCTGGCGCACGCGTGGGCGCACGACCGCACGGCGCACGCCGCGCTGGCGCGGCGCGGCGTCGCCGGTGCGGTGGCGCTGGCGATCCTCGTGGCCGCGCTGGTCTGGCTGCTCGCGCCGTGGACGCTCGGCCTGCTGTTCGGCGAGCCGTATCGGGCGGCCACGGCGGCGCTGCGCATCCTCGCCGCGGGCCTGCCGTTCGTCTTCGCGATCTGGATCCTGCACGCGATCGCGCTGTCCCGGTTCGACCAGCGACTCCTCGTGATCGCGACCGTCGCCGGCGGCGTGGTCAACGTGGTCTTCAACGTCGCGCTGATCCCGCCGTACGGACGCAACGGCGCCGCGCTGGCCACCGCCGCGGGGGAAGGCGTCGCAATGGCGGTGCTGATCTGGGGGCTGCGGGACGTGCTGTTCGGGCCCCGCCAGGCCCGGACATGAGGCCGGGCGTCGGCGCATGCCGTCTTTCGTTGACAGGTCTGCGGCCGCACCGTATTCTCGTTTGGGCTTTTTCGCGTGCTCCGCACCATGCGGACACGCACGTCGACGACGCGCGCGTGCCGCAGTCAGGTGGAGGACGATGAGAGTACGGGGAGCAGGACTGGTCGTGATGGTCGCCGCGCTGGCGGCCTCGTGCAATTCGAACAATCCCGCGCGGCCGACGATGAGCTTCGTGGCGCCCGTGCCTCAGCAGCCAACGGACGGCGTCGGCTACAACTTCAGCGCGCAGCCGGTCGTGCTGCAGATCGTCAACGCCGTGCGGACGGGCTCCGCGCCGGTGACCTACGCCGTCGAAGTCTCGACGAATGCGAACTTCTCGGCCGTGACCTACAATGCCGATGGCATCGCGGAGGGCACTGGCGGGACGACGAGCGTCCCGCTGCCGTCGCTCACGGGCAACACGACCTATTACTGGCGCTGGCGCGCGGTCGTCGACGGGATCGCCGGCGAGCCGTCGGCGACGCAGAGCTTCTTCCTGCGGCCGAACATCACGATTTCCGTCGTCGATGTCGTGGCACCGCAGGCCGACGGCGCCGTCTTCTCCGCGCGGCCGTCGTTCGTCGTCAACAACGCGACCCGCACCGGCCCGGCCGGCACGATCTTCTACGAGTTCCAGGTGTCGTCATCGTCGGCGTTCAGCAGCCTGATTGCGACCGCCACGATTCAGGAGCAGGGGAACGGCACCACGTCGTGGTCGCCGTCGACGGACCTGCCCGAGGGCACGCTGTTCTGGCGCGTGCGGGCGAAGGACCCGGCTGCCGACGTCTCGGGGCCGTTCACCGCGGCGCTGAAGTTCGACCGCCGGTTCGGCATCGACCTCAAGTCCGTCTCGTACGACAACAACGGTCCGGACATCTCCAATTGGCCGCAGACGGTCACCCTGACCGCGGCCTACAAGACGGGCGACACCGTCTGCACCGAGTTCGATGCGGGAGACTGGCCGGACGTGCCGTTCTTCGACGATCCGGACACGCGCGTCGTCGGCAACCAGTGGGTGTTCGTGAACATCGGCGGCGTCTGGCACGGCGGTGCCGGCCACTGGCTGCGGCCCGGCCAGTTCTGCAAGGGCGAGTACGACGACGCCTTCTTCGTGGACGGGTTCCGCAACGCGCCGCTCAACTCCGTCGTGCTGCACAGCGGCGACGTCTTCGGCATCATGGTCAGCACGCCCGCCCGGACGTATCCGACCGGCGCCACCAAGGACGAACGGTCCGACGTGGCGATGATCGTCTGGTAGCACCGGCCGCGCTTCAGCGCTCGATTCGAGGCGCCGGTTCCCGAGAGGGGGCCGGCGCCTTTTTTCATGTTTTCGCACTGTTCCCAACGCGCTGTGCCGCCGATAGACCGGTATGGACCGGGAGATGTCCCGGCCGACAGGAGCATCAAGGTCGATCGCATGCGCCGGATATTTGCCACGCTGTTCGTTCTCACGATCCCCAGCCTCCTCGCGTCCGGATGCGAGGAGTCGAAGAGCGCCACGCCGTTGAGCCCGTCGATTGCCGGGCCGATTGCCGGCGTGGTGATTACCGAGCCGGCCGCGGTGTCGCCGAGCGGCGACGCGCGCATCGCGTCCGACCAGCAGCCCATCAAGCTCATCGTCAACAACGCGTCGAGCAACGGCGTGCGGCCGCTGTCCTATCGATTCGAGATCGCGACGACGGGCGACTTCTCGCAGGTCGTGTACAGCAAGAACGTCAGCGCGCCCGGCGACGGGCAGACGACGTTGCTGTTGGAGCAGTCGCTCGATCCGGGCGCGACCGAGCGAGCGTACTACTGGCGCGCCAAGGCGTATGACGGCGCGAACGACGGCGACTTCACGCCGCCGGTCAAGTTCACGGTCTTCAGGCCGGTCTCGATCGGCCGCCCGGGCGTCATCAGCCCGCCGAACAACTCGACGACGAGCACGCTCAAGCCCGTATTGGAAGTGCAGAACGCGCCGGTCAGCGGCCCGGCCGCGTCCGTCCGCGTGCTGTTCCAGCTCGCCACGAGCGCGGCGATGTCGAACCCGCTGCTGTCGGTCGACGTGCCAGCCGGCCCCAACGGCCGCACGGCGTATCCGGTCCCGAACGATCTGCTGCCCACCACGGTGTACTTCTGGCGCGCGAGGGCGTTCGACACGGCCGGGCACACCGGCGACTTCTCGGACATCTTTGCGTTCACGACGCCCGCGGCCGCCACGGGTGGAGGCGGCGGAGGCGGAGGTGGCGGCACGCCCATCTCGTCGCCGAACGATCAGATCGACATGAAGTCCGTCGTGATCGAGTGGGGCGCCGACATCCGGTCGTGGGCCGTCACCTCGACGATGACGTCCGTGACCCGCAACGGCACGACGTTCTGCACGAACCACACGAAGGCCGGGCAGTGGCCCGTGCTGCCGTTCTTCGACGATCCGGGCGTCACCATCGAAGGCAATCAGTGGTTCTTCGCCAACATCGGCGGCACCTGGTACGGTGGCGCGAACGAGTGGATGCGGCCCGGGCAGACGTGCAAGGACGTCGGCGGGTTCATCGGGGAGAACTACGGGGACGCGCCGCACCTGTCGCACTGGTCGCCGCATTCGGGCGAAGTTGTGGGCGTCGCCGTGAGCACGCCGGCTCGCGCGGGGCAGCAGGGGACCGCCGAGCGCAGCAACATCGTGCTGTTCACCTGGCCGTAGGCGTGTCCGCGCCGCCGGAGGCGCGCGTCACGCCCGCCGCTTGACGAAGTCCAAGGGAAGCCGCTACCGTTCACGGCAGGTCCGCCGATTACCCGGCGGATCCTGCCGTGAGCCCAAGGTCCCTCCCCCTTCACACGCTCGCCTGTCTTGTCCTGCTCGTGCTCGCCGCGGGCTGTGGAGGTCCGACCAGTCCGGGCGGGCCACCGCCGCCCGTCAGCCTGCCGTCGATCACCTGTCCGGCGGATATCACCAACGACGTTCCGGCCGTGCCCTTGGCGGTCTCGTACGCGCCGCCGGCGGTCACGGGCGGCACGGCGCCGGTCTCGACGACGTGCACCATGCCGTCAGGGGCGACGTTCCCGTCCGGGACGAGCGACATCATCTGCACGGCGACGGACGCGACGCAGCGGACGGCCCAGTGCGTGTTCCACGTCACCGTGACCGTGAAAGCCCGTCTGCGCGGGACGAAGATCCTGGCGTTCGGCGACAGCATCACCGAAGGCGAGACGGCTCAGGCATTGGTGCTCACGTGGCACCAGTACGATCCGGCCAACAGCTATCCAACCGTCCTCCAGGGCCTGCTGCAGACGCGGTATCCGCCCCAGGCCGCCGACATCGTCGTCGTCAACGCCGGCGTGCAGGGGGAGACGGCCATCAAGGGCGCCGATCGGCTCGTCGACGAAGTCCGGCGCAATGGGCCGGACGTGCTGCTGCTGATGGAAGGCAGCAACGACGTGAACGAAGGGTCGTCGCCGTTCGAGATCTCGCAGGCCATCCGCGCCGACATCATTCACGCCCTTCAGTACGGCGTGAAGCTCGTGCTCGTGTCGACACTGCTGCCCGAGGTCCGCGGCCGCATGCGGGCGTTCAATCCAGACGGGATCGACGAGACCAACGAGGCGATTCGCGCGGCCGTCGAGCGCGAGGGCGGGACGCTCGTCGACGCGTTCTCGGTGTTCGAGCCCAAGAAGGAGCTCCTGATCGGCGACGACGGCCTGCATCCGACCGTCGCGGGCTACAAGCTCCTGGCCGAGACGTTCGCCGGGGCGATCGCGGCCAGCTTCGACGCGTCCGGCGCCCCCGTGCCGCAGCGTTTCTTTCAACGGCCCGGCCCGCCGTCGCGCGCCCTGGCTCACGTCCGGTTGCCTTGACGAAGGCGTGACCGAGCCGATACCGTCATGAAGCCTGTCCGCACGACTCTGCATGCTTCGATTGACGTCCTTCCGGCACGCCTTCGTCCGCACCTGCCTGATGGCGATCGTCGCGATGGCCGCGGCCGGGTGTGGTCATCACGGCGGTGGGACGCCGCCCGATCCGGTCGGCGCGCTCACGATCGTGTGTCCGGCTGATTTCGCCAGACAGGTCGAACAGACACCGGCGGCCGTGACGTTCGACGCGCCGGCCACGACCGGCGGCGTGGCCCCGATTTCCACGTCGTGCAGCCCTGCGTCGGGCACGTCGTTTCCCGCGGGCGTCACCGACGTGCTCTGCGTCGCGGCCGATGCGAACATGGCGCGGGCGCAGTGCGTGTTCCATGTGGCGGTCGACTTCATCGGCCGCCTGCGGGGGACGCGATTCCTCGCCTTCGGCGACAGCATCACCGCCGGAGAGGACGGGACCGATTCGTCACCGGCCTGGCGGCGCCCAAGCGACGTGAACGAGGCGATCGCCTATCCGACCGTGCTCACGAAGCTGCTCAGGGATCGCTACACGTCCCAGGCCGACGACATCGTCGTGACGAACGCGGGGGTGAGCCTCGAGAAGGCCTCATCGGAGGACGCGCAGCAGCGCCTCGTCGACGCGATCGACGAGAACCACCCGGATGTCCTGCTGCTGCTCGAAGGCACCAACGACGTCAACGACTACGACTCGCTCGACGACGTCGACACGGTGGCGCAGGCGCTGAGGAACGACGTGACGCGCGCGCAGCAGCGCGGCGTGAAGCTGATTCTGCTGTCCACGCTCCTGCCGCAGGTCGGCCGGCCGCGCGGCGAGAATCCGGACGGCGTCCCGCCGACCAACGATGCGATCCGCGACGTCGCGGCGGCGACGGGCGCCGTGCTGGTCGACGCGTACGCGGCGTTCGAGCCGCAGAAGAGCCAGATGATCAGCGCCGACGGCCTGCACCCGACGACCGACGGCTACGCGCTGCTGGCGAAGCTGTTCCTCGACGCGATCTCCGCGAGCTTCCAAGAGACGGCCGCGCCCGCGGCGCCGCAGATGTTCCGCAGACCTGCCGGGCCATCGGCCGCACCTGAAGGTCCGGCCCTCCGTGGACCACGACTGAGCCGTCCGCGGCGCTAGCCCATCGCGACCATCTTCCGGCCGCGTCCCGGCAGCGCGAAGATGTAGCGGTTGGGAAGGCGCTTGAGGAAGTACGGATCGTCGCCGGGCCGCACGGCGTACGTTCCGCTCATCCGATTCGCGATCGCCGTGTCGTACCCGGCATGCGCGAGCCGCGCCTGCGTGAAGGCGCTCGTCACGCCCCACGGGAGACAGAGATGACGGACGCGCGTCCCGAGGCGCGCCTCGAGGACTTCGCGGCTGGCGACGAGCTCGTGATCGATCGCCGCGTGCTGCTCGTCTTTCGTCTCCCAGCGTCCCGTGACGCGCCGCAGCGGCTCGGCGACCACGCCGCGCCAGCGCTCCTGCCGGAAGAGCGCGGCGCCGCCGTGCTCGGCGACGAACGCCTCGACGCGCGCGCAGGACTCGTCGTCGGGAAGGAAGCGGCGGCCGGACGACATCCGCGATCGACGCGGAAAGAGCGGATGGCCGAGGCGCGACGGATCGAGGAACGACGGCGGATCGTCGACGTTCAGCCGCGGACGATCGAGGAAGTACTCCTCGGCGAACGACGGCCGCACGACGTCGACCGGCCGATCGCCGCAGAACTGCATCGAATGCGACCACGTGTGCGATTGCACGTCGACGACGCCCGAGGAGGCGAGCGCGCGAAGCTCGGGCCAGGTCGCGAAGGGATTGTCCGCGAAGTCCGCCGCGGCCGCATCGACGGGGCCGTCGTCCAGCGTCGGACGAACCGCAGGCGCATCGGCGACGCGGCCGGGAATCGCGTACGTCACGGCCGTCAGCCCGTAGCGGCGGAGCAGCGGCGCGACGACGAGCCAGACGCTCGCCAGCGCATCGTCGAAGGCCAGCAGGACCGTGCGCGGGCGCGGCTGCTGCGTGCCACGGGCGATCGCGGACATCTCGTCGCACGTGACCGTCGTGTAGCCGTTGCCGGCGAGACGATCGAACGCGGGCTCGAGGGCCTCGGGCGTCGTGTCGTGGAAGTGGAAGATCGGGAGCACGTCGCCGACGCCGAATCCGAAGACGAACAACGGATAGCGTCCGGCGAGCACGTCGATGACGCCTCGCAGTCGTCCGCCGCGCTCGCTGAAGGGCGCACCGCGTGGCACGTGCCGCATGGGTCGCGGCCAGCATATCATCGCGTCCGCCGGGCGCTTTGCTATCATCGGCGCGCCCATGCTCCCCAGTTCTGGCCGGTGGCGGCCGCCCCTCCTGGCGGCCGCGCTCGGTGCGGTCCTTGTCGTCGTCCTGACCGCGCCGACGCTCACCCGATTGACGACGGTCGGCCGCTTCGACACCAACGACGGCCTGTTCAGCATCTGGAACATCGCGTGGATCGATCACGCGCTGCTGACGGCGCCGTCGACGCTGCTCGACGCGAACATCTTCTCTCCACACACCGGCACGCTCGCGTACTCCGAGCTGAACCTCGTCGCCGGCCTCCTCGGGCTGCCGTGGTACGCGGCCACGCATCACAATGCGCTGGCCGCGCTGAACGGCGCGGTGGGCGTCGCGTTGTGGCTGGCATTCCTCGCGATGTGGGCGCTCGTGCGGCGTCTCTCCGGATCGGACGCCGCGGGCCTCGTGTCCGCGACGGCCTTCACGTTCTGTCCGTACGTCGGCGCGCGGACGGCGCACATCCAGCTCCTGATGATCTTCGTGTTCCCGCTCGTGCTGCTGGCGTTCCACCGGCTGCGCGAGTCGCCGACGCCGCAGCGCGGCGCGGCGCTCGGGCTGGCGCTGGCCGTTGCGGCGCTCAGTTGCGGGTACTACGGCATCTTCGCGGGCTGCGCGCTGACGTGGATGGTCCTCGCGTTCGCGGATCGATCCGGACGCTATTGGCGCGCGATCGCGGTGTCGGTGGCGGTCGTCGCCATCGTCGTGTGGCCCGTCTTCCACGTGTTCGCCACCGCGCGCGCCGAATCGGGCGCGGCGCCGCCGTCGTATGTCGGCAACGATCTCCCCGAATGGTCGGCGAACGTCTCGGCCTATCTCGCGTCGAGCTCGATCGCGCACGAATGGTGGCTGCCGGCGTTGAAGCGCTGGCAGCCGTGGAGCGACGTCCTGTTTCCGGGCATCGGCCTGCTCGTCCTGGCGGGCATCGGCACGGGCGTCGCGTGGCGCGGCGGATCGGAGAGGCGGCGCGTGCTCGTCGCGTACCTGACGCTCGCGGCGCTCGCCGTGTGGGCGTCGTTCGGACCGCGGCTCGGGCTCTATCGCGCGCTGGAGTACGTCGTGCCCGGGATGGGCCTGATTCGCGCGCCCGGACGCTTCGGCATCCTGGTGGCCTGCGCGCTCGCCGTGATCGCGGGCTTCGGCGCGGCGCGTCTATCGAAGGCGCGCGCATGGATCCCGTGGGTGCTCGTCGTGGCGATCGCCGCCGAGCTCGGCGTCAAGACGCAGACCTGGGGATGGCCGTCCTGGCCGCTGACCGTCGCGCCCGCCGTCTCTCGCGTCTATCGCAAGCTCCCGAATTTGCCTCCCGGCGTGCTCGTCGAGTTCCTGTTCCCGTATCAGAGCTCGAGCTACCACTTTCACTCGCGCGCCATGTACTGGTCGACCTATCACTGGCTGCCGCTCGTCAACGGCTACAGCGACATCATCCCGGCGGACTTCGACCAGATCGCGCTGCCGATCAACGCGTTTCCCGATCCCGAGTCGTTCGCGATCATGAAAGCGCGGCACGTGCGGTACGTGCTGTGGCATCTAGAGGACTATCAGAGCGCCGGACGGGACGTGCTGCGCACGCGGATCGCACGGTATCAGCCGTATCTGCGGCCGATCGTGATCGCGCCCGACGCGTGGCTGTACGAGATCGTGCAGTGGCCCGACTGATGTCAATCGCCAATCGGAGGCCGAGCCTTCAGGTTCGGCCGCTGATTCCGCAACGCTCTACGTCGACGAGCCGAAGGACGCCGCGGGCTCACGCTGGCCACGGCGAGCCAGATACGCCACCGCGCCGGTGGTCGAGAACAGCATGATGAGCGCCGCGCTGATGAACGACAGCGCCAGCGCGGACTCCGCCGGCAGGTGGAGCCGCGCGAAATAGACGGTGAAGATGCCCTCGCGCACGCCGAAGCCGTTCACCGAGATCGGCAGCATCTGCACGATGAACGACAGCGGGATCAGGATCGCCAGGTGCTCGAGCGGGACCGGAATCGAGAGCGCGCGGGCGACGGCGGCGTAGAAGACGACGATCGTGAGCTGGACGACGATCGCGCCGAGAAACGTGAGCACGAGCGAGCCGATCGCGGCGCGGAACTTGTGCAGGGCCTCGGTCAGCCGCTCGATGCGCTCGCGGACCCATTCCTGGTGCAGCCGCTCGAGCGGCCGCAGCAGCCGGCCGAGCCCGTGCGGCAGCAGCACCATCGCGGCCGTCATCGCCGCACCGGCGGTGAACGCCAGCCACAGCAGGCCCGGGCCGATCGGACCGGCCGCTTCGCTGCGCGCGGCGGCCAGCGACGCGCCGCACGCCGCCACGAAGACCAGGCCGAGCAGGCCGAGCCCGCGATCGAGCAGCACGACCGTCGTGCCCAGCGTCATCGATCGCGCGGCCTTCGCGCTGTCGCGGATCCGGACGACGTCGCCGCCGATGTTCGACGGCAGGAAGTTGTTGAAGAACGTCGCGACGAGGTACGAGCTCAGCAGCGCGCCGAAGCCGAGCTCGACGTGCTGCGCGGCGAGCAGCAGCCCCCATCGCCACGTGCTGACGACGACCATCAGCAAGTAGAGCAGCAGCGCGAACGCCAGCCACGGCACCGACGCGGTGCGCGCCGTGTGCCACAGACGCGGCAGATCGACGCGCGACAGCAGCACGTACAGCAGTCCGCCGCTGACGACGATCTTGAAGACCCAGATGAGCGTCTGCCGGAGGGACGACGAGGACGATGAAGGCGATGGCGCGTCAGTCACAAACAACCGCCCGGCACGCCGGCGGACCGAGCGGCGTAGTGTAGCATGTACCACCCGTGAGAATGCCGTCGTTGCGGCTGCCTGCATGCACATCCTGATGATCGCGCCGGAGCCGTTCTTCGAGCCCCGGGGCACGCCATTCTCCGAATTTCATCGCATCCGCGCGCTCACCGCGCTCGGCCATACCGTCGATCTCGCGACGTACCCCTTCGGCCGCGACGTCGATCTGCCGGGGCTGCGCATCGTCCGCTGCGCGCGGCCGCCGTTCGTGCGCCGCATCGGCATCGGCCCGTCGTGGGCGAAGGTGCCGCTGAACATCAGTCTCACGTTCACGGCGCTTCGTCTGGCGCTGTCGGGCCGCTACGACGCCGTGCACTCGCACGAAGAGGGCGGCGGCATCGGCGTGTGGCTCGCGCGATGGCTGCGCGTGCCGCACCTCTACGACATGCACTCCAGCCTGCCGCAGCAGGTGACGAACTTCGGCTATCGCAAGGTGCCCGGCCTGGCGGCGATTCTCGGCTGGCTCGAGCGGTTCATGATTCGCGGCTCGCGCGTCGTCATCGTCATCTGCGCGGATCTCGAGACGACCGTGCGGGGCGTGCGCACCGACGTGCCGACGGTCCTGATCGAGAACGCGCCGGGATCGGGCGATCCGCCGACGCCGGGCTCCGGCGACGCCGTGCGACGATCGCTCGGCGTCGGAGCGGACACGCCGATCGCGCTCTACACCGGCACGTTCGAGCACTATCAAGGTCTCGATCTGCTCTGCGCCGCGATGGCCGTCGTCGTGAAGACGCGGCCCGACGCGCGGCTCGTGCTCGTGGGCGGCGATCCGGCGCAAGTCGCGCGCGTGAAGCAGGACGTCGATCGGCTCGGCCTGAGCGGCCACGTGATCTTCACCGGTCAGCGGCCGGCCGAGGAGATTCCCGCGTACCTCGACGCGGCGACCGTGCTCGTATCGCCGCGATCGACCGGCACGAACACGCCGCTGAAGATTTATCAGTACATGCGATCGGGCCGGCCGATCGTCGCGACGAACCTGCGCACGCACACGCAAGTCCTGTCGGACGACATCGCGCTGCTGGCCGATCCGACGCCGGAGGCGTTCGGGGCGGCGATCGTCGCCGCCTTTGCGGATCCGGATCGCGCAGCCGCCGTCGGTGCGCGCGCGAAGACGATCGCGAACACGCGGTACAGCGACGAGGCGTACCTGGCGAAGACGCGACAGGCGTGCGGGCTGCTGTTCGCCGAACAGCAGGGCGCGCCGGAGCGGGGCCTGGCGTGACCACGGGCTCGCAGCGGACCGCTGAAGGCGGCCGCGATCACTACAGCTACGCGCACTACGCGAGCCGGGACGTCGCCGAGGGCTTCGATGCCCTGCGATTCGGCGGGCCGGTCGGCCGGCACCTGCTCGAGACGCAAGAGGCGCTGCTCCTCGACGTGCTCTCGCCGCTCGAAGGCCGGCGCGTGCTCGACGTCGGCGCCGGCACCGGGCGCGTAGCGCTGGGCCTCGCCGCGCGGGGCGCCATCGTCCACGGCCTCGACGCCTCGGCCGAGATGCTCGCCGTGGCGCGCGAGCGCGCGGCCGAAGCAGGACTGGCGATCCAGCTCGACGTCGCCGATGCGCACGCGCTGCCCGTCGCCGATCGATCCGTCGACGCCGCCGTGTGCTTTCGTCTCCTGATGCACGTGCTCGACTGGCGCCGCTGCGTCGCAGAGATCTGCCGCGTGTCGCGGCAGCGGGTCGTGATCGATTTCCCTGCGGCCGCGAGCGCGGCGGCGATCGAAAGTCTCGCGCGCCGCGCACGTCAAGCGATGGGGCAGCGCGTCGAGGCGTATCGCGTGATGCGCGAGCGCGACGTCCGCGAGGCGCTGGCCGCCAACGGCTTCCGCGTCGTGCTCGTGCGGCGGCAGTTCGTCCTGCCCATCGCGCTGCACAAGGCGATCGGACGTCTGCCGGTGTCGCTCGCGGTCGAGCGCGGGCTGGCGGCCGTCGGCCTGCTGCGCGCGCTGGGATCGCCGGTCACGATGGTGGCGGAGCGGTGACCGTCCTCGTCACGGGCGCGACGGGCTTCACCGGCGGTCATCTCGCGCGGCATCTTGCGGCAGCCGGCGATCGCGTCCGCCTCGTCGTCCGCGATCCGGCGAAGGCCGCGGACCTGTCGGCGGCCGGCTTCGACGTCGCCGCCGGCGATCTCACCGATCGCGAGAGCCTGACGCGCGCGGCACAGGGCGTCGACGTCATCTACAACATCGCCGCGCTCTATCGCGAGGCCGGACTGCCAGCCTCCGCCTATCGCGCCGTCAACGCCGAGGGCGTCGTCAACGTGATCGAAGCGGCGCGCGATGCCGGCGCCCGGCGCGTCGTGCACTGCAGCACGGTCGGCGTGCACGGCGACATCGAGCATCCGCCGGCCAGCGAAGATGCGCCGCTGAAGCCGGGCGACGTGTACCAGGAGACCAAGCTGCTCGGCGAGCAGCGCGGACGCGAGACCGCGGCGCGCGCCGGCGTCGAGCTGGTCGTCGCGCGGCCGACCGGCATCTACGGCCCGGGCGATCGCCGGCTGTTCAAGCTCTTCGGCGACATCGCGCGCGGCCGGTTCGTGATGCTCGGCCGCGGCCGCAACTACTATCACGTCACGTACGTGACCGATCTCTGCGAGGGTTTCCGGTTGTGCGGCACCGTGCCGGCGGCCGCGGGACGGACGTACATTCTCGGCGGCGGGGAAGTCACGACGCTGGCCGATCTCGTGCGCATCACGGCCGAGATCTCCGGGCGTCCAGGGCCGCGCCTGCGGCTGCCGATCTGGCCGGTGTGGCTGGCCGGCGCCTGTTGCGAGGCCGTTTGCGCGCCGTTCGGCATCGCGCCGCCGCTCTATCGCCGCCGTGTAGACTTCTTCCGCAAGAGCCGTGCGTTCGACATCGGCCGGGCGCGGCGCGAGCTGGGATTCGCGCCGCAGGTCGGCGTGCGCGACGGCATCCGCCGGACCCTGGAGTGGTACCGTGAGCACGGGTGGATCTGAGACGACGCCGGCGCGCGACATTCCGCGCGCGCAGGATCAGCTCTTCGCGCGCGGCAGCGCGTTGGCGAAATATCGCGCGCTGATCGTCGGGCGTCCCGGACTGGGCGCGCTCCTGACGTACGAGATCGTCGTCCTCTTCACGCAGGCGTTACCGGGCGCGCTGGGCCTGGCCCTCCGCAAGATCTGCTATCCGCGGCTGCTCGGCGCCTGCGGCCGCAACGTCGTGTTCGGCCAGAACGTCGTGCTGCGCCATCCGCACAAGATTCGTATCGGCGACAACGTCGTCATCGACGACAACTGCCTGCTCGACGCCAAGGGCGACGGCAATCGCGGCATTCGAATCGGCAGCGGCGTGTTCGTCGGCCGCAACACGATCGTCTCGTGCAAGAACGGCGACGTCGACATCGCCGACGACGCGAACATCGGGTTCAACTGCGAGATCTTTTCGGCCAGCCGCGTGTCGATCGGCCGCGCGACGCTCGTCGCGGCCTACGCGTATCTGATCGGCGGCGATCACGACGCCGCGGATCGCTCGGCGGGCGTGCTCGAGCAGGGACGGGTGTCCCGCGGCGTCGCCGTCGGCGAGGGCGCCTGGATCGGCGCAGGCGCGGCCGTGCTCGACGGCGTCACCATCGGCGATCGCGCGGTCGTCGGCGCCGGCGCCGTCGTGCGAGCCGACGTGCCGGCCGGCGCGACGGCCGTCGGCGTGCCGGCGCGCGTCCTCGATGCCGGCGGGGGGCGCTGACCGCGCATGGCCGTCGTCCTCGTCGTCACGTCCGCGCCGCCGCTCGTCGAGGGCGGACACCTCGTCATCGCGCGATCGCTGCAGCAGGCGCTGATCGAGGCCGGCCATCGATCGGCAATCGTCACCACGCCGTCGAATCGCTTCGGCCGCCAGGCGTCGGCGTATCTCGCGAACTGGCTGACCGACGTCGGCGAGACCGGCGACGGCACGCGCGTCGACCAGGTGATCTCGCTGCGCTATCCGAGCTACGCGGTCCGGCATCCGCATCATGTGTCCTGGCTCAACCACACGATGCGCGAGTACTACGACCTCTGGGATCAGTTCTCGGCGCGCCTGTCGCCGCAGGGACGATTGAAGGAGCGCGTGCGGCGCGCGTGCGTGCGCGCCGTCGACGACTACTGTCTGAAGCGCGTGGCGAAGCGCTTCGCGCAGTCGGAGACGATCCGCCAACGGCTGCGCCGGTTCAACGGCCTCGACGCCGAGGTCCTGCACCCTCCGGCGCCGCCGCGCGCGTATCGCTGCGAGGGCTACGGCGACTACCTCTTCTTCGCGTCGCGTCTGACGCCGCTCAAACGCGCGGACCTGCTGCTGCAGGCGCTCGCGCGGCCGGCGGCGAACCGCGTGCGCTGCGTGATCGGCGGCGACGGCGAGCAACGGGACGATCTGACCGCGCTCGCCGCGCGCCTCGGGGTCGCCGATCGCGTGACGTTCGCGGGCCGGCTCGACGACGACGCGCTGGTCGCGCATCTGGGGCGCTGCCGGGCCGTGGTATTCGCGCCGAAGGACGAGGACTACGGCTTTGTCACGATCGAGGCCTTCGTCAGCGGCAAGGCCGTCATCACCGCGACCGACAGCGGCGGCCCGCTCGATCTCGTCAAAGACGGACGGAACGGCCTGATCGTCGCGCCGACGCCGGACGCGCTCGCGGCCGCGATCGCGCGATTGATGGACAGCCCGTCCGACGCCGAGCGCATGGGGCAGCAGGCGTTGCAGGATGCCGCGGCGATCACCTGGCCGGCAGCGGTCGCGAGGTTGACGAAGAACTGAGCCAATAAATCGGAGGGCCGAACCTTCAGGTTCGGCCGCAGCGGGCGGACCTGAAGGTCCGCCCCTCCGAAATGCAATGATAATGATCGACCAGAGGTTCTCGTGAGCTATCGCAGTCCGCTGGAAGCGCGCATCGCGAAGAAAGTCACCACCGCGATCATCGATTACAACCTGATCGAGGACGGCGATCGCATCATGGTCGGGCTGTCCGGCGGCAAGGACAGCTGGGCGCTGCTGCAGATCCTCGACGTGCTGCGCCGGCGCGCGCCCATCGACTTTTCGCTGGTCGCCGTCAACGTCAACTCCGGCTACACCGGCTTCCGCCACGATCTGATCACCAGCGCGTGCGCCGAGCGCGGCTGGGAATGCCACATCGAGCACACGACGATCGGCGCGGTCATGGACGACATCCTGGACGATGGCGACACGCCGTGCTCGCTGTGCGCGCGTCTGCGTCGAGGCGTGCTGTACCGCCTGGCCGCGACGCACGGCGCGACGAAGATCTCGCTCGGCCACCATCTCGACGACTTCATCGAGACGGCGCTGCTGAACCTGTTCTTCCAGGGCTCGCTCAAAGCCATGCCCGCGCGGCTCGTCTCCGACAATCAGCAGCACATCGTCATCCGGCCGCTCGTGTACATCGGCGAGGCGGAAGCGCGCGCGTACGCGCAGGAAGCGAGCCTCCCGATCATCGGGTGCTGCTGCTCGGCGTGCGGCGATCTCAGCCTGAAGCGCCAGCGCGTCAAGCGCCTGATCACCGAGCTCGAGATGGAGCACCCGGACATCAAACAGTCGATGATCAGCGCGCTCGGCCGCGTCGTGCCGAGCCACCTGCTCGATCGGCGGTTCGCGGCCGGTGCGCGCGAGGCCGATGCCGTTGGCGCGGCGACGTAGCGCGGCGTGCGGACGGTCATTCAGCGCGTGACGCGCGCATCGGTCCGTGTCGACGGCGAAGTCGTCGGTGCGATCGCGCACGGCCTGGTCGCGCTCGTCGGCGTCGCCGCCGGCGACGGACCGGCCGATCTGGACTACACGGCGTCGAAAATCGCTGAGTTGCGGATTTTTCCGGACGAGCAGGGCCGGATGAATCGATCGGTGCGTGACGTGGACGGCGCGATCCTGGCGATCTCGCAGTTCACGCTGCTCGGCGATGCGCGGAAAGGGCGACGGCCGGCGTTCGACGCCGCCGCGCCGGCCGACGCTGCGCGCGAGCTGTACGACGCGCTGGTCGAACGGCTACGATTGCAGGGGCTGCGCGTCGAGTGCGGGCAGTTCCAGGCGCACATGGCGGTCGAGCTGGTCAACGACGGGCCGGTGACGATCCTGCTCGATAGCCGGCGAGCGTTTTGATGGGAGATCGCCGGGTCTGAAGACCCGGCCTACGCGGGCTACAGGCTGCGGGGCTGCGGGGCTACGAAGACCGTGGGACCGTCCGCAGCCTGCAGACCGCAGCCCGAACCGTAGCGGCCGCCCTTGTGGCGGCCCGACAGATGTTTGCCGCAGACCGCAGACCGCGGACTGCAGACCGCAAGCCGGGATGAAGGAGCGTGGCGTGAAGCAAGTACGAATCGGCGTAGGGGTCCTCCTCGGTCTCTGTCTCACGGCGTCTGCCGCGCTCGCGCAATCGCGGCCGCTGGCGACCGAGGATCCCGAGACGGTGCCGGAAGGCAACATCCTGTTCGAAGCCGGCTTCGACTATGCCCACGGCGCGGTGTATCCGGCGTCGGGGCTCGTCGGCAATCTCAAGCGGATCGGCACGTTCGGGTTCAGCTTCGGCGTGAGCCCGATCGCGGAGATCCAGCTCGACGGCGGCGTCCGCAACATCCTCGCGATCACGTCGCGCAATCCCGACGCGCCGCTGGCGAACATGCTCGAGGTGTCCGGCGACTCGACGAGCGACTTCGAAGATCTCACCATCGGCGCCAAAGTACGGTTCGCCGACGAGACGCTGTCGCGGCCGTCGATGGCGATTCGCTTCTCGACGCGCCTGCCGGACGCGAGCAACGAGAGCGGGCTCGGCATGGACACGACGGACTTCCATTTCGGCTTCGCGATCGGCAAGACCGTCCAGTCCGTGCGGATCGTCGGCAACTTCGGCTTCGGCATCCTGCCGGATCCGGTCCGCGGCGATCGGCAGAACGACACGCTCGAATACGGACTGTCGGTCGCGCGCGCGGTCAAGCCGGGCGTCGAGCTGGTCGGCGAGCTGAACGGCCGCAAGAACACGCGCAACGGCGAGCCGCCGATCGGCACGGAAAGCCGATCCGCGCTGCGGCTCGGCGCGCGACTGACGGAGCGGACCGTCCGTATCGACGGCGCGCTGATGCTCGGCATCACCGAGTTCGATCCGTCGTGGGGCCTCACCGGCGGCGTGACGTGGGTCTTCCACGCGTTCAACGTGCGTTGAAGCGCTCCTCGACGTGGGCGATCTCGGCCGCGCGCTCGGCCGGGGACCACGCGAGCTTCGCGGCCATCAGATCCGCCGCCGCGTGCAAGGCCGCGTCGCCAGGATGGCCGGTGCCGCCGAGGGGCGTTCGGCGCAGCACCGCGTCGGCGAGACGCACCACGCCGCCGTGCTCGACGGCGTAGCCGATCTCGCCCGCGAGCACGCGGCATCCCTCCGTCAACGGCCTCGTCAGACCGCCGGCCGCGCAGTACGCCGCGACGTCGGCGGCCTCGGTGCCGTACCAGTCGACGAGCGCCGCCGATGCTTCCGCGTCGATGGCATGGTTCAAATCGTCGTGGCCGGCGGGCTTCAGCCCGCCAGGTATCCGCAGGGCTGAAGCCCTGCGGCCACGGCTGGTGGGGATGTCCGCGCTCGGCAGCACGACCTCCGCGGTTCGACACCGTACGCCCGCGCGGCCGAGCTCTTCGCAGATCGCGTCGATCGCCTGCGCCGCCGCGGCGCGCGCGGTGGTGAACTTCACGCCGACGAGCGACGTCACGCCGGGAACACCCGCCGCGCCATGACGAATGATCACGGGCTCAGGAAGGAGATCGGCGCGTCCGTTGCGCACGATCGCCGGCGTCAACCCCTGATGCACTACGCGCACATGACTCGTCGTCGCGCCGAGAAACGGAAACGCGACGGCCGTTTCGAACAGCATCGACTCGAGCGGGAGGCGATGCGATCCGACCTCCGCGGGATCGATCGTCGTGTCGGACTGAAACGTCCCGACGAGCGCGACGCCGTTCCACGGCACGCACGTGAGCATCCGGCCGGATCGTCCCGGAGCCGCCAACGCCATGGCGGGCGCCGGGCGATCGAGCACGAGATTGCTGGCGCCCACCAGGGGCGGCGCGCCTGACACGCCGAACGACGCGTGCAGCGCCGCGAGGCCGGCGCCAGCGCAGAGCAGCGTCGCCGCCGCTTCGACATCGCGGGATTCACCGGTCGGCCACACGCGCACGCGCGCGCCGGTCACGCGGCCGTTCGCGCGCAGCGGCTCGACGGCGTCCGCGTAGCTCGCGAGGTCGGCGCCAGCCGCGATCGCCGCGCGCGCGACGAGCCAGTTGATCCGGTCGGGATGGCGTGCCTGATAGTCGCACCAGATCGCGCCGCCGGTGAGACCGTTCCGGTCGATGCCCGGAAAGCGCGTCTGGGCCTCGTCGCGCGAGACGACGTGCGACGAGCGCAGGCGCAGATCCGGCGCGACGCCGGCGTTACGCCGGCAGCCGAGCAGGTCGTAGATCGCGAAGCCCGCGCCGATGATCGCGCGCGATCGCCTCGTCCTGCGATACGTGCCGACGAGAACCGGCAGCGGCCGGACGTAGTGCGGCGCGATGCGCGCCCATGTGCGCCGCTCGCGGATCTGCTGCACGGCTTTCGCGACGTGTCCGCCCTGGAGCGCGCGCAGGCCGCCGTGGATGGTCCGCTGGTGGTTGAACGAGAGGCCGGCGCCGAAGTCGTCGCGCTCGACGAGCGCGACGGACAGCCCGCGGCTGGCGGCGTCGTACGCGGCGAACAGCCCGTGGATGCCGCCGCCAATCACGAGCAGGTCGTAGCGCGTGCGGCCGAGGCGTCCGAGGTCACGCGTCATCGCCCGAAATCCTATCGCGTGTACTATGGTCGCCGACATGCCTTCGTCGAGCGCGACCGTGCGCCACTACTGGGACGCGCACATCCACGATCTCGCCATCAGCACGCACGCGCCCGGCACGCCGGGCTTCTTCGCCGATCTCGATCAGTACCACTTCGAGAAGCTGCACCACCTGCTGCGCCTCGTGGACTTCGAGGCCTGGCGTGGGCGCGACGTCCTCGATCTCGGCTGCGGCGCGGGCGTCGAGGTCGTGCGCTTCGCGCGCGGCGGCGCGCGGATCGTCGGGGTCGACGTCTCGGGGCAGGCCGTCGCGCTGACGAAGCAGAACCTTGCACAGCAGTCGCTCGGCGCGCGCCTTGCGGTGGCCGACGGCGAGGCGCTGCCGTTTCCCGATCGCTCCTTCGACTTCGTCTACGCGCACGGCGTCGTGCAGTACGCCTCCGACGACCGGCGCGTCGTCGGCGAGTGCTATCGCGTGCTGCGCAAGGGCGGGACGGCGCTGTTCCAGGTCTACAACCGCATCTCGTGGCTGAATCTGCTGTCGAAGGTCATGAAGACGCCGCTCGAGCACGAGGACGCGCCCGTGCTGCGGCGGTACTCGATTGGCGAGTTCCGCTCGCTCGTGCGCGACTTCTCGTCGGCCGAGATCATCCCCGAGCGCTTTCCGGTCAAGAGCCGGCTGCACAAAGGCTGGAAGGGCGCGGTCTACAACGGCGCGTTCGTCGGGACGTTCAACGCGCTTCCGCGCGGGCTCGTCCGGCGCTTCGGCTGGCACCTGCTGGCCGCGTGCAAGAAGTAGAGGAGTCTCTCGTCCGTGCGTTCACTGCGTCTCATCAAGACTCACGCGTTCGGCAACGATTTCCTGCTCGCCTCGTCCGCCGACGTCGAAGCGCGTGCCGGCGGTAGCGACGTCGCCGAGCTCGCGCGCGCGCTGTGCAACCGGCATCGGGGTCTCGGCGCCGACGGCCTGATGCTGCTGACGCCGACGGCCGACGGCGCGTCCACGCGGCTGTGGAACGCCGACGGCAGCGTCTCGGAAGTTTCCGGCAACGGCGTGCGATGCGCGGCGGCCTGGCTGGCGCATGAGCGCCGGACGCCCGTGGGCGGGACGATCGTCATCGATTCGGTCGCCGGGCCCAAACGGCTGACGCTGCTCGTCGCCGACGGCCTGACCTACACGTTCCGCGCCGAGATGGGGCCGCCGACCGAGCTTCGGAAGGAGACGCTCGACGTCAACGGAACGCCGGTCGACTGCCTCGTCCTGCGTGTCGGCAACCCGCAGTGCGTCGTGCTCGGCGAAGTGACCGACGCGCGGCTGCACTCGATCGCCGCGGCGTTGGCCGTCCACCCGTTCTTTCCGCAGGGCACGAACGTCGAGCTGGCCACGGTCGAGGCGCCCGACCGCGTGCGCATTCTGATCTGGGAGCGCGGCGTGGGGCCGACGGAGGCCTCCGGCACTGGCGCCTGCGCGTCGGCCGTGGCCGCGGCGTTTGCCGGCGGGGCGCGGCGCGCGGTCGACGTCGTCTCACCCGGCGGCGTCCAGCACGTCGAGTGGACCGACGAGACGATCTGGCTCACCGGCTGGGCCGTCGTCGTCGCGGAGTGTCAGTGGATGCAAACGTAGCCGCAGGGCTTCAGCCCTGCGGCCGTGCGGCGGGCGGTAGCCCCCCGGCGGCCGAAAACACCGGGGGCGCGCCCGTGGCGGGA
>CAZNMF010000401.1:0-24623 GCA_964573795.1 uncultured Solibacteraceae bacterium
GTGGTGCGGCCCGATGAACCCGGCGCCCACGATGCCCATTCCGATCCGCTTCACAGTCTCCTCGCTTTCCCGCCCTCGCGCGGCACACCCCGGAGTGGAACCGATACCACTCCAGCAAATCCGGGCTCCCGACGCGGGTAGGGCATTCTATCAGGCTGGGGACGGCTTACGGCTTACGGCTTACGGCTTACGGCTTACGACTTACGGCTTACGGCTTACGGCTTGGGGCTTGGGGCTTGGGGCTTGGGGCTTGCGGCTTGACGAGGATGAAGGTCAACTCAGTTGTAGGCCGGGTCTTTAGACCCGGCGGACAGTTACCGCCATCGCCCCGCAAGCCCCACGCCCCGCGCCTCAAGCCTCGACCACCCGCAGCTGCCGCGGCGGACCGGCGAACGCCGGCGCGGGGCCCGTGCTTTCGCGGGCGATCAGGTGCATGCGGAACTGGATGCGCTCGATGCGGCCGGGGTCGGTGATCGCGTCGAACAGCCGGCGGCAGGCGACACGGCCCATCTCGCGGATCGGCTGCGCGACCGTCGTCAGCGACGGCCACGTCAGCGCGCCGAACGGCACGCCGTCGAAGCCGACGACCGATACGTCGCGCGGGACGACGACGCCGCGCTCGTGCGCGACGCGCAGCAGGCCGATGGCCAGCGCGTCGTTGGCCATGACCACGGCGGTGACGTCGAGCGGCCGATCGAACAGCGTCTGCGCGAACGAGGCGCCGGCCTCGAGCTCCCACGATCCGCACGAGTGGACGCGCGACGCGTCGAGCCGGATACCGTGGCGCGCCAGGCCCTCGCGGAGGCCGCGGAGCCGATGCTTCGAGTCGATCGAGTGCGGCGGCCCGCTGGCGAACGCGATGCGCGTGTGGCCGAGGCTGACGAGGTGATCGGCGACGATCGCGCCGGCCTCGATGTTGTTGCACTGCAGGACGGGCACGTCGGTCGCCGTCTCGTCGGGCACGACCGCGACGATGGGCAGCCGCGCCTCGAGCGCCGCGCGCAGAATCGGCCGATCGCGGCGCTGCGACTTGGCGACGATCAGGCCGTCGACGCGGTGCCCGCGAATCCAGTCGAGCACGCGCGCCGGGTCATAGCGGCCGAGCAGCTCGAGGCTCGACAGCATCAGGCTGCTGTCGTGCGTGCCCAGCTCTTCTTCGATGCCGAGCAGCAGCTGCACGAACCACGGGTCGTCGCTCGAATCGACGAGCACGCCGACGCTGCCGCGCCGCCCGAGACTGAGATTCCGCGCGGTCCACGACCGCGAGTACCCGAGATCGGCGATGACCGTCGCGAGCCGCTCGCGCACCGTGGCGCTGACGTAGTGTCCGTTGAGAAAGCGCGAGACCGTGCTGACCGCCACGCCCGCCTGTTCGGCGACGGTGGCGATCGTCGGCTTCTTCGCGCGGGCGGGACGGGGCACGGGTGGGGGGAATGATAGATCGGGCTACGGGCTACAGGCGACGGGCTACAGACGACGAATAACGAGCTGCAACTTGGGTTGCAGGATTACTTGGGCGCTCGTGTTTGCATGCCCGCGTAGCCTGTAGCCCGTGACCCGTAGCCTGTCATGGCTGCGGCGTCACGCGCAGGTACGGCTTCTTGGCGACGAAGCCTTTCGGGAATTTCTGGCGGGCGGCTTCGTCGGACACGGCCGGCACGATGATGACGTCCTCGCCCTGCTTCCAGTCCGCCGGCGTCGCCACCTGATGCGTCGCGGTGAGCTGCAGCGAGTCGATCACGCGCAGCAGCTCCAGAAAATTCCGGCCCGTGCTGGCGGGATAGGTCAGCGTCAGTTTGATCTTGTTGTCCGGCCCGATGACGAAGACGGACCGCACCGTCGCGGTGTCGCTCGCGTTCGGATGGATCATGTCGTAGAGCGCCGCGATCCGCCGGTCGGGATCGGCGATCATCGGAAAGTTCGGCAGCGCGCCGGTCACGTCGCGGATGTCGCCGCTCCACACCTCGTGCGACTCGAGCGGATCGACGCTGAGCCCGATCACCTTCGTGTGCCGCCTGGCGAACTCGGGCTCGAGCTTCGCCACCGCGCCGAGCTCGGTCGTGCACACCGGCGTGAAATCGCGCGGGTGCGAGAAGAGCACGGCCCAGTCGCCGCCCTTCCACGCGTGAAAATCGATCGGCCCCTGCGTCGTCTCCGCCGTGAAGTTCGGCGCCTCGTCTCCCAGCCGCAATGCCATGACGCGCTCCTCCGTAAATGCAGTCAGAAAACGGGAAGTGCTGTCAAGCGCGCGGATCGCGTTTGACAAGCGCCGGCCAAGAATGGGACAAGTCTGCACACATGACGACCGACACCCGTGCCGCGGTGGTCGACGCGTTGTCGCGGGCTCTCGGTCCCGGTGACGTCACGCCGGCCGATCAGATCGACGATCGCTACCTGCGCGACTGGGTGATGGCCCTGTCCTCGGGCGCGCCGGCCGCGCTCGTCCGCCCGCGCACGACCGACGACGTCTCCACCGTGCTCCGCCTCTGCCACGAGCGGAACATCGTCGTGGTGCCGCAGGGCGGACGCACGGGTCTGGTCGGCGGCGCCACGCCGGTCGACGGCGCCGTGGTCGTCTCGCTCGAGCGCATGACGGGCATCGAAGATCTCGATCCGGCCGGGTCGACGATGACGGTGCGCGCGGGCACGCCGCTGCAGACGGTGCAGGAAGCCGCGCAACAGGCCGGCCTGTTCTTTCCGCTCGATCTCGGCGCGCGCGGCTCGTGCCACATCGGCGGCACGGTCGCGACCAACGCGGGCGGCAATCGCGTCATCCGCTACGGCATGACGCGCGACCTCGTGCTCGGCCTCGAGGTCGTGCTCGCCGACGGGACGATCGTCACCTCGCTCAACACGCTCATCAAGAACAACGCCGGCCTCGACATCCGCCAGATCTTCATCGGCTCGGAGGGCACGCTCGGCATCATCACGCGCGTCGTGCTGCGGCTCTACCCGGCGCCGCGCAGCACGTGTACCGCCATGGTCGCCGCGCCCGACTACGACCGCGTCGTCGCGCTGCTGCGCCACGCGCAGGCCGCGCTCGGCGGCACGCTGTCGGCCTTCGAGATGATGTGGCCGGACTTCTACACGCTGATGACGACGCAGGTGCCGGGGATGCCGCAGCCGCTGCCGCTGGGCTCGCCCGCGTACGTGCTGATCGAGGCGCTCGGCTCGGAGCCCGAGCCGGATCTCGCGCGCTTCGAGCGCATGCTGGAAACGGCCGCCGAGGCCGATCTGCTCACCGACGCCGTCGTCGCGCAGTCGCCCGCCGACGCGCGCGCGTTCTGGACGGTGCGCGACGGCTCCGGCGACTTCCCGCGCATCGGCTGGCCCGGCAAGAGCTTCGACATCGGCATCCCGACCGCGCGCATCGGCGCGTTCGTCGAGGCGTGCAAGGCCGATCTGCGCGCGCGCTGGTCGACCGCCGAGACGGCGTTCTTCGGCCACATCGGCGACTCGAACCTGCACCTGCACGTCAAGGTGCGCGACGGCGAACAGCCGCAGGAAGAGATCGAGGACGTCGTCTACGGCACCGTCCGCGCCTGGTCCGGCACCGTGTCGGCCGAGCACGGCATCGGCGTCATCAAGCGCCGCTATCTCGGCCACTCCCGCACCCCCCAGGAAATCGCCGTCATGCGCGCGATCAAACAGGCGCTCGACCCGCGGGGGCTGTTGAATCCGGGGAAAGTGCTCTAGAAGAGCAAACTTCGAACTGCGAACTTAGAACTTCGAAATTCTGAGCTCTGAGCTTTCCAAGTTCGAAGTTCCAAGTTCGAAGTTCTGATCCGCGTCCGCAGGACGCGGATCAGATCACCGTGCCGTCCGGCACCACCCCGTTCTTCGGGATGATCACGATGCCGTCGCGGATGTAGTACATCGCGTGATCCACGTGGTCGGGCTTGCCGTCGGGCGTGATGACGACGCGGTTGCCGATGCGGGCGTTCTTGTCGATGATCGCGTTCTCGATGCGCGTGTCGAGGCCGATGCCGATGCGCGGCCGGCCGGCGGCTTCGCTCTCGGCGATCGACTCGGCCGACTCGTACTCGTCGCTGCCGATCATGATCGTCCGGTTCAACCGCGCGCCCGGGCTGATGATGCTGCGGATGCCGACCACCGACTGCCGGACCTCCGCGTGCGAGATGATGCAGCCCTCCGAGATGACGGCGTGGTCGATCTGCGCGCCGTTGATCTTCGACGCCGGCAGCCAGCGCGGGTGCGTGAAGATCGGCGCCGTCATGTCGAAGAAGTTGAAGCGCGGCAGGTCCGCCGTGATGTCGAGGTTCGCCTCGAAGAACGCGCGGATCGTCCCGATGTCCTCCCAGTAGCCCTGGAAGATGTACGACGACACGCGGTGCGTGCCGATCGCGGCGGGAATGATGTGCTTGCCGAAATCGGTCAGCGTGTTGTCGAGCAGCCGGATGAGGACGTCGCGGTTGAAGACGTAGATGCCCATCGACGCGAGCAGCTGCTCCTCGCTCGCCGGATCGATGCCGAGCTCGGGGTACATCTGCCGCGGGATCGCCAGGCCGGTCTGCACGTCCGGGTCCTTCGGCTTCTCGACGAAGCGCGTGATGCGGCGCTGCGCGTCGATCTGCATGATGCCCAGGCTCGACGCCTCGCGCCGTGACACCGGAATGGTCGCCACCGTCAGCTCCGCGTCGCTCGCGATGTGCTGCGCGATCACGTGCCGGAAGTCCATGCGGTACAGCTGATCGCCGCTCAGGATCAGCACGTAGTCGCAGTCGTGGTTGAGGATGTGCACCAAATTCTTGCGCACGGCGTCGGCCGTGCCCTGGTACCACGACGTGTCCGAGTACGTCTGCTCCGCCGCGAGGATCTCGACGAAGCCCTGCGAGAAGTTGTCGAACTTGTACGCCTGCGCGACGTGCCGGTGCAGCGAGGCCGACAGGAACTGCGTCAGCAGATAGACGCGTCGCAGATCCGAGTTGATGCAATTCGAGATCGGGATGTCGACGATGCGGTACTTGCCGGCGAGCGGAACGGCCGGCTTGGCGCGCTCCTTCGTCAGCGGAAACAACCGCGTCCCCGCGCCGCCGCCCATGATGACCGACAGCACGCGATTGGTGTTGGGCGACAGCTTTGCCGTGCCTGCCGGTCCTGCCATGGCCACCCCCTCCGTGACGACGTCCGTCCGTGTTCTGTCGCAGCTTACGTCAGCGCGGCGAACCAGGGGAAGCGCGGCCGTCCGAGGTCCCCGACGTCCCTGCGGCGTCGGCGAAACCTGCTAGGCTTGTCGGACGCCGGGAACGTCCCCGATTGGCGTCGTCGGACGCGTACGGTAAGCGCTGGCCGCGGACCGGATCGTATGAACCAGATACGAGCCGGAGATGCCGGCTCGGCGGGGACGCCCGCTCACGTTTTCTCCGGAGCCACTGACCCGAATGCGCTGCACTTCTGCCACCGGCCTCTGCGCGATTGTCCTGCTCTCTTTCATCGCCGTGCCGGCGTGTTCGAGCGGCGGCGCAGCCGAGAATGCACCGCCGGCCGGATCCGGCCGGGCGGGCGGCGAGGGGGCCGGACGCGCCGGCCGCGGCGCCGGGGCGGCCGTCCCGGTGACGCTCGGCTCGGTCGTCCAGAAGCCGATGGCGGTCAACGTCCGCGTCGTCGGCAACGTCGAGGCGTCGTCGACGGTCAACGTGCGCGCGCAGGTGACGGGCGAGCTGAAGACCGTCGAGTTCAAGGAAGGCGACGAGGTCGCGGAAGGACAGCTGCTGTTCACGCTGGATCCCCGGCCGTTCGAGCTGGCCGTCAAGCAGGCAGAGGCGACGCTGAGCCGCGATCAGGCGCAGTCGAAGACGGCGGACGCGAACCTGGCCCGGTCGCGCGATCTGCTCGACAAGGGCCTCGTCTCGCCCGCGGCGCACGACGCGACGCTGTCGCAGGCCAACGCGCTCAAGAGCACGGTGGCCGCCGATCAGATCGCCATCGACAACGCCAAGCTGCAATTGCAGTACACGCGCATCACGGCGCCGGTCAGCGGGCGCACGGGCGCGCTGCTGGTCCACGTCGGCTCGCTCGTGCGCAACAACGACACGAACCCGCTCGTCGTCATCAACCAGGTCTCCCCGGTGTACGTGTCGTTCGCGGTGCCCGCGCGGCTGCTCGAGCAGATCCGCGGTGAGCGCGCGCACCAGGGGCTGCGCGTGCTGGCGGCGCCGGCGGGCACGACCGACGCGCCGGTGACGGGCAGCGTCTCGTTCCTCGACAACGCGGTGGATCCGACGACGGACACGATCCGGCTCAAGGCGACGTTCCCGAACCGGGATCGCCGGTTGTGGCCGGGCGCGTTCGTCGACGTCACGCTGCGCCTGTCCGAGAACCCGAGCGCGCTCGTCGTGCCGAACTCGGCCGTGCAGGCCAGCCAGACCGGCGAGCTCGTCTACGTCGTGAAGCCGGATCAGACCGTAGAGACGCGAGCGGTCACCGTCGCGTGGACGGAAGGGGACGAGAGCGTGATCGCCAGCGGCCTGCGCGCCGGCGAGACGATCGTCACCGACGGCCAGTTGCGGCTGGTGCCGGGCGCCAAGGTCGTCGCACAGGGACGCGAATCGCCGCGAGGGCAGCAACCATGAATCTGTCTGAAACGTTCATCAAGCGGCCCGTCGCGACGGCGCTCGTCCAGCTCGCGATCGTCATCTTCGGCGTCATCGCGTACCGCTCGCTCCCGGTGAGCGACCTGCCGGCCGTCGACTTCCCCACGATCCAGGTCAGCGCCAACCTGCCGGGCGCCAATCCGGAGACGATGGCCTCGGCCGTGGCGACGCCGCTCGAGAAGGAGTTCTCGGCCATCGCCGGCATCTCGTCGATCAGCTCGTCGAACAGCATCGGCAGCTCGAGCATCACGCTGCAGTTCGACCTCGATCGCGACATCGACGCCGCCGCGCAGGACGTGCAGGTGGCGATCTCGCGCGTGACGCGGCAGCTGCCGCCGGACATGCCGGCCCCGCCGTCGTTCCGGAAGGTCAACCCCGCGGACTTCCCGATCATCTTCCTGACGCTGAGCTCGCCGACGCTGCCGCTGTCGGAGATCAACGAGTACGCGGAGGTCAACGTCGGCCAGCGGCTCTCGACGCTCAAGGGCGTCGCGCAGGTCCAGATTTTCGGCGCGCAGCGGTTCGCCGTGCGCGTCGACGTCGACCCGCGCCAGCTCGCGGCGCGCAACCTCGACCTGAACACGCTGGCGTCGGCCATCGGCACCAACAGCGTGAACCGCCCCACGGGCACGTTGTACGGCCCCGATCGCACGTACGCGATCAAGACCGACGGCCAGTTGACCGACGCGGCCGGTTTCCGCCAGCTCATCGTCGCGTATCGCGACGGCCGGCCCGTGCGGCTCGACGAGGTCGCCAACGTGTACGACGGCGTCGAGAACGACAAGCAGGCGAGCTGGTTCAACGACAGCCGGACGATCTATCTGGCCGTCAACCGGCAGCCGGGCACGAACACGGTCGAGATCGCCGACGCGATTCGCGCGATGCTGCCGCAGATCCAGGAGCAATTGCCGGCGGCGCTGAGCCTGAACATCCGCAACGACCGGTCGGAGTCGATCCGCGACTCCGTGCACGACGTCAAGCTCACGCTCGCGCTCACGGTCGTCCTGGTCGTCCTGGTCATCTTCCTGTTCCTGCGCAACGTCTCGGCGACGGTCATCCCGAGCCTGGCGCTGCCGGCGTCGATCGTCGGCACGTTCGCGGCGATGTCGCTGCTCGGCTACACGCTCGACAACCTCTCGCTGATGGCCCTGACGCTCTCGGTCGGCTTCGTCGTCGACGACGCGATCGTCATGCTCGAGAACATCGTGCGCCACATGGAGCACGGCGAGAGCCCGATGACGGCCGCGCTGCGCGGCGCGAAGGAAATCGGCTTCACGATCGTGTCGATGACGCTGTCGCTGGCCGCCGTGTTCATCCCCGTCCTCTTCATGGGCGGCATCGTCGGCCGGCTGCTCCACGAGTTCGCCGTGACGATGGGCGTGTCGATCCTGATCTCGGGCTTCGTGTCGCTGAGCCTGACGCCGATGCTGTCGGCGCGCTTCCTGCGGCCGCCCGCCGAGCAGCGGCACGGCGGGATGTACATGGCGATCGAGCGCGCGTTCGACGCGCTGCGCGATTTCTACGGCTGGTCGCTGAACAAGGCCATGACGCACCATCGCGTGACGATGGCCATTTCCGTCGCGCTGCTCGCCGCGACGGTCTACCTGTTCCGCATCATGCCGATGGGGTTCATCCCGAGCCAGGACATCGGCCAGCTCAACGGCCAGACCGAGATGGCCCAGGGCCTCGGCTACGAGCAGGTCGTCGCGCACCAGGTCGCCGTGCAGGACGTGCTGCGCGCCGATCCGAACATCCGATCGATCACCTCATCGGTCGGCGGCAACAGCTCCAACGGCGGCCGGATCCAGATCGAGCTCGCCCCGCGCAACGAGCGCACGCTGTCGGCCGACGAGATCATCGAGGAGCTGCGGCCGAAGCTGGCCAAGATTCCCGGCGTGCGCGTCTATCTGAGCAACCCGCCCGTCATCAACATCGGCGGCCGCCCGACGCGCGCGCAGTATCAGTTCACGCTGCAGGGCGGCGACACGGACGAGCTGTACGTCCAGGCCGCGAAGTTCGAAGGCAGGCTGCACGAGCTGCCCGACTTGACCGACGTCTCGAGCGATCTGCAGCTCACCAACCCGCAGGCGAACGTGACGCTCGACCGCGCGCGCATGGCCGCGCTCGGGCTGACGGCCGACCAGGTCGAAGGCGTGATGACGTCGGCGTTCGGCGCGAGACAGGTCGCGCAGATCTACGCGCCGAACAACGCCTATCAGGTGATCCTCCGCGTCGCGCCGGAATACCAGCGCGATCCGGCCGCGCTGAGCCTGATCTACCTGCGCGGGCCCGACGGCCAGCAGGTGCCGCTCTCGGCCATCACGAAGGTAGAGACGGGCGTCGGCCCGCTCACCGTCAACCACACCGGCCAGTTGCCGTCGGTGACCGTGTCGTTCAACATCCGGCCGGGCGTGTCGCTCAGCTCCGCCGTCGATCAGGTACAGCGGACGGCGCAGGAGATGCTGTCGCCGACGATCTCGACCAGCTTCCAGGGCACGGCGCAGGCGTTCCAGGACTCGACGCGCGGCCTCGGCATCATCCTCGTGATGGCGATCTTCGTCATCTACGTCGTGCTGGGCATCCTCTACGAGAGCTTCATCCACCCGCTGACGATTCTCTCGGGCCTGCCGTCGGCCGGTCTCGGCGCGCTCGTCACGCTGCTGCTCTTCGGCGTGGACCTGAACCTGTACGCGTTCGTCGGCGTCATCATGCTCGTCGGCCTCGTCAAGAAGAACGGCATCATGATGATCGACTTCGCGATCGAGGCGCAGCGCCACGAGGGCAAATCGCCGGCCGAGGCGATGTACGAGGCCTGTCTCGTGCGCTTCCGGCCGATCATGATGACGACGATGGCCGCGCTGGTCGGCACGCTGCCGATCGCGCTCGGCGTGGGCGCCGGCGCCGAAGCGCGCCAGCCGCTCGGCCTCGCGGTCGTCGGCGGCCGGATCGTCTCGCAGACGCTGACGCTCTACATCACGCCGGTCTTCTATCTCTACATGGAAGCCGCATCCGGCTGGCTCCGCGGACACCGCACCGCCGTGTCCATGCGCTTCGCGCAGCCCGCGACGGCGAATGGCAGATCGATTGCCGAGTAAAGAAGACGGTTCTGGGTTCTAGGTTCTAGGTTCGGTTTTGCCTGCAGACCGCGGACCGCAGACCGCAGCCGGTAATCCGGGCGCTTCGCGCCCGGATTACCTCACCACCATCATCGTGAACGGATAGACGTACGCCTGCAGGAAGACGAACAGGCCCATCAGCAGCGCAAGGGCGATGCTGTGGACGAACACGAAGCGCAGGATGTCGCCTTCGTGGCCGTACCAGCGTGTCGCCGTGCTCGCGACGACGATCGACTGCGCGTCGATCATCTTGCCCATCACGCCGCCGGCGCTGTTGGCGGACGCCATCAGCGTCGGGCTCAGGTGCAGCTGCTCGGCCGTGATCCGCTGCAGGCTGCCGAAGAGCACGTTCGACGAGGTGTCCGAGCCCGTGAGCGCGACGCCGAGCCAGCCCAGCAGTGTCGCGAAGATCGGATAGAGCACGCCGGTCTTCGCGAACGCCAGCCCCATCGTCGCGTCCAGCCCCGAATAGCGCGTGACGTAGCCGACGGCCATCATCGCGGCGATCGTCAGCAGCGAGAAGCGCACGTCATGGAGCGTGCGCGCGTACTGGCGCAGCAGCTCCGGCACGCGGTAGCCCATGACGAAGCCGCCGACGACGGCGGCGACCAGGATGCCGCTGCCGGTCGCGGAGAGCCAGTTCAAGGCGAAGACCGCGGCTTCGGGCCGCGCGTCGGGCACGACCGGCGGGACGCGCTGAATCAGATTGTGCAGGCCGGGAACCGCCAGGCGGACGATGGACACGCCGTCGAGCCAGTTCTTGAACCAGGGAATCCCCCATAGGAACACGAGCAGCGACAGGATGATCCACGGCAGCCACGCCTGGCGCACCCGCGCCGCGTCCGGACGCGTCTCGTCGGCCGCCTGAGCGCCGGTCACGGAGGGCGCGGCGCCAGTCCATGCGTCGCGCGGCTGCCACACGCGCAGGAACAGCACGAGCGCGCCGATCGAGCACACGCCCCCGGCGACGTCGACGAGCCACGGGCCGTGGAGATTCGAGATCAGCAGCTGCGGGATCGCGCAGCCGAGCCCGGCGACGAGCAGCGCCGGCCAGATGGCGAACGCGCCGCCGACGCCTGCGTAGGCCACCATCAGCCAGAACGGGACGATCACGGAGAACACGGACAGCTCCCGGCCGGTCATCGCGCTGAGCTTGAAGAGATCGAGGTTCGTCACGCTCTGTAGCGCGATCAGCGGCGTGCCGAGCGCGCCGAACGCGACCGGCGCGGTGTTGGCGATGAGCGACAGCCCCGACGCTTGCAACGGCGGGAAGCCGAGGCCGATCAGGATCGCCGCCGTGACGGCGACCGGCGTGCCGAACCCGGCCGCGCCTTCGAAGAACGCGCCGAGCGAGAACGCGACGAGCAGCAATTGCAGCCGGCGGTCGCGCGTCACGCCCGTGATGCTGTGACGCAGCACGTCGAACAGGCCGCGCTCGTTCGTCAGGCGATACAGGAAGATGACGTTGACGACGATCCAGCCAATCGGAAACAGCCCGTACGCGGCGCCGTAGATCGCGGCGTCGGCAGCCATCCCCGACGGCATGTGGAAGATCAGCGTCGCGACGAGCAGCGCGGTGACGACGCCGAGCAGCGCCGCGACGTGCGCGCGCAGGCGAAAGATGCCGAGCGCGCCGAGCAGCACCAGCGCCGGCAGCGCGGCGGCGATCGTCGAGAGCGTGGCGTTTCCGAGCGGGTCATACGTCTGCGACCACATCGCGCGACCTCACGGCTGAAGACGGTCCCCAGGGCGCGAGGCCGCGGATCGACGCGTCGAGAATCTCGATCGGATGCACGACCGGCCACCGGCAGCCGGCCTTCGCGGCCGACGCGGCAATCTGCAACGTGCAACCCGGGTTGCCCGTGGCGACGACATCCGGTTGAAGCGCGGACAAGTGTAAGGCCTTTCGCGCACCCAGGGCTTCCGCGGGCTCGGGCTGGACGATGTTGTAGATGCCCGCGCTGCCGCAGCAGATCTCGGCCTCCGCCGCGGTCACGACCTCGATGCCGGGAATCGCGGCGAGAAGCGCGCGAGGCGCCGCGCGCACCCCCTGCGCGTGCGCGAGATGACACGCATCGTGATAGGCCACGCGCGCAGCCATGGGGTGACGCACCGCGCGCGGCTCGAGCTCGGTCAGCACTTCGGAGACATCGCGGACCTTTGCGCTGAACGCCTGCGCACGCTCGGCCCACGCGCGGTCGGAGGACAGCAGATCGCCGTACTCCTTCATCGCCGATCCGCATCCAGCCGCGTTGACGACGATGCGATCGAGCGCCGGATCGTCGAAGGCCGCGATGGCCTTCCGCGCGAGATTGCGCGCGAGCTCGATCTCGCCGGCGTGCAGCGCGAGCGCGCCGCAGCAGCCCTGCGCGCGCGGCGCGCGGACCTCGCATCCTTCCGCCGCGAGCACGCGGACCGTCGCGTCGTTGACCGGACGGAACGCGACGCGCTGGACGCAGCCGGTGAGCAGTCCGACGGTCAGGCGCCGCTCGCCTGTCGCGGGCGTTCGCGCGGGGGTGTTGCTCGTGAGCCCGGCCCACGACACCGGCGGCGCGAGCGCCAGCATCGCGCGCAGACGCGCCGGCAGCACGCGCGCGGCCGGGCTCTGGCCCGCCGCGCGGACGGCGGATCCGACGAGCGCGAGCGGCGCGAACAGCGCGCGCAGGCGCGACGGATACGGCAACACGGCGAAGAGCGCGCGCCGCAGCCACGTGTCGCCGGCAGGGCGCGCGTACCGCCGCTCGATCTGCGCGCGCGTCTTCTCGATCAGCGATCCGTACTGCACGCCGGACGGACACGCCGTCACGCACGCCATGCAGCCGAGACACGCGTCCATGTGCCCCACGAACGACTCCGTCATCGTCGTTCGTCCTTCCGTCGCCGCCTTCATCAGATAGATCCGTCCGCGCGGCGAATCCATCTCCTCGCCCCACAACACGTACGTCGGACACGTCGGCAGACAGAAGCCGCAGTGCACGCACGCGCTGATCAGCTCGGGCGACGGTGCGTCTGGGGGGAGGAAGGAAGACATGGCTTGGGGCTCGGGGCTTGGTTATGGCTTATGGCTTATGGCTTACGGCTTACTTGTCCGCCGTAGCCTTGGCGAAGGCGGACGGCTTACGAGGGGGCTACATTTCGAACTTCGAACTTCGAACTTGACCAGTGTCCCCGTCACAGCGGCCCCCTTCCCGCGCCCAGAATTCCTGCCGGATCGAGGGCGCGCTTCAACGCCTGCAGAACGATGGCCGCGTCGCCGAGGTCGCCCCAGGCGTCGACCTGCGACTTGATCGCAAGCGGCGCCTGCAGGATGACGACGTGCTGGAGCGTCGGGGCAGATGCGCGTAGCTGCATGATGGCGCGGGCTTGCTCGGCGGCATCGCCGGTGATTCGCAGGTGCCCCGCGCCGATACCCGCGCGGCCGGTCAGCGTCATGACGGTGTGCGTCTCGCGCGCGATGTCCGGGACGCGCTCCAGCACGGTCTCGAGCGCTGCCTGCGGCCATGCGCATCGCACGACGACGCCCTCGCCGGTCCACACGCGCTGTCCGTGCGCGCGCCAGAGCGCCGCCTCGGCGTCGCCGTCGATGATGTCGATCGTCACGTTCGACGCGCGCGCTTCGGCGCAAAGCGCCTCGGCCTGCGCGTCCACGGCGGCTTCGGTCGACGCGAACCGCACGAGCACGTCGACCGCGCTGGCGTCGCTGTTCGAGACGATCTCCATCGCGAGCGGCTCCGACCTTCCGGACGCGATCGACGAGACGAGCATCGCCGCCGCTCGACGATCGCGGCAGCGCGCCACGACCGTCTTCGATGCGCGCGGGATCGGCGCCAGCTTGAACGTGGCGCCGACGATGGCCGCGAGCGCGCCGTGCGATCCGGTCACGAGCTTGCCGAGATCGTAGCCGGCGACGTTCTTGACGACTTCCCCGCCAGCCTTGACGAGCCGGCCGTCGGCCGTCGCGAGGCGAATGCCGATCAGCTGATCTCGCGGCGTCCCATGGCGATGACGTATCGGACCGCTGTCGTTCGTGGCCAGCGCGCCGCCGATCGTGGCGCCCGCGAAGGTGGTGTCGATCGGCAGCCACTGCCCGTGGCGCGCGAGCGCCGCGTTGACGGCCTCGATCGTCGCGCCTGCCTCGACCGTCGCGATCAGATCGCCGTGGCTGTGCGTGACGAGGCGCGCGAGACGCGCGGTCGACAACGCGATGTCGATGCTCGACGTCGGACGTCCCCACGCGATCTTCGTGCGGCCGCCGCAGACGACCGTCGTTGCGCGCAGTCGAGACGCCTCGGCGAGCGCCGCCGCCAGATCCTCGGCTCGCTCCGGCGCGACGACGATCCCGGGCGCCACGCCGTCGATCGCGTCGTCATTCGTGCCGGGCCGCGCGCCGCCCGGCCCGCTCCACGCAAGTGCGGTCATGGACTGCGATGCTTTGTATCACGATCGACGGTCAGAAGCGCTCGCCGAGGCCCGCGCGCTCGATCGGATGCGCGCGGTACGGGCCGGGCACCTCGCCGCAGAGACGCGGCGTCGGCAGGACCTTTTCGGGATTGCAGATCTCGAGCGGATCGAACGCGCGGCGGACCTGCCCCATCACGGCCAGATCGTCGGCGCCGAACATCTTCAGCATCGAGCAGCGCTTGTCCGCGCCCACGCCGTGCTCGCCCGTGATCGATCCGCCCGCGTCGAGACAGTACGTCAGGATCTCCGCCGCGACCTCCGCGGCGCGCTCCGTCTGCCCCGGCACGCGCGCGTCGTAGCAGATCAGCGGGTGCAGGTTGCCGTCGCCGGCATGGAACACGTTGCCAATCGCGAGGCCGGAGCGGCGCTCGAGGTCCTTGATGCGCGCGAGGACGTCCGGAAGCCGCATCCGCGGCACGACGCCGTCCTGCACGTAGTAGTTCGGCGAGACGCGTCCCATCGCCGCGAACGCCGCCTTGCGGCCTTTCCATATCCGCATGCGCTCGTCGTCGTCACGCGCCAGGCGCACCTCGGTGGCGCCGCGCTGCCGGCACGTCGCCTCGACGAGGGCGAAGAGATCGTCGACCTCCTGCCGCACGCCGTCGAGCTCGACGATCAGCACCGCCTCGCTCGCGGGAAATCCCGGGTGTACCGCGGCCTCGGCCGCGCGGATCGCGAGGCGATCCATCATCTCGACGGCCGCGGGCACGATGCCGGCCGCGATGATGTCCGACACGGCCTGGCCCGCCGCGTCGATCGAGTCGAACGCCGCCAGCAGCGTGCGCACCGACTCTGGCTTGCGCAGGATGCGGACGACGATCTTCGTCGCGACGCCGAGCGTGCCCTCGGATCCGACGATGAGCCCGAGCAGATCGGGACCGGGACGATCGACGGCCTCGCCGCCGATCGTGATGAGCTCGCCCGTGGGCAGCACGACATCGGCGGCGAGCACGTGATGCACGGTGAAGCCGTACTTGAGACAGTGCGCGCCGCCCGAGTTCTCCGCGACGTTGCCGCCGATCGAGCACGCCTGCTGGCTCGACGGATCGGGCGCGTAGTAGAAGCCGTGCGGCGCGACGCGCTGCGTGATCTCGAGGTTCGTCACGCAAGGCTCGACCGTGACCCGCCGGCTGGCGAGGTCGACGTCGAGCACGCGATTGAGGCGCGCCAGCGCGATGACGATGCCGTGCTCGACGGGTGTCGCGCCGCCGGAGAGTCCGGTGCCATGCCCGCGCGCGACGAACGGCACGCGCTCGCGCGCACAGATCTGGACGATCGCCTGCACGTCCGCCGCCGATCCCGGCAGCACGACGGCGAGCGGCGTCGCGCGCACGTGCGCGAGCGCGTCGCATTCGTACGTCAGCATGTCGGCGGCGTCGCGGATGACATGCGGCGCGCCGACGATGGAGACGAGAGCGGAGAAGAAGGACATAGGGGCCGCCCCCCGTGGCGGCCCGTCAACTCAATTGATCGCGAAACAGTACAAATATCCCGCGCCGCCGGTGCTCACGAGGTTCGGGCCGCTGCAGCCGCGCGAGGCGTGCGCCGAGTTCCACGACGTGTTGCCGCCGCCGGTGCGATCGAAATGGCCGACCTGCGCCGCGCCCGTGCCGTTGCTCGTCCAGTTGCCGCACGTGTGATCGGCGCCGTCCGTGTAGGCGCGACCGTCCGTCTGCGATCCGGTCAGGATGTCGTGCTGGTTCGGATTGTCGCCTGCGCCCTTGACGGGCTCGCCCTTCTCGGTCAACACGGTCGAGCGGCTCAGATTGTTGCCGTAGCGTGCCTGCTCGATCGTGTCGCCGTGCAGGTCCGCCACGTTCTGCGCGATGCGCGCGCCGCGCGCGTTGTACCAGGGTCCGCTGCCGATGCGATCGCGCGCGTTGACGGCCGGCGAGCCGTTCGTCGCGCTGGTGCTCAGATACGCGTGCCACGTCTTGCTGCCCGCGCCGACGGCCGCCGCGCGCGCCTGACACATCGCGTCCGCGCCGGCGAGCCCGCCGAGGTTTGCGCTGCCGTCTGCCGCGCCCGCGCTGGTGACGAAGAACGACATCGGCTGCTGCGGCGCTTGTGCGGCCGGCGGGTTCTGCGCCGCCACGATCGGCGCCAGTCCCGCCGCGCCAATCATGGCCATCTGAAGAACGAATCGCATCTGCATCTTCATCGGTCTCTCCTTACGTCAAACCGCGCCGACCGTCTGCGTCGCGCGCGGATCCTGCTGCTCAGTTCCGCAAGATTTCCTTGATGGCGAGGTTGCGCCAGCGCCAGAATCCGCCCGGCTGCCAGCGCACGCCGCCGCCGTGGATCTGAATGGCGATCGGCCCTTCGACCATGCCGCCGACCGCGTGATTCTCGGTATCGCTCGCGTCGCTCACTTCCTTGTCGTTGATCCACACCGTGGCGTGCGGCACGTCTCCCGTCACGCGCACGCGGACCGTGTTCCAGTCCTCACGCTTCCATGCGGACATTCCCGGATCCGGTGCCTGACTGCCGCGCGCGGGTGCTGCGGCGGCAGGCGCCGCGGGCGCCGGGCCGGCCGCGCGGCCGCGTCCGAACGAGATGCCCCCCTCCGCGATCAGCCGCCCCATGCTGCCGCCGGGCCGGTAGTCCATCGTGATCTGATAGGCCGCGCCCGACTCGGTCGTGCGGAAGAAGATGCCGCTGTCGTTGCCCCAGTCCGGCTTCACTTCCATGTAGACCTCGAAGTCGCGGTACTGGCGATCGGTGAGGAGCAGCCCGCCGCTGCCGAGCGGCCGCTGCGTGCCGAGGATCATCCCGTGCGCGACGTGGAAGTCCGGCGTCAGGCCGTGCCGCGCTTCCCGGCTCACGTGCCAGCCCGTCAAATCCTTGCCGTTGAAGATCGGCGTGAACCCATCGTGAATCTTTGGCGCGGGCGGCTCGACGACGGTCTTGCTATAGTCCGGCACCTCACGCAGCCCCGGCGCGAGCGTGATCTGCGGCTGCGCCGGCGGAGCCGCCGCCTGCTGCCGCGCGGCGATCGTCCACGACGCCGCGGCGATCGCGCCGGCGACGATGACGCTCCGGCCGATCCATCGATGTTTCATACCCACCTCGGAATCTCAGAACCCAGAACCTCGGAACCAGAACCCAGAACCTAGACCCCCAGAACCTAGAACCCCAGAACTTCAGAACCTCTTAATCCAAATATTCTTCGCGCTGACCCGTCCGAGCCCGTACATCTCGATCTGCAACCCGATCAATCCCGACGCCCTGAAGAACTGCGGATCGTCGTCGAACAGCACGGTCATGACGTGGCCGTTGATGATGTGCGTGAGCTGATGGCCGCGGGCGATGATGTGAATGCGATTCCAGTCGCCGGGCTTCAGCACGGCCTTCAGCGCATCGGCGTCGCCGACGCTGCCAATCAGACGCGGCCGCACGCCGGCGTTCGCGCGCACGATGCCGCCGCGCCAGGCGATCTCGCGGCGGTTCGTCCCGCGCTCTTCGACGTTACCCGCCATCGTGAGGTCGGCGTCGTAGTCGAGCCCCGGCCCGTAGAGCGTCCACTTCGGATCGGACGGCACCTTCGGCGCGTTCGGTCCGCCGCGGCCCGCGCCGCCAGCGCCACGCGCCAGATCGACGCTGCTGCGATAGGCGACGCCGCTGTGGATGTCGCCGTCGAGCTTGAGATCGAGCATCCACTCGAAGTCGGCGAGATCGCCGCCGCGCCAGATCAGATGCGTCGAGCCGAGCCGGCGATCGGCGGTCGACTCCGCGGTGATCGCGCCGTCGGCCACGGACCAGACCTCAGGATTGCCGTCCCACCCGTCGAGCGTGCGTCCGTCGAAGATCGACGTCCAGCCCGTGTGGTCGTTGTCGTCGAGCGACTCCGGCGGCACGAACGGGCTCGGCCGCGGCGCTGCTCCTCGCGCCGGCGCCTGCGCCGCGCCCTGCGCGTGTACGCGTGCGTTGACCTGCAGCATCAACCAGATTCCGACAACAGCCGTCGCGCCGACGAGAACCCAGCGCAACGCCCGTTCGGAGGGCCGAACCTTCAGGTTCGGCCGCAGCGGGCGGACCTGAAGGTCCGCCCCTCCAATGTGATCGTTCGAACGCTCGCTGCTCATGACCGCCCTTCTCGAACGTCGACGTCGACTTCGCTCACGTCACCCAGAACCTGAACCCAGACCCCGAACGCAGAACCTAGAACCCAGAACCTAGAACCTAGAACCTAGAACCTCAGAACCTAGAACTTCCGACTCCACGCCTTCGGCCACCGCTCCACGACGACCTTCTGCTGCGTGAAGAACTCGAACGCGTCGCGGCCCTGGCCGTGCAGATCGCCGAAGAAGCTCTCGCGCGCGCCGCTGAACGGGAAGAACGCCATCGGCGCGGCGACGCCGACGTTGATGCCGACGTTGCCGACTTCCGCCTCGTAGCGGAACTTGCGCGCGCTCGATCCGCTCGACGTGAACAGCGACGCCTGATTGCCGTACGCGCCCTGATTGACCAGTGCGATCGCCGCGTCCACATCGTCGACGTGGTGCATCGTGAGCACGGGACCGAATATCTCCGTGCGCGCGATCTCGCTCGACAGCGGCAGGCCGTCGAGCACGGTCGGCCGCACGAAGTTGCCACGCGGATAGCTTGCGATCGACGGATGCCGGCCGTCGACGACGGCCCGTGCGCCATCGCGGATCGCGCGATCGACGAGCGCCTCGATGCGCGCGAGGCTCTCCGGCGTGATCACCGGCCCCATCTGCACGCCCTCGTCGAGGCCGTTGCCCGTCACGCGCTGCCGGGCTTTGGCTTGAATCGCCTCGCTGAACGACGCACGGGCGTCGCCCACGGTGACGGCCACGGCCGCCGCGAGACAGCGCTGTCCGGCGCAGCCGAATGCGCTGTCGGCGACGATCTCCGCCGCCGACGCGATGTCCGCATCGGGCAGGATCACGACCGGGTTCTTCGCGCCGCCCTGGCACTGCACGCGCTTGCCGGACGCGGCGCCGCGCGCGTAGACGTGCCGCGCGACCGCGCTCGATCCGACGAAGCTCACCGCGCGCACGGTCGGATGATCGAGAATCGCGTCGACCGCCTCGCGCCCGCCATTGACCAGATTGACGACGCCCTGAGGCAGCTTGACGCCATCGAGCAGCGCGAACACCTTCTGCATCGTGAACGGCACGCGCTCCGACGGCTTGATGACCACCGTGTTGCCGCAGGCGATCGCGTACGGCAGGAACCAGAACGGGATCATCGCCGGGAAGTTGAACGGCGCGATGATCGCGCACACGCCGAGCGGCTGGCGGATCATGATCTCGTCGATGCCCGCCGCGATGTCCTCGGAGTTGTAGCCCTGCGCCATCGACGGCGCGCCGCACGCGACCTCGACGTTCTCGATCGCGCGCCGCAGCTCGCCGCGCGACTCGGCGAGCGTCTTGCCGCACTCGAGCGTGATCGTGCGCGCCAGATCGTCGAACTGATCTTCGAGCGCGTGCTTCAGCTTGAACAGGAACTGGATGCGATCGGTGACGGGCACGCGCCGCCACGCCGGAAACGCGCGCGCCGCGGCCTGCACGGCCGCGTCGACCTCGGACGCGGACGAGAGCGGCACGCGGCCGAGCTCCTCGGCCGTCGCGGGGTTGACGACCGGAAGATGTTCCGTCGCTGACGAAGTTCGAAACTGACCGTCGATGTAGTTGTGCATGGCTACGGGCTACGGGCTACGGGCTACGAATGACTATGGCTTCCGTCCGAAGAACACGAACGTGCCTCGTGTCGCCGACGTGATGATATCCACTCGTCCGTCCTTGTTCAGATCCGCGACGGACATCTGCGCGCCGACGCCGGACCGGTTGTGAATCAGCTCCGGCACGAACCGCGCGCCGCCCGGCGCTTTCGGATCGCGCACCGTGCGGAACCAGTACAACGCCGGCACGCCGTTCGGATCGGGATCGACGTAGCTCTCGAGGTGCGAGTACACGCGCTTGCCCGTGATGAAATCCGGCACGCCGTCGCCGTCGACGTCCGCCGAGGCCGCCGCGTGCATCTCGGACATCGTCACGCCGCCTGCGTTCGTCGTCGAGAAATCGTCGATGATCATGTGCCGCACGAACGTGATCGCGCCGGCCCCGTCGCGCTTCTGCTCGAACCAGGCGAGCCCGAAGCCGTGCGCATTGAGGCCGGTGACGACGTCCGGCAGGCGGTCGCCGTTGACGTCATAGACCGCGATCTCCGCGCCGCCCGCGCCTTCCGCGCGTCCCCATCGTCCGAACGCGACGGGATGATACGGCCACGTGCCCGTCGCGCCGGCGGGCGGCTGCTCCCACCAGCCCGCGGCTTGCACGACGTCGACGCGCCCGTCGCCGTTGATGTCGCCCGCGCCGAGCCCGTGCCCGTGCGCGAGGCCCGGCTCCGAAATCGCGTGCACGGCCCACGGTGCGGTCGGATTCGCCGGGTCGGGCCTCGCGTACGCGAGCGTGCCGCCGCCGCCGCCGATGCCGAAGATGATCTCCGGCCGGCCGTCCCCGTCGAGATCCTTCATCTCCGTGAACTCGCCGGTGATCTGCGGCAGCACGCGGAACTTGTCCCAGCGCCGATGCTCGCCGCGCGGGTTCACGTAGAGCGTCATCGGACGGCTCTCGGCGGCAAGCACGTCCGGCCAGCCGTCGCCGGTGAAATCCGACGCGTAGTCGACCCACGTATTCGCGAAGCTCGACGTCGGGCTCTGCGCCGCGCCGACGTAGATCTCTTCGCGCGTCGTGTACGTCGGGCCGAGGTAGTAGTACGGTCCTGCGACGACGTCGAGCACGCCGTCGCGATTGAAGTCGGCGACGCCCGCGCCCCACGAGTAGTAGAAGTCGTCGAGGCGTTGCACGCGGAAGCGCGGCGATACCGCCTCGGCCGGCAGCACGCGCGCGTGCAGATCCTTGAACGACACGTCGGCGAACGTCACCATGCCCGCGCCGACGTGCAAGGCGATCGGCCCATAGCCCGACCCGCTGTCGCCGATCGCGCCGGGAATGAAGTCGATGCCCTGATTGAGCGTCGGCCGCACGATGTCCGAGTCGACCGCCACGCTGATCTGATTCCAGTCGCCGGCGCGCAGACCGGGCGTCGGCGGCATCAGCTCGGGCAGGGGCGATGGCAGCGTCATCGGCGATCCGCCGCGGCCCGCGCCGGTCATCGCGAAGCCGCGCCCGCCGCGGCCGTTCGGATTCGGAGGCGGCGCGCTGCGCACGAACGGGCCGACGGGCGGCAGCGGCTCGCGCGCAATCTCGCGTCCGTTCGCGTCGATCGTCAGCCGGTACGTCGCAAGATCGCCGGTCTTCAGCGACACATAGACGCCAGACGTGCCGTTCGCCACGTCCTGCAGCCGGAACAGCACGCCCGCGTCGCACGGATCGCCGCATCGGACGCGCGCGAAGAAGTCCGCGTCCTGATACGCCCGATCGAGCACGAGCCAGCCGCCGCCTGCCGCGCCCGCGACGCCCGACACCTCGCCGTCCTTCGCCGTCCACGTGGCCGGTCCGATGGTGTGCCAGCCGGTCAGCGTCGATCCGCGAAACGTCTCGTCGGGCACGAAATCGGACGCCGGACCTTGAGCGAGCGCGAACGTCGTAAAGCCTGCGGCGAGGACGAGAGCGAAGCGGGACCGGGACATGGAGGATCCTGACGGAGACATGGGCGACGGACGCGTCACACTTCGGAGATGGTTGCGGCCGCGACGGCGACGGGCTGCGGCGCCGACTGATCGTTGAACACCGGCCGCGTCGGATCGATCATCAGCCAGCATCCCGCGCCAATCAGAAACAGCGCAGACAGCAGATACAGCGGGAAATCCCAGTTGCGAAAGAGCGTCACCGAGTAGGCGACGATGAGCGGGCACGCCATGCTCGCCACCTGGCCGGCGGTGTTCATGATCGCGCCGACGACGGCGATGTGGTTGCGGCCGACTTCGCTGCAGACGCCCCACGCGGCGCCGAGCGTGAACATGCAGACGCCCGTGGCCACGGCGATCAGAATCGCGGCCGGCAGCGGCGATCCCGACGCCGCGGCGATGAACAAGGCCACCGCGGAGATCACGTACGCGATCGCGCCGAGCACGCAGCGGCCCGCCTTCAGTCCGAAGCGCGCGGACAGCCGATCTGTCACGACGCCGCCGAACAGATCGCTCGGCACGCTCACGAGGAGCGGCAGGCCGGACAGAAAGCCCAGCGCCGTCGCGTCGAAGCCGTGGCGCTGCTGCAGATACGTCGGCAGCCACGTGATGCAGAAATAGAACATCATGCTGTTGGAGATGTACATGATGCAGAGCGCGATCACGTTGCGATCGCGCAGCAGGCGCCAGAAGTACGCGGCGCCGGCGACGTGCGGCACGGCGGCGGGACGCTCGGCGAGGATCCGATCGCGCTCGACCGCGCTGATGCGCGGATGCTCCGTCGGCTCGTCGTGATACCACGCGCGCCACGCGCCGACCCACACGAACCCGATTGCCCCGAACAGCACGAACATCGTCCGCCAGTGCATGTGCGGCAGCAGCGCGACGATGAGAATCGGCGTCAGCCCGCCGACCAGGTGCGCGCCGGCGAAAAAGATGCCCTGCACCGTGCCGCGCTCGCGCGTCGGAATCCAGTGTGAGAGAGCGCGCGCCGCGCACGGCCATGCGCCGGCCTCCCCCGCGCCGAACAGGAAGCGCACGGCCAGCATGGACACGTAGTTGAACGCCGCGCCCGTGGCCATCGTGAACGTGGACCACCACAGCACGATGCGCGTCAGCACCGCCCGCGTGCCGAGCCGGTCGGCCCACGCGGCCGTCGGAATCTCGAACAGCGCATACGACATCGCGAACGCGCTGAAGACGTAGCCCATCTCGACCGTCGACAGGCTGAGGTCGCGCATGATGTCCGGCGCGAGCTTGGAGATGCAGACGCGATCGATGTACGTCACCATCGCCAGCGTCGTCGTCAACGCCACGACCTGATAACGCACACGCGTCGTTCGCGCGGGTGGAGTCGTCATTGGTGTGCGGACAGTCTACTTCGGGCTACGGCCTGCGGGCTACGGTCTGCGGGCGGATGACACGGGCGACCGCGTGGGGCCGCCCCTACATCGCATCGCGGACGTCGCCTCTGGCTTCTGGCTTTCAACTTTTAACTTGTCTCTGATCTTCCCTTCGCGTCGCCAACTGCGCGGCTTGTCGCAGCGCTTCGACGAGGCTGCGCTCGTCGGCCTTGCCCGTGCCGGCGATGTCGAACGCGGTGCCGTGATCGACGGACGTCCGAACGACAGGCAGGCCAATCGTGATGTTGACGCCCGCATCGAGACCGAGCACTTTCACCGGGCAATGTCCCTGGTCGTGATACATCGCGACGACGAGGTCGAAGTCGCCGCGGACGGCGCGGAAGAACGTCGTGTCCGCCGGCAGCGGGCCAATCGCGTCGATGCCGGCGGCGCGCGCGCGTGCGATGCCGGGCGCGATCTTCGCTTCCTCCTCGCCGCGGCCGAACAGGCCGTTCTCCCCCGCATGCGGATTGATGCCGCACACGGCGATCCGCGGCGACGAAATGCCGGCGCGCACGAGCGCGTCGTGTCCGCGGCGGATCGTCCGCTCGACCAGATCCGCGTCGATGCGCGCGATCGCGTCGAGCAGGCCGATATGCGTGGTGCAGTGAATCACGCGCAGCCCCGGCGCGCTCAACATCATCGACACCTCTGGCGTGCCCGTGAGATGCGCGAGCAACTCGGTGTGTCCGGGAAAAACATGTCCGCCGGCGTGCAGTGCTTCCTTGTTGATGGGCGCCGTGCAGATCGCGTCGACCTCGCCGGCCACGGCGAGCTCGACGGCGCGCGCAATGTAGCGATACGCCGCGTCGCCCGCAATCGGCGACAGCGCGCCGAATGGCAGATTCTCGGGAATCAACGCGAGATCGACGCAATCGATCGTGCCGGCTTCGAAACGCGCGTCCGCTGGACCGGCGACGCGACGCACGGCGATCGACACGCCGCAGATTGCGGCCGCCTTCTCGAGCCGCTTTGCGTCGCCGATGACGAGCGCGCGGCACTGTGCCGCGACATCAGGACGCGCCAGTGCTTTGACGACGATCTCGGGGCCGACGCCGGCCGCGTCGCCCATCGTGATCGCGATGATCGGACGATCCATCACTTTTCCTTCCGAAGACGCCCGCGAACTCGCACGAGTGCGTCGCGGTCGCCGAACGATCCCGACTTCGTGACGACCGCGAGCGCGCGTGGACCGATCGACGACGACAGCACGATGCCCGCCTCCAGCTCGTCGATCACGCTCAGCCCGGTAATGCCCCACGCGGACAGCACGCCGACGGCCGTGTCGCCGCCGGTGACGACGAGGCCCCCGACGACGCTGGCGCACGATTGCAGCGCCTCGCCCAGTCTCGTCATCAGCGTCGCATCGTCGTCGACCGACGATGCGCCCTCATCGACGCTGACGAGCACG